>JAHFDA010000075.1 GCA_023249225.1 bacterium
TGGCATCCCGGCGTGGGTCGTAAGTGCCAAAAAGCATCCGGTTTAAATAGGCCGCCCTAAAGGCCCGCCACAGCCAGTACGGGCGGGTCCACTCCAGGTTTTTGTATATGTGCGGATGGCCTGCAATAAAATCGGGCAGGTCAAAAAGGGCATCCAGCCCCACGGTATCGGCCAGCTCCTCCGCCAAAACCGGAGTCTCGCGCAGGATGCGTTCACGTAACGGATGGACAATGTCCTCGTCGAAAAGTTCGGCGGCCGAGCGTTCGAACTTTGGCGTTGTTTCGGGTTGCCACACATAGGCAGACGGCAGATCGAAGCAACGCATATATACAATCGCGAGCTGGGTTTTGAAATTTTCGCTGGCAAGCGCGGCATGGAATGCGGCGGGCATCAATCGGTCTAGCCTCAACTGCAGAGTCTGCGGCTCCTCACGCACAATCTGTAGCCGTTCAGCCAGCCGTTTAAATAGAACCATCGCGTTAGTTTACAACACAGGCGGGATGCAGAGTGTTAAAAGTAGTAGGTGCCCAGATAGTTTAAAACCAGGTTTCCAGAAGTGCTGCGAGCGTTAAAAAGATCCCATGTTAAAGCCAGGGTCATGCTTATTTTTTTGCCTGTCATAAAGGCGCAGCCGGTGCTGGCAGTCATGTACATGGGGTCAAGCAGGCTCCAAAATACTTCGGCAAAGGGGCCAATGCCTTGCACTTCTTTAGGGGTCCATACGGTGCTCAACCACAAAGCACTTTGAACGCTGCTGTCGATTTCGATACGGGGTCTAAGGTTCACGTGGGCGTACCAGCCCTGGAGCGGCTCAAAGGTGGCCAGCCCAATCAATTCGAAAAAGTTTTTACCTTGCCCAAGTCCCTTGCTGGCGTCTCCGGTGGCAAGGCCCAGACGTGCCCCACCCGAAAGCTCTTTAAGCAATGGCACAAACTCGTACACGTTGGGGAGTTCCGGATAAAAGTGCTTGATAAAGCGCAAGGCGTCAAAGTGCGATCCAATGGTAAAGTCTCCCACACCCACCACCATGAGCGAACCGGTGCTGACTGCCCCAAGCGGCAGGCTGGCCTGGATTTCGACAAAATCAAGCAAGCCATATTCCAGGTTAAGCGGCAAGCTGATTTGAGTGCCTTGATTGCCCAGGGTGCTACGGAAGCCGCTTTCGATGCGGCATTCGCCAGCTTGTTTTAAACGCGCAGGCTGGGTAAATATAAATGTGGGCCACAGGGGAGCATCCATGGATGCGTGGGCAATGCCTGACAGACAGCATAGAATAAGACTTAGCCCTACGGCCTTTTTGCGCATAGAAGTCTTTTTATTATTTCACAACCCGTAAAAAAACACCCCACGTTTTGGCGTGGGGTGTTTGAAAGAATGAAACGAAATGCTGAAAGATGCTTAGCTATGAACCAGTTCTTGTTCAGTCATAGAAGTCTTGACTTTAACAGGCGTCATTCCAAACGAGGCCAGGCTAAGCGAGCTTGGGCTGGCAAAATCGGGATAAGCCGATTCGCCATGTTCGCCGATATCCAAACCTTCTTTTTCTTCTTCGGCCGATACGCGAATGCCCAGGACTGCCTTAATCACAACCCAGGCAAGCAGTGAGGCGATAAACGTAAACAGGGCTACAGCGACAATGCCGGTCAACTGCGCCTTGAGCAGGGTGAAGCCACCGCCAAACAAAAGGCCGTTGCCGGTTGTATTCGGAAGGATGCTGTCTTGTGCAAATAAACCAACGCACAAGGTGCCAAACACGCCGTTAACAAGGTGCACCGATAAGGCACCCACGGGATCGTCAATCTTGATCTTGTCCCAAGCCAGACAAGCCAACACAACCAATACACCAGCGATTGCGCCGATGATAAATGAACTGCCAACGCTGACAAAAGCGCAGGGGGCGGTAATAGCTACTAGACCAGCCAACACGCCGTTGATGGACATGCCGAGACTGGGCTTCTTTAAAATCAACCAAGAGGTCAATGTTGCGGTTAACAGGGCAGCAGCAGCAGCCGTATTGGTGGTGATACAAATACGGGCCATGTCGTTTGCGACTGCGGCCATGGTTGAACCCGGGTTAAACCCGAACCAGCCCAACCACAATACCAAGGCACCCGTGGTGGCTGCGGTCATGTTATGACCAGGAATGGTATTGGCCGATCCATCGCTGTTGTATTTACCAATGCGTGACCCTAGCAGAATGATTCCCGCCAAGGCTGCCCAGCCGCCGACCGAGTGCACCACAGTTGAACCGGCAAAGTCCCACATGCCCAACTTGGCAAGCCAACCTGCGCCCCAGATCCAGTGACCGACAATCGGGTAAATAATGCCAACCAGGAAGAATGTAAATGCGACAAAGCTCTTGTATTTGATACGTTCAGCAACGGCACCCGAAACGATGGTCGCCGCAGTTCCAGCGAATACAAGCTGAAAGAAAAACTTGGCCAGCAAAGGTACGCCCGTCCAAGCAATGGATGAATATACGCCCTGATAGGCATCACCAGTGGCGGGACTGTTATCCGCGCCGCTGATGAAGAATAAACCTTGTAATCCAGCCAGAGGAGAACCATCGCCGAACATTAAACCCCATCCAATGACCCAAAAGGCAATGGACGAAGCTGCAAATACAATGAAGTTCTTCGAAAGAATGTTGACGGCGTTCTTGGCCCGACACATGCCCGATTCAACCAATGCAAATCCTAAATTCATAAAAAACACCAGCATGGCGGTCACAAGCACCCAAATGGTATCCAAGGCTACTTTGTGATCAGCAATTGCGGCGGCTTGCGAGGCACTTTGTTCTGCCAGCGCAGCGGATTGTTCGGCGAGCTTGCTGCTTAGATCAGCCACCTGGCTTGAGAGGGCAGAGATTTGACCATTAACTGCAGCAGGGGGTGATGCCACCGGGGGTACCTTTTTGGCGGCCAGCGCCATTGAATTTGCAAAAACCATACAGCCAAGTAAAACGGCAAATATGCTTTTACGAAGCATAAAATTCCTCCTTCTTTTTCTACAAAATTGTCCTTTTAAAAGGCGATTTACGTTTTTGTAAAGCATCTTTCATCAGGCTAATAAACGTCTTGGGTTAAAGCAATCAAATATAATGCCAGTCCATTCATGTAAATTTTATTACAAAAATGTCGACAAATATGTTATGGAATACAATTATGTGTGTTTGGAATTGATTACAAGTTATTTGCCATTATTGTTGTAAATACAATAAAAATGACATGTAAAATGGTCATGTGAAGCTTGTGCGGCGACCGGATGAGCGCCCATTTTTCGGAGCGCGTCATGCGCTTAATAAACGCTTCAAGCTTGAGGGCCTGGCTGCGTCCACCAGGTATTTTCCAACTTTGGGCAATCCGTTTGGGTGGATACATGCGCGTGTATTTGGCGCCTTTGCCTGCTTGGTGCATCTTAAAACGTTGCGGTAAATTGTGAGTGATGCCGGTGTACAAGCTGCCGTTACAACATTCAAGCATGTAGATCCAATAACGTTTCATTTGGGTCTTTGAGTTTACAGCCATACAAGTTCCTGAAGATCCTTGATGAGTTCGTTCCAATAACGCGAGCTGCCCCACTCTGGAAAATGATTGATAAATTCGGGTTCGTCTGCTTGCAGGGCACACCAAGCCGCAAAATGGATCAGACGCATACCACGCAGAGCCGGCGTGAAGGAGAGGCTCGACCGTGGAAAATCTCGAAAGGTTTCGTAGCCCTCAAGAAACCAGGCCAGTTCCTGTTCGCACTGCTCTGGGGTACCGGGTAGCAACATCCATAAATCCTGCACTGCCGGGCCGCTGGCCATGTCATCAAAATCGATCAAGTAGATGCCTTCATCCGGGCGATAAATCAAATTACCCCGGTGGCAGTCGCCGTGCAAAATCAGCCGGTCAGCATCATCAAACAGCGGATCAAATCTTTTGATAAACGCCTGGCAAGTGCTAAATAAGGGTTTTTGAAATTCGGGCGTCATCAGACCTTGGGCAGCGAGTATCTCCAAGTGCTTTGTGCTGGCCACTGCGGGTCGCCACTCGATGCGCTGGGTGGGGGGCAGGGTTGCACTGATCAGGTGTGTTCGCCCTAAGAGGCGGCCCACTTGCAACCAGGTTTCTTTATCGAATTCGTCAATGGCGCGGCCGCCTTTTTTGGGAAACAAGGCAAACAAAAATTCCTGGGTCTGAAACAAGCTCTGTTCCCCAAAGCGCAGGGGAGCAATGACAGGGAGTTCGGCGCGAGACAGCGTTGCGACAAAATTCTGTTCGGTGTCGATCATTTCCCGGGTCCAGCGACTAGGGCGGTAAAACTTTGCGATCAAGGTTTGGCTTCCATCAACCCATTGCAGCTCAAAGACACGGTTAATGTAACTGTTGCGCTGAATACATACGTTGCTTAGCTTGCGCCCGATGACAGACTCAACGCTATCAAGGACAAAAGCTTCTGTGAGTGATTTCCAAGGGTGACTCATCAAAAGGATTATGGCATCTATTTCTTCCGTTGGAGCGGGTGACCGGTCTCGAAAGACGCTGCGCTGGGTTCTCGACCGGTCACAAACCTGGCATCTATTTCTTCCGTTGGAGCGGGTGACCGGTCTCGAACCGGCGACCCTCAGCTTGGGAAGCTGATGCTCTACCAACTGAGCTACACCCGCAATGCTGTACATTGTACTAGTTCAAGCTTGAGAGTTAAAAGTTTGTACTATATATAAGTGGGCCGACAGCAAAGAAATCTTTGGTCGCTGGTTATCTTGGCGGCGATTATTGCGTTGGCCAGCACGACGCTTTCTAAAAAGTCTTTTGGCCGCCTCGATTCCTACGAGGCAAACGAAGCATTGGCACAACGCTATCAGGCCCAGCTCGATATCGATGTTCAAAACCGCTGGGGTGAAATGCAAGTGGCCTTTGTGGAAAACCTGGCCCAGGGATCCGTGCCTGTGTCGCGGCAGATCGAAGTTCTGATCGGTCTTGGGCAGGAACCGACCACGCATGTTGAAGTCATCACACCTAAAACTGTGTGCCGGATTATCAACCAGGGTTCACGCATACAAATTTTGCGCCCGGTACAAATGGGCGTCAAAACCAATGATCCTGTGCCGCCCATGGGCCTCGAGGCCGGGCATAGTCTCGAGATCCACCCCGATGCTTTATTTAAACGCTATGGCGATGTGATGGGTATTTATAGCGATGGGGGTGCTTACTATATGCTCATTCTGGTTTACCTGCCCCACGATTATTTTGTGCTCGGTTCAGAGTCACAAAAGATGCTGCGTTTTCCCAACCAACGCCTGCGCTGGCGCTGGCTGCGCATACAAAGGCGTTCGGCTGGATGGGCCGGGTTAAAAGTGATCAGCACTGAACATTTTATTTTGGTCAACGAAGGCAAACCAGTGCGGCTTTCTTTTGAAACTCCGGAACCTTATTAATCTGGGTTAAGCGGATGACTGCGCTTGTGTTTCCATTTGACGCAACAGGTCTTCGGCCTGTTGCGTAAGTTCAATTGAACGCTGGCGCAGGGTGGGGTCATTTTTTGAAAGTTTCTCGACTGGGAGAGGGGGTCCCACAAAAACCTGTACACGCACCGGCCAGGCACTTGAGCGATTTTTGGGTTTAAATTTGCCGCTGCCATGAATGTAAATAGGCACCAGCGGGGCGCCCGAAAGCAATGCCAGTCTAAAAGCGCCGCGTTTAAAGCCTTGCAGCTGGCCCGTGGTGCTGCGGGTGCCTTCGGGAAAAATAGCCACATGTTGGCCTTGTGCCAGGAAAGCAATGATTTTTTGTTCCAGGACTTCCAGATCCATAGGGCTTGCCCGGTCAATGGCAATATGATCGTGATGCTGCAGATGTTTGCCAAACAAGGGTACACGCAAAAGTTCTTTTTTAAAGATAAATGAAAAAGGTTCTGGAATAAGTTGATAAATCAGGGGTATGTCAATCAGACTCTGGTGGTTTGAAATATAAATACTGCCGCATTTGACCGGCAGATGTTCCCGGCCATGCACCGTGGCCCGCAGCAGTAGGACGCGGTAAAGCAGGATGCAGCAAAAACGGTTGATCACAAAATAACGATGAGTTCTGGCATGATATCGGTAGGCCAATAAAAATTCTAACAATAAAAATAGCCCGATGACCGGGACACCCACCCCATAAGCGTAAAGGGTATACAAAAAGCGCAGCAGGGCCATGCAAAAATGGTAACATCTTGGCGCCATGTCAAAGGATTTTAGGGGTTATGTGTGTCCCATGAACTATGTGCATACGCGCCTGACGCTAGATGAGCTGGCTGCCGGGGAAATCCTTGAAGTGTGGGTGGATCATGGCGAGCCCGAAACCAGTGTGCCGCAATCACTGACGCGGGATGGTTTTTTGGTTTTGTCGGTGACCGATTTGACGGATGGCAGTGGGGTGGCAATTCGGGTGCGGAGCTAAAAGCACTTTACCCGATCAGGCTTTTAACCACCTTGGGATTGTCCTTAAGATACGACACCAGGCGCTCCATACGGGTGACCGCCGCTTCACTTAGGTGATGTTCAATGCCATCGACTTCAATGAGCACTTCACGGGGGCTTAAACCAAGCAACTGAAAAAAATTAGCCAGAATGTGGTGTCTACGGCGAATCTTTTGCGCCACCAGACGGCCTTTGTCGGTCATGTTCATGCCCCGATAGCGTTCGTAGACCAGATAATGGTCGGCTGCCAGACGCTGTACCATGCGTGTGACGGTGGGTTGGGCGATCTCCAATGACTGGGCGATGTCGGCCACGCGCGCATAGCCCTTTTGCTCGATCAGTTCGTAGATGCGCTCCAGGTAATCTTCAACAGTTTGCGAAGGCACAAGGGTAGATTAACAAAGAATTATAATTATTTCAATTAATTATAAAACATGTATTAGCATTAAATTTTATTACTACACTTAAAATTATGCTACTTGCTAACTTTATTTTATTCATCTAATATTGGGCTTATGGATTTTATAAATTTCATTCGGTATACATTTCGCTTTCCCTTGCTTTCAAGCATCATGATTGCCGGGCTACTGGCCACTTCAGTTGCCCAGGCTGCCGGGGGGATATCCAACACCAAAGTCACCGTGTTGAGCACGGATACGGTTGGAAGCGGGCATTTTGAGTTTGAACCCAGCTTTCGCGTCTTGTATCCGGTGGATGGCAGTGCCCGTTCAGCTCTGACCTCCTACCGTTTTACGACCGGACTTGCCGAGTCCATTGAAGTGGGCCTGACGTTTGGATCGAGCACCCAAGTATCGGACATAGACTACGGCATCAAATTCCGTTTTTGGGGAGACGAAACCTTGTCAGCGGCGCTACAGGGCGGACTGACTCAACGCAGCTCCGGAACGGGCGAGGCGTATGGTTGGAACCTGGGAGGCATTGTGTCGATTAAGGGCGGAGATTTTGCGCTGGATGCCGATTACAGTTATGACCACGCCAGCCAGGTTGGGTCTGCCAACCTGGGCACAGGATTAAAATTAAATCCGAACCTGCAAGCAATTGCCGAGCTTAATTACGATGGCCAGCAGACACGCATGACGTTTCCGGGTTTCACCTGGCAGGTGAAAGATAACATTCTGCTGATTTGGGGTCTTGGAACCTCTATTGCGTACCGCCAGGACAATGTGATCAACACCGCCTTTACCTTTTCGCTATGACTCGCCCAGTAGAAGTTCACGATCCTAAATTGTCTGCCGAACCCGGCTGGAAACTCTCCCGCACGGCACCCAGCTTGTCCGAAGTTTATCGCAGCATCGCCATTAATCCGCAAGCAGGTTTCTGGCGTAAACTGCTGGCCTTTGCCGGGCCGGGTTATCTTGTGGCTGTGGGATACATGGATCCCGGCAACTGGGCCACCGATCTTGCGGGCGGTTCGGCGTTTGGTTACACCTTGCTTAGCGTGATCCTGCTTTCCAATCTTATGGCGATTCTGCTGCAGTCATTGTGCGCGCGTCTCGGAATCGTCACCGGACGCGATCTGGCGCAGGCCTGTCGCGATCACTACTCCAAACCAGTCAGCATCGGCCTGTGGCTGCTGTGCGAAGTGGCCATCTGCGCCTGCGACCTGGCAGAAGTCATCGGCTCGGCCATTGCGCTGAACCTTTTGTTTCATATTCCCATGGTTTGGGGCGTGTGCATTACTGCTCTGGATGTCTTGATTGTCCTGTATCTGCAAAACAAAGGATTCCGTTATCTTGAGGCGCTGGTCATTACGCTGATTCTGACCATTGGAATTGCTTTTGGATTGGAAATTCTATTTTCGCGCCCAGAGCTTCTGCCGGTACTTAAAGGGTTTATTCCCGATCCGCAAATCATCACAAATCCGGACATGTTATATGTGGCCATTGGCATTCTGGGCGCCACGGTCATGCCGCACAACCTGTACCTGCATTCTTCTATCGTGCAGACCCGCATTTACGAACAGAACGATGCCGGCAAAAAGGAAGCCATTAAGTTTGCCACCATTGATTCCACGGTGGCCCTGATGTTTGCACTCTTTATCAACGCTTCCATTTTGATCGTGGCGGCGGCCACTTTTCATGCCCGTGGCATGCATCAGGTGGCTGAAATCCAGGAAGCCTACCATTTGCTTTCACCCATCCTGGGCGTGACGCTGGCCAGCTTTGTATTTGCGTTTGCCTTGCTGGCTTCAGGCCAAAATTCTACTTTGACAGGCACCCTGGCCGGACAAATTGTGATGGAAGGTTTTCTGAATATCCGCTTGAGGCCATGGATACGGCGTTTGATTACGCGGCTGATTGCCATTGTCCCGGCAGTCATTGTTGCGGGGATCTACGGCGACAGTGGCACGACCAAACTGCTGATATTCAGTCAGGTCGTATTAAGCATGCAGTTGTCTTTTGCGGTTATCCCGTTAATATTGTTCACCAGTGACCGTGTGAAAATGGGAAAATTCGTGAGCCCCTGGTGGATCCAGTCGCTGGCCTGGGCCACTGCAGCGGTGATTGTGACGCTGAACGTAAAGTACTTGCTCGACTTTTCTGGCATCTGGCCTTATATGATGCAGGTCTTGGGAGTTTGAATCATGTATAAAAAAATATTAGTGGCGCTGGATCATACTGCCGCAGACGAAAGTCTTTTGGAACATATCCAGCCTTTGGCCAAACTGCATCAGTCTCAACTGGTGCTGGTACACGTGGCCGATGGCTGGGGAGCGCGTTATTTTCAGGAGTTGAAACTTGTGGAATCTGAAGAAATGAAGTCCGACCGCGATTATTTAGACGCGACTGCAAATCGCTTGCGGACGGAGGGGATACCATGCACGACCCTGCTGGCACTGGGCGACCCGCCCACAGAAATTTTAAAGCAGGCCGAAGATACGCAATGTGATCTGATTGCCATGACGACCCATGGTCATCGTTTGCTTGGGGACATCTTGTTTGGCAGTACTATTGATTACGTGCGTCACCGAGTGCATACCCCGCTGCTGATTGTGCGCGCCCAGAAACGTTAGCCTTTCTTGCGAAGGCTATCCCAAAGTTTGCACCTGCGTTAACCAGCGTTCAAGACGCCGCAACACGGTTTCCTTGCCAAGCACGTGCATCAGCTCAAAGATGCCCGGCGATACCGCCCGGCCCGTTAAGATGACGCGCAGTGGGTGAATCAGGTCAGCGGCCTTAAGATCCATTTCCCGAGCCAACCCTCGTACCGTACCCTCAAGATTTTCTAAGGTAAAGGCGTCAATCTTTTGCAGCATTTCTTTAAGTGTTTCTATGTGGTGCGCCACTTCGGGATCAGACAGGTACTGGTCGCGGGCTTCAGTCTCGGTCGGGTATGCATCGCTGGTAAAGTATTTAAGCGCCGAAAGCAGATCTTCGGGCTGTGAACACTTGGCCATTAACAGCTCGATAGCGGTTTGATGGGTCGAAAAGTCTTCGCCCGATAATTTTTGCAGGTGCTGGGCCATGCTCATGGTTTCCATGCGTTTCATGTATTGCTTGTTGATCCATTGCAATTTTTTATAATCAAAGACGGCGGCGGTTTTGTTCACTTTTTCAATGGAAAATTTTTCGATCAATTCAGTCAGCGAAAAAATTTCCTGGTCACCAAAACCCCAACCCAGGCGTGCCAGGTAGTTGATCAGCGCTTCGGGCAGAATTCCCTGGGCACGAAACTCATCCAGCCCCGTGGCCCCGTGCCGTTTGGACAAGCGCGTACGGTCGGGCCCTAAAATAAGTGGCAAATGCGCGTATTGCGGAATGGGCAAGCCCAGCAAGGCATGCAAGATGTTTTGTCTGGGAACATTCGAAAGGTGGTCATCACCGCGGATCACGTGCGTCACGCCGGTCTCGGCATCGTCGATGACCAGCGCCAGATGGTGTACCGGTGTGCCGTCCGCACGGATGATGACAAAGTCCTCAAGTTCGTCAGGGGGAAATTTAACGGCGCCGTGGATCAAGTCGTTTACGACCACATAACCCTGCGCATCCAACACCTTAAGCTGTTTTAGGGCGTTCAAACCTTTGGCGACGTTGACATACCAGGCGCCGTCTTTATGGTAAGTGGCAGCTTTCTTTTTAAGTTTGCCAAAGTGCTGCTGATAAATATCCTGGCGTTGGCTTTGATAGACGGGTGCTTGATCAGCATTTAAACCCAACCAATCGAGATCCTTGAAAATAGATTCGCTAAACTGTGTTTCGCTGCGCTGTTCGTCGGTATCTTCGATACGAAGCAAGAATTGTCCACCGTGATGACGGGCATATAACCAGCTAAACAAAGCTGTACGCGCGCTGCCTACATGCAGTTGTCCGGTAGGCGAGGGGGCAAAACGGGTGATGACTGGGGTTGAGAGCACTAACGACCGACAGTACCCGTAAGCCAGGCAGTTGAACCGCCTGCAATGGCCGGAATAATTGAAATGTCGTCTGCCTCTTTGATTTCGGTATCGACACCTTTAAGAAAACGAATGTCTTCTTCGTTAACATAGATATTTACAAAACGGCGGATCTGTTTTTTTTCATCGCAAATGCGGTCTTGAAAGCCTGGATACGATTGTTCCAGGTTGTCAACCAGCTCACGGATGGTTTTTCCGTCAACAGAAACCATTTCCTGACCTCCGGTAAGGTTGCGCAAAGGAACAGGAATACGAACCGATACTGCCATGGGGATAAGCCTCCTTACATTTGGATAAAGTGCACAAGCATTTTACTTGACGATGTTCAGTTCTTCAAACGCTTTTAAATTGGCGGCGCAACTATAGGCGCGTGTGCCGATATGAGCGACGGCTTCTTGGGTTTTGTAGCCCACACCAGTGATATAGGCCACAGTCAGGTCATTTTTGCTGATCTGTCCCTCGGCGCAAAGTTTTTTCAGTGCCGCAATAGTGACGCCGCCAGCCGTTTCGGTAAAGATACCTTCGGTTTCTGCAAGCAACTCAATGGCGGCTACAATTTCTGTATCGCTGGCTTCTGCGCCTGCGCCACCCGTCTGTTTGACGACTTCTTTGGCATAAAAACCATCGGCCGGATTTCCGATGGCCAGCGATTTGGCGATGGTAATGGGCTTAACGGGGGTAATATAGTCGTGGTTTTGGGTAATGGCGTGCACCACCGGATTACAACCCGAAGCCTGGGCAGCTGAAAAACGCGTGTGGGGAGCCTTATCCATGAGCCCTATTTTGTGGAATTCAGTAAAACCCTTGTATATCTTGGTAAGCAAAGAGCCTGAAGCCACCGGAACCACCACATGGTCAGGGTAACTCCAACCCAGTTGTTCCACGGTTTCATAGCCCAAGGTTTTACTACCCTCGGCGTAGTAAGGCCGCAGGTTGACATTCACAAAGGCCCAGCGGTATTTTCCAGCGATTTCACTGCATAAACGGTTGACGTCATCGTAGTTTCCTTTGACTTTAATAAGATGGGCACCATAAATAATTGTGCCGATGATCTTTCCGGGCTCAAGGTTATCAGGGATAAAAATCACACACTGCAGACCGGCTTTGGCCGCCGCCGCCGCCGTGGCATTGGCCAGATTACCGGTTGAAGCACAGCTTAAGGTGGTAAAACCAAATTCCAGCGCTTTGCTGGCGGCACAGCTGACGACGCGGTCTTTAAAGCTATGCGTGGGATTGATGGCGTCATTTTTCAAGAAAAGGTTTTTAAGTCCCAGTTTTCTGCCCAAGTGAGTGGCTGCAATCATGGGAGAACAGCCCGCTTGTAAGTTGACGAGGGTTCTGGGGGATACAGGTAACAGATCGATATAGCGCCAAAGGTTATGTGGACCCGCAGCGATCTTTTCACGGCTGATGTGCGTCTGAATGTCCCCGTAACGGTATTGCACTTCGAGCGGCCCGAAACAATGTTCACAAACATAAATCGGTTGGGCCGGGTATTCACGGTGACATTCGCGGCAGACCAAACCCTTAATCTTGTCGGGACTGTCTAAAACAGAGATAGGATCTACTCCGGTAGGACGAAGCGGACTTACCGTGGATGCGTTTGAACGGGTCATGCGCTGCATGCTTCCACTTTAAAAACAACCTTCCAACTTGCTGTGATTTAGCAGGGCCTGTTCCTCCACCACGCTTGATAAGCCAACATAATTCTAACACATTTGAGATATTTGATATATTAAAAACAGTATGAAATTTGAGGTTAATTTTAAAAGATTTTTTTTGGTTTTTATCCTACTTGCTTTCATTTTGGTTCCGCTACAATTTTTTTTTCATAAGGCATACATGTACTCCTATTATGTGCGCCTGCCGGAATGGTTCATGGCCGGGGATAATATACAAATACGATTTTTAATCCTGGCGGCTTTGGTGCAGGCTTTTTTGTTTTTAACCCTGTATACCCAGAGCAGCAGTCACTTTCCGGGCTTAAAGGGCGGAATGATCTTTGGCCTGGGGATTGCTTTGCTGGTGTTTTTACCGCTATCGCTTTATCAGATGGCGGTGGTTGAGGTAAATGACTTGCGTCCCATTCTGGGACAATGGCTCAATTTAGGTTTTATCAGTAACCTGATTTTAGGGGCAGTCTGCGGCACTTTTTACAAAAGGTAGCCTCGTAGGGATAACCGGGGCTAGCGATTTTTGCAGAGTTCACATTGACAGCGAAGTGAGCGGACAAAACGACATTGAAATTTTTCCCAGAGCAGGTATCCCAGGTAAAGATAGACTGGCCACAGGTAGAGTACTGGATAAAACATAATGAACCCCCTTTAGCGAATTAAATACGAATTAAATAATAAAACGAAAAATAAACGAATTAAAGATTTGTTTTTTAGATTTGTTTTGTTTCACAATTATTGTTGTGTTGAATTAAACGATTCTTCTATAATGAAAATACAATAATGATCGAGTTCAATGTTGCAACAATATTGTTTGTGGATAAGTTAGGAGTGATCCTGAAATTGATCATTGCCGTGGCCATGTTCTTCGGGGTGGCCTTTGCCTATGACGAGCCGGTATTAGACCGGACAACAGGTATTTTAGTACAGGCCATGCGTTTGCATAACGAGCAGCTAGCGGTGTTGGCAAACAATGCTGCCAATGCTCAAACGCCTGGATTTCGTAGTTTGCAAATGGCTGTGGACAACCAAGGCGGAGTCCTAACGGCCACCACGCGTTTTGCCCGTGAGTCTGGCGTGCCAGTTGAAACCAGGTACCCGCTTCATTTGATGGTAGAGGGAGAGGGGTATTTTGTGCTTTCGGCGCCTTGGGGCGAAGAAGTCTATACCCGCGATGGAAGATTTATGCGTGATCCTGCGCAAGGATTGATTGTATCGGTGGCGTGGGGATATCCGCTGTTGCTCGACAGTGGTCCCGTGGTATTACCCGCAGATTCGAAATATCAGTTTTCGAGCACCGGACACTTGTTGCTTGAGGGGACTTCATTGGGACAGCTGCGGATTGCCCAGTTTTCAGACAAGCAAAGTTTGGAGGCGCTTTCGGGTTCTTTGTTTCGTAAAAAGGATGCGTCTGTCACGCCGGTCGAAGCGGTCAGTTTCTATCGTATTCGTAGTGGGGTCTATGAAGCGGGGGTGGCCGATCTGTCACGCTTGGCGGTAGATGTCAGCGGTGTGCGCAACCGTTTTGACGCGTTGACCACGGCGTTACAACGCAAGATCACATCTCTGACCAGCGCGGTACAGGCGGCAACGCAATAAAAAGGAGGGGGTCGGTATGCAAAATGTGATTGCGGTGGCACAAAGCGGCATGGTGGCACTCAATAAAAAATTATTGGCGCTGACCAATGACATATCCAACGCGCAAACAGTCGGGTATAAGAGCAAGCGGGTTGACTTTGCCGAAATTTATTCGCAACTGGTCAAAGATGCCGATCAGCAATACGAGCTGGAAGGCACTGCGCCGCAGGGCGAGGCGTACGGCATGGGGGTGCGGGTTTCGGGAACTTTAATGGATATGTCGCCTGGTACGATTCAGACGACCGAGAATGCTTACGATCTGGCTATTCAGGGCGATGGTTTTTTTCAAGTACGTATGTCCAATGGGGATCTGGCGTATACCCGTGCAGGCAACTTTAGGTTGGACAATAACCACCAGCTGGTGACGCCGCAAGGTTATGCGGTTGAGCCTTCGATCACCGTTCCGCAAAATGCGGTCGACGTGACCATTGATACCGAGGGGCGGATTTTTGTGACTTTGGACGGCAGTTCTCAAGCCCAGCAACTGGGGCAAATTTCATTGGCCAAATTTACAAACCCCGAAGGCTTGTTGTCTGTGGGGGACAACTTGTTTATGCCCACCGATGCTTCAGGTGAGGCGCGAGTCGGCTTTGCATCTCATGATGGATTTGGCGATGTTGCACAGTTTTCGCTTGAAAATTCAAATGTAGATGTGGTGGCCCGGCTGGCTGAACTGGTGCTCTTGCAGCGAAACTTTGATCTGGTGACCCGGGCGATTACGGCGCAGAACAACATGTTGCAATCGGCAATTCAAGTGGCGCAAGCATAGTGCTCATGTTTGCCAGCTCCAAAAAAAGATGTGTGTTGGGTAAAGCGCTGCACAGCTGGTGGATTTTTTTTGTGGCCTGGTTGATGCTAAGCGTCAGTGCGATTGCGTCCGAGGACATCATGGCGGTTATGCGTGGAAAAATTGTGACCGAGATATGTGTTCGGGTACCACATGTCAACGCGGGAGATTGTCGGGTGCGTTTTACACATCCTGATCAACTTGCAAGCTTGGCACAAGAAATCTCTGATAAAAAACTAAGTTGGGCATTGCAGGTATCCAAGCAAGTTTCATGCTTGGGAAAATTTGCCTTGCCGGTACAGCTTTTTAAGGGGGGCGTATTGCTTCGGTCGGTACCGGTAGGTATTGAAACAGAAGTGCTGGTGACGGTGGTACGGGCGTTTAAGGACATGCCCAAGGGTGGAATTTTTGAGGCGAGCGCCCTGGTTGCTGATAAAGCTCCGTTGGCCAAGGTTCCCTATCAAGCTTTTCGTGGGGTGGCAGAAGTGGTGGGTAAGCAGGCTCGTCGTCCCTTGCGTGCCGGGACGCTCTTGTTGCCCTGGATGTTGGGTGAGCCCGCGCTGGTCAACTGCAATGACCCGGTGCGTATTTTGATGCGGGGCGCCCGGTTTACGGTAGAAGCAGAGGGTGTGGCCATGCAGGATGGTGGCGCCAATGAATGGATCCGGGTACGACAGATGGATGGCCAACACGTATTGCGAGCGCGGGTGCTTGATGTACGGCAGGTGGCCATCAATGTGGAGTGATATGATTACATCGAATTTCAATGCTGATCGAAATGTTGTACGCCAAAATACACGGACTGACTTGTACGCATACCGAGCTGTACTACGAGGGTTCGTTAACGCTCGACCGGAACTTGCTCGACCTGGCGGGCTTGTTGCCCGGGCAAAAGGTTCAGGTTGTTAATGTCAACAACGGCGCACGTTTTGAAACCTATCTTATTGAAGCGCCGCGCCAATCGGCCCGGGTGTGTCTTAATGGTCCCGCCGCACGAATGGCTTCAGTGGGGGATTCACTCCATGTTATTGCCTACGCCCAGCTTGAACAGGCGCAGGCTGCGGGGCATACACCGCGTGTGTTGCGGGTGGACAAACAAAACAGACCGCTTTAAAGCAAGCCTCCTGGTTTTTTTTGCACTGGCCTTGTTTCCGGGTTTTCCGGTGGCACAAGCAGATTCTTTGTGGTCAACACAGGTGCAATCGCCTTACAGTCAGCCCGTTCGTCGTTTTCAGAACGGAGACCCGGTCACCATTTACATCAAGGAAACACTCCAGGCTGCACAAGAAGGCAAGACCTCGGCCAGCAAGCAGTCCGAAGTCAACGGTAGTCTGGTGGATTGG
>JAHFDA010000102.1 GCA_023249225.1 bacterium
GGTGATATACATATTGCCGAAAAAGGTGCACTGGTGGGCTTTGCCGGACCGCGCGTGATTGAACAGACCATCCGCCAGAAATTACCCAAGGGATTTCAAACCGCAGAATATCTGCTGGCGCACGGCATGGTGGATCTGGTGCTGGCTCGTCGAGATATTCCCACCCATCTTGGAAAGTTGCTTGGCTTACTGCACCAGCCTCTACGAGAGGAAATCCGCCATGGTTGACCCGTCTGCCGAACGCAAATACACGCTTGATTTTGAACGGCCGCTTGAAGAGCTTTACCAAAAGATTGCCGACTTGCGTAAGCTGACGCAGGATTCGAGCATCAATCTTGAAGATGAAATTCAAACCATGGAAAAACGCGCCGAACAACTGCGCAAACATATTTACAAAAATTTAAAACCCTACCAGGAAGTGCAGTTGTCACGGCACCCGAAACGTCCAAACACCCTGGAACTCATTAAACTCATGTCTGAAGATTTTATCGAACTGCACGGCGACCGTTGTTTTGGCGATGACCCCGCCATTGTAGGTGGCCCGGCCTACCTGGATGGCCGCTTGCGGGTGATGTGGATCGGGCACCAAAAAGGCAAGGACACCAAAGACAACATTTACCGCAATTTTGGCATGGCCAACCCCGAAGGCTACCGCAAAGCCCTGCGCCTGATGAAACTGGCCGAACGTTTTGCCTTGCCGGTCATTACCCTGGTGGACACGCCCGGTGCTTATCCCGGCATCGGGGCCGAGGAACGCGGTCAGTCCGAAGCCATTGCGCGCAACCTGCTCGAAATGTCGCTGCTGCGCATACCCGTATTGTCGGTTGTGATTGGCGAAGGCGGCAGCGGCGGCGCATTGGGCATTGCCATTGCCAACCGGGTTTACATGCTGGAACATTCTGTATATTCGGTCATCTCACCCGAGGGTTGCGCTTCTATTTTATTTCGTGACGCTGGCAAAGCACAGCAGGCCAGCGCAGCGCTGCAATTGACCTCAAAAGATTTGCTGCGGCACAAAATTGTCGAAGGCGTGATTTCAGAACCGCTGGGAGGTGCCCACAACGACGTGTCTCAAGTGGCCACTGACATTAAAAACACTTTGCTGGCGGCGCTCGAAGAGCTGCAAAAGTTAAGTCCCGACGAGCTGCAAGCCGATCGCCAAAAGAAATTTAGGTATTTTGGCGCAGCGCGTGAGATGACCAGCCCCGTGCCTTCCAAAACCAAAAAAAATTCCTGACAGGCAAAGATGCCCGGTTTCATCTTTCAACACGTCGTGCAACCGCGCTACGCCGAAACCGACCAAGGCGGCCGCATCCATCACAGTGCTTACGTGCCCTGGATCGAGGAGGCCCGCATCGGTTTTCTGCACCAGCAGGGCGTGGCCTATGCGCAGGTCGAAGCGGCGGGTTATTTTTTGATCGTTCGCCACATCGAACTGCGCTACCGGCGCCCGATACAGTTTGGCTCTGCCGTCAGCATCGAAACCCGTATTGAAAAACAAGGGCATGCCAGTCTTACCTTTGCCTACACTCTTTCGCAACAAGACGTTTTGTGCGCCGAAGCGCATACCGAACTGGCTTGCGTCGACCGGCAAGGGAAACCTACCGTACTACCGGAAAATCTTAAAAGCGCCTTGGCAAAATTATCTTAAAGATCGCAGCACGGCTCTTCAAAAACATGCTGGTCCGGCAACGCAATGGCCGAAAGTTTGCGACCGTAGACACAGCCGGTATCGATGCCAATCTTGTTGGCTGTGACCCACACCTGTTTTAAGACGGTATGCCCAAACACCACTTGCTTGCCAAAATTCTGTTGAGACTCGATAAAAGGTTCACGCATCCACAGCAAGGCCTCCTTGGGTTGCTGGTCTAGAGAAAACCGGGGATCCACGCCGGCATGACAAAAAAAGTAATCCTCGGTTTCATACCACAGGGGCATGGCATCCAACATCCACACATGGCCCGCATCCATGTGCCCGTCGTAACTTTTTAACGTGGCCGAGGCCCCGTTCTGTACCCACAAGGCCATGTCGTCGGCCTGCCCACCTTTAAGGGCATCCAGACACATCTGCTCATGATTGCCACGCAGGTACACCAGCTTGCGATGCCGATCCAAAAGCTCGATTAAATATTCAAGAACACCCCGGCTGTCGGGCCCGCGATCGATATAGTCTCCCATGAACACCAGCAAATCATCTGGCTCATACGGCAGTTTCTGCATCAAGGCTTTTAATGTTTTGCAGCAACCGTGCACATCTCCAATGGCGTAGATCATAAAATTTCCTGAATCAACGGCAACATGGCCCGCAGGGCTTGGCCGCGATGGCTGATGGCGTCTTTTTCTGTGGGCGGGAGCTCGGCAGTGGTGCAGTTTTTTTCTGGAACATAAAAAACAGGGTCGTAACCAAAACCATTGGATCCCGATGGCGTAGAAGCAATGCGGCCTTCGATACTGCCACGACGGGTGACCACGCGGCCATCGGGCCAGGCCAGGGCCATGACGCATACAAAGCGGGCCGAGCGCCGTTCGTCAGACAAGCCCTCCAGTTCTTTGAGCAGCAAGCAAACCTTGTCTGCGTGCGGCAAATCCGCGCCACCATAGCGGGCTGAATGCACCCCCGGTCGGCCACCCAGCGCGTCAACCTCCAAACCCGAGTCGTCGGCCAGTACCGGAACCTTTAAAACTTTGGCGATCTCCACCGCCTTTTTGACGGCGTTGGCCTCAAAGGTGGCGCCGTCTTCGACCACGTCAGGAATGTGCGGATAGTCCGCCAGCGTCATCAGCTGAATACCGGCACCTAACATGTTCTGAATTTCTGTAGCCTTACCCGTGTTGCGGGTGGCCATGACAAGTATCTTATTCAACGCAATCTTCCGTCTAAGCAAACATTAAACGACCTTTGGGTTTAGGTATGGGTCGCCCCAAAGACTTGGCCGTTTCAATCCATTCGGCAATGATCCGTTCCACATTGTTCAGGGCTTGCTGATACGTCTTTCCGTCCGCCATACAGCCAGACAGTTCTGGCACTTCAGCCACAAAGGCTTTATCGTCTTTGCTCCAGTAAATGATTACTTCATACTTACTCATCTAAATCCGCTCCCAACTTATATTTCAATAGAATGTTTCGAACTTGTTTAACCTGATACGGCTTAGCCTTACTACCTTGAGATTGAATATTGAGAATCTCTTCGACCTCTTGCTTATAAAAAATATGATGGCTCCCCTTTATTCTTTCCCTGAAACCCAAAGCATATAACAGTTTAACCAGATCACGAAAGGCAATATTGGCATCGGAACTGCCCCATATAACCAGCTTAAATAATTTATCTAGTTGAGTCATGCCACTGCTTTATAAGACTCTCTGGCCGATGTCACGGCGGAAATAGGCACCTTCAAAGTGAATTTTGGCCACATCCTGGTACGTATTTTCAATGGCATTTTTAAGTGTAGTTCCCAAACCCACCACATTCAGCACCCGTCCGCCAGCGCATAACACCTGGCCCTCGCGCAGGGAGGTGCCGGCATGAAACACGAGTCCGGCTTGCTCAAGACCGGTGATGGGCTGCCCCTTGGTATAAGATCCGGGATAACCTTGCGCAGCCATGACCACGTTTAAGCAAAAGCGCGGATCCCAGACCAGGCGTTGCGTGTCCAAAGTTTCTTCGGTCACCGCCAGCATCAGCTCAAGCAAATCGTTTTTAAGACGCGGCAACACACACTGCGTTTCGGGGTCTCCCAAGCGACAGTTAAATTCGACCACCCTGGGCCCACTGGCATCCATCATGAGACCGGCATAAAGGATGCCTTTATAGACCATGCCCTCGGCGCGTAGGCCCGCGACCATCGGCCGCAATATTTGTTCAAGCACCTGTTGTTCCATGGCTGCATCCATGACCGGCGTGGGGCTATATGCGCCCATGCCACCCGTGTTGGGGCCGGTATCGCCTTCGCCAATGGGCTTATGATCTTGCGCGGGAGAAAGCGGCAACACGGTGTGGCCATCGGTCAGCGCCAATACGCTGGCTTCCTGACCGGTCATCATTTCTTCGACGATCACCATTTCACCGGCCTTGCCAAAGGCCTTTGACACCATGACCTGTTTAAGAAACGCTCGGGCCTCTTCAAGCTGGCGACAAACCGCCACACCTTTTCCGGCTGCCAGGCCGTCAGCCTTAATGACAATCGGCGCACCCTGTTGTTCAACGTAAGCCCAGGCCGCGTCAATGGCGGTAAATTTGCGCGCACGCGCAGTCGGAATGCCGTATTTTTCCATGATCTTTTTGGCAAAGGCCTTGCTGCCTTCAACCTGCGCAGCCCGGGCATTGGGTCCAAAAATACGCAGCCCCGCCATTTGAAAACGATCCACAATGCCGTTTACCAGTGGCTCCTCGGGCCCCACCACAGTTAAGTCAATGCGGTTTTCTTTGGCAAACTCGAGCAAACCCAAAATATCGTTGGCGCGAAACCCGATGTTTTCACACCTGTCCGCCAACTGCGTGCCCGCGTTTCCGGGCGCGCAATAAAGCTGCGACACGCGCGGCGACTGACCCAGTTTCCATACCAGGGCATGCTCACGGCCACCGCTGCCAATCACTAAAATTTTCATGGAGCCATTGTATATGCTGTCGATATATCAAGGAAAGCTCGATAGCATAAATATGAGAGTGTCCACACCCATCGAATTTAACTTTAAAACCCGCGAGGCAGACTTGGCGGCGCTTAAAAACCGCGAATTTGACGTGGTGATTATTGGCGCGGGCATCAATGGAGTAGCCTTGGCGCGCGAACTGGCTTTACGTGACCTTTCGGTGGCATTGATTGACATGGGAGACTACTGCGCCGCCACCAGCGCCGCTAGCAGCAAACTGTTGCATGGCGGCCTGCGTTACCTTGCCACGCTGGATTTTTCCCTGATCCGCGAAGCCCAACAAGAAAAACATATTCAAATCCAAAACGCGCCGCACCTGTCACGCAATTTATTTTTTATATTGCCTGTCCACCGCGATACGCCGCTACTGCACCTGCCCTTTTGGCCGCGCCTGTCGCCAGGCCTGCAAGCTGCTCTCAATTCTGCCTTTGGGTGGCTCTCGATGTTTCTGTATCAAAGATTAGCAGCCTTTACCGGACAACCCCGGTTTGAGTACCTTTCAGCCGCTGCGGTACATGAACGCTTGCCAAGCTTGCGGTCCGAACAGTTGCTGCGCGCATTCCGATACATGGACGGCCAAATGGACGATCATCGTTTGGGTCTTGCCAACCTTTGCGAAGCGCGTGAAAAAAACGCCGTAACCGTTAGTTACCTGAAAGCGCTGGGCTTTGAAAAAAATAATGCTGGCCGTATTTGCGCGGTTCAAGTTAAAGATCTGCTGGGTCAGGAAAGTTTTGCCCTGCGCGGCCACTGTTTTGTGAACACCGCCGGCCCCTGGTCTGATCAGATCACTGCCATGGTGGGTGGAAGCGGCGTACCAGAACGCCTTAAGCAATCGCGCGGCATACATTTAATTATCAAAGGCCTGCCGCTGCATGATGCGGTGGTGTTGACGGATCCCCAGCAGGGACGCGTGGCCTTTGGCGTGCCCTGGCAGCATGGCCATACGTTGATTGGCACCACCGATGAGTTTTTAGATTTTAAGGATACCCGAGCGCATTACCCCAGCCACGCCGAGATCACCTACCTCACGCAACTGATTCAGCACTATTTTCCGCAGGCAGCCTTTGAGATCACCGGCACATATACCGGAGTGCGCCCGCTGCTTAAAGACAAGGGGCGTCCGGGACAGTTGAGCCGCGTGCATCGTGTGCCGGTGCATCGCGAAAGTGGCTTGATCAGCGTGGTCGGTGGAAAATTTACGACTTATCGCGCCATGGCAGTCGATACTTTAAAACAGGTTCTTAAACAATTAGGAGAAACCCATCGTCTGCAGGTGACTGACTCGCGCTTCTTGCCGCTTTACGGTGCTCCCGCCCAGGGCATGAACGCCCTGGTCAAAAGCCTGACACAAGCACTGGCCGAGCTGAACAGACCGGAACTGGCCGAACATCTGGCATTGCGTTTTGGTGAGTACGCCTGGTCAGTGGTGGCCATTTTGCGTGAAAATAAAACCTGGCAGGCATTAGTCACTGAAGGCTTTCCATACACCTATGCCGAGGTTGTGTATTGCTTACGTCACGAGCAGGCGCTGACACTGGGC
>JAHFDA010000103.1 GCA_023249225.1 bacterium
GTACTGACCCCCAAAGCCTTCAGGCTCATCTTGTGTTAGAAATACGCTGTTCGATCCCACTAGCAACCTTTGGGGCTCACGACCTTCGCTTCAGGCTCATCTTGTATTGGACAAGGCTCCCAGCATCGTGATGGCAGTTGTGCGTGCTACCATTTCTTCCATGTTTTACAAGCGCAGCGCATTAAATCTTGATCGTCCTACTCCGCTTGTTTTTCACTCACGAGTGACGATGGCCCTTGAAAGTTGGGGCTTTGTTGTGGGTGAAGCAGGGCCATGGGCTTATGTGGCGCTTCCGTGGGAACTGCTGCGTGGTCTTCCCGAACATATGCGCGTATCCATGCTTAGCCGACGCTATGCCGCGCTGCAGTGGCGCGATCTTACGTTGTCCGGATTCCGCCTGGTGACTACGGGAGAACTTTTGCCGGATCTCATGGATCATTGTCCGATGTTTAGTGCGGTGACCCCGTTGCTCCATCACGTAGAAAGCAGCGCATATTTTTACTGGCATCCATGGGCTTTGGGGGGCGGAAAGGGATTCCATTTGGAGCTATTGACCTCTGGTGTCGGACGCTTGCGAACCCTGGATGAAGTGCCGAGCTTGCCATTCGCGCGCATGCTGCCGGCGGGGAACTTGGCCTTGGATCCTTCCGGCCAGTATTTTGTTTTTAACGAAGCTCTGGCACGGCTGCTGGCGGAGTATGGTTTTGACGGGGGTTTGTTGCAGGCGGCCGGAACGTACGCTCCGCATGAAGATGCGTATTCTGTTTTAAGGGAATCAGCCCAAGGCGCGCGCCCGTTTACCGTGTACTACGCGCGGGAAAAAGCGGGAGAGGAGCTTTTGTTTCAAGCCCTGCTTCAGGTGGCGCTCAAATTTGGCGCAGAGCTGACGGCATTTCTTCAAGACCATTCTTCCACGGCAGCCTTAAAAGAAAACGTCACCTTGTGCGGCAAGGCGGTTTTTCTGGACTTGGTATTAAAAGAGTACCGACGCATTGTTTCCCGGGAAAAACAAAGAGATGAACACTATAAGGAACCGCAGTCTTATGGTGATCTGCAAAATATCCGCAACCGCGTTGGAGCGGGGACGGTGCTCAAGGGTTGGGGTTTGCGTTAGACGAATGTCATAATGGCTCTATGAATCTGCGTTACGACTCCCAAAAGCTGGCCGAAATTGCGGCGCGGGAGCAGGTGGCCTTTGTGGTCTTGTTTGGATCGGTCGCCAAAGGCCATGCCGACGACCGTTCGGATGTCGATATCGGCGTGTGTTTTCAGCGTTATCCCGAGCATCCCTACGACGTTTTCCGGCGGCATCGTATGCCGCACCTTTGTGCAGGCGGGTGCGCAGGGCTTATTGGACGCCGGGCTTGCAGAAAGCCTTGTCCAAAGCGCCAAGATGCGTAACCGTCTTAAGAAAATCGGCTTATCTGAAGTGATCGGAGTGGTGTAAGAGACTTAGCGCGATTCCAACCAAATGGTATCGGGAGAAATATCCAGCTCATTGGGCCAGGTGACGGTACCGTAATTTACTCTGGCTTGACTAAAAAGGACTGGATCTTTGAGCCGGGTAAATACACCATGATTTAAGTAGGGGCTGGCATCGAACATTCGGGTTACGCCATTGGAAAATTCCAACGTGAGCTGAAATCCATCGATTGATTTAATGGCCTTAATTCTTGGGTTCATTTGAGTGGATCAATCTTGAATACCGCCTGGCCCGATGCGGCAAGTTTCCAGTCGGCCAGCAAATCTTCCTGGTGAATTTCTATCCAGGCTAAAACTAATCGTAGTTTGTTTTTTGGCAAACTGCCTTCAAGAACATTTCCGTCCGGGATCGAAATAACCGCCTGCTGATCCTGGTATTCAACATGGACATGGGGTAGATGGTGCTGTTTATTGTCATAGTAATACAGATAAATGACGAGGCCATAAAACATGCTTATAACAGGCATGTCGGTATTTTACACCAACAAAGCACTGGAGTGGATCAACGCCCCAGCAAGCCCCAAACCCGCCACGGGTTCTGGCGGAAAACCGCCAGCAGCAACCTAAGCTGCCTGCCAAATTCCATAACGTCTTTAAATAGCAGGCCAGCGAGCGATACTTTTTCACGCAAGGTAAGCGATTGCACATCGTACAGGTAAGGCATCTTGCTTAAGGCCAACATCAGGCAACGCTGGCTTAAAATTTATTCCCGCTAAAACAGGCCGGCAAACCTGAAATTCAATGAGGGGCCTGCAAGGTGCTTTCAACCAGATACTTCCATACCGGCATGACATGGATGCGTTTCTTCCCGGCCTGGATTTCTTTGGCTTCATCGGTGGTGAGTATCCAGCCTTCGCGGGTATCCAGTTCGTCCATGGCATCCTGCAATGCTCTGGATTCTCTTTCCATGGTTTCCGGGTTGCCAAGGGTCAGGCTGACCTGAATCAACACGGGTTTGTGCGGGGTGGCCAGGACAAAATCAATTTCATGTCCCTTGCGGGTCTTGTAGTAGAAAATATCCGGAGAACGCCGGCGGAGTTCCATATACACCAGATTTTCCAGCAAATGGCTTTTGTTTTCGAATGATCCGGCATTGAGCGCCTCGCATATGCCATTGTCAATCAGATATAGTTTTTTGGGGTTGTGTTTTTGTTTGCTCAACGACTCGGTATAGAGGTTTACCGGAAACATAAAGTAGGCATCGTTGAGCCAATCCAGGCATTCGGATACTGTGCTTTTTTGCAGGGAATATCCCAGGGACTTCAGGCGCAGGGTTAATTTGTTAACGGTAAAGGCCCGGGCGGTGTATTGGGTAAGCAAGTGCATGATTTGAGACACGGTATTAGGCGCAGACACATTGTGGCGTTCAATCACGTCCCGATAGACCACCGCGTTGTAATAATCCTGCAATATTTGCCGGTGCTGCGGAGCCGGGTGATGAAAGAGCTCCGGAAAACCGCCGTGCGTGAGGTAGCTTGAAAACGCGTTGACCACGCGTGACCGATCCTGTGATCCCATTCGCCGGTATTCGATTTTTTGGGACCCAAGATATTCGGTAAACGAAAACGGAAAGACTTCGTATGACAAGGATCTGCCCCGCATGGCAGTGCCGATTTCTTTGCTAAGCAGTTTGGCGGATGAACCGCTTAGGTAGACGTAACATTTTTCCATGCGCAGCAAGCGCTCAACAAAGGCTTCCCAGCCATGGATGTACTGGATCTCGTCAAAAAAGCAGTGGATTTCTTGAGCGTGATGTTTTTCAGGAAAGAGTTCAAAATAGGCGTCCAGCACCAGGCCCAATTCTTTGCTGTCCATGCGTATCAAGCGTTCATCAACAAAATTGATGTGTAGCATGTTTTGTCTGGAACTGCCGGTCTGCTCAAGTTTTTGGGCCAGCTGCAGCAGCAAAGTGGACTTGCCGCAGCGCCGTACACCCACCAGGGCAAGCGCCTTTCCTTTCATGGGGCTGATTTGCAGCGCCCGTGGAAAGCTTTCGGGCCACGGACGGGCATGAAAATCCAGAATCATTTGCCTAAACAGGTCTTTGAGCATAAAGGGATTATACCAACATGGATTAAAATTTAAACCAATTTATGGCAAACATGGGAGCCATTATTAACCATGTTGGCCAGCGCTAAAATGTCCCAGAATTTTGCCGTGGAAGGGTCTTTGAATTTCCAGGGCTCCATTATAGACGAAAAATAAGCGAAAATATTATGATCTGGTTCGCCTACGCACGCGTGAGCTTGCGATATTTAATGCGGTGGGGCTGATCGGCTTCGATGCCCAGGCGTTGTTTGCGGTCGGCTTCGTATGCCGAATAATTGCCGTCGAACCAGCGCACCTGACTATCACCCTCAAAGGCCAGCATGTGCGTGGCCACCCGGTCTAAAAACCAGCGGTCGTGGCTGATGATCACGGCGCAGCCCGCAAATTCCAACAAGGCATCCTCTAAAGCGCGGATGGTGTTGACATCCAGATCGTTGGTGGGTTCGTCGAGTAAAATGACGTTGGCGCCTGATTTAAGCATGCGTGCCAGATGTACGCGGTTGCGCTCGCCGCCCGAAAGCACCGCTACCTTTTTTTGCTGGTCCTGGCCGGTAAAGCTAAAACGCGAAAGATAACTGCGCGAGTTCATTCTGATTTTACCTAACACAATTTCCTCCTGGCCCTCTGAAACGATTTCCCAGACCGTTTTTTGAGGGTTAAGGACATCGCGGCTTTGCTCTACATAGGCCAGTTTGACCGATGATCCTATTCTTAGGCTGCCGGAGTCGGGTTTTTCAGCATCGGTGATCATTTTAAACAAGGTGGTCTTGCCGGCGCCGTTGGGGCCGATGACACCGATGATGCCGCCAGGGGGCAAGGCAAAGGTTACGTTTTCTACCAGAAGTTTATCGTTATAGCCCTTGCTTACATTGTTAAGTTCAATGACCACGTCTCCAAGACGCGGGCCGGGAGGGATGAACAACTCTATTTCCTTGGCGCGTTTTTCGTCTTCTTGTTTTAACAGGTTTTCGTACTGCTGAATGCGTGCCTTAGACTTGGCCTGGCGACCGCGCGGTGACTGGCGAATCCAATCGAGTTCGCGTTCCAGCGTTTTTTGATGCAGATCGTCTTGCCGGGCCTCGGTCTGCAAGCGGGCTTGCTTTTGCTCAAGCCACGAGGAGTAATTGCCCTTCCAGGGGATACCATGGCCGCAGTCGAGTTCAAGGATCCAGCCGGCCACGTTGTCTAAAAAGTAACGGTCGTGGGTGACGGCAATGACGGTGCCGGCATACTGCTGCAGGTGCTGTTCAAGCCAAGCCACCGACTCGGCATCAAGATGGTTGGTGGGTTCATCCAAAAGCAAGATATCCGGTTTTTGCAGCAGCAAGCGGCATAAGGCCACGCGCCGCCGTTCGCCACCCGAAAGCACCTTGATCGAGGTGTCGCCCGGCGGGCAACGCAAGGCATCCATGGCCATGTCGAGCTGGGCCGAGAGATCCCAGGCATTGAGCGCGTCGATTTTTTCTTGAATCTTTCCCTGACGTTCCAACGTTTTGGTCATGTCATCGTCAGAAAGGGTCTGCGAAAGTTTTTCGTTAATGGCATCAAACTCTTTAAGTAAATTGACAGTGGCTTGCACGCCTTGTTCTACAATTTCAAGCACTGTTTTGTTTTCATCGAGCTGGGGTTCTTGTTCAAGAAAGCCCACGCTGTGTCCGGGGGCCAGGGTGGTGTGGCCTTCAAAATCCTGATCCACGCCAGCGAGAATTTTTAAGAGTGAACTTTTACCGGAACCATTCAGGCCCAGCACGCCGATTTTGGCGCTGTAAAAATAAGAGAGGTTTATATTTTTGAGAATGGGTTTTTTTTGGTGAAACTTGCTCACCCGTGACATGGTGTAAATAATTTTTTCAGCTTCCTGACTCATGCTCAAAACTCCTTAAAACAAAACAATGTGGAACGGGAAATGAAGCGGAGTGCGCGCCCGTTACAGGCGCGCACTCCGTAACGAGACAAAATTTATTTTGCCATTTCTTTAAGTTTTTTAAGTGCCAGCGCTTTGACCTTGATGGATGCAGGTTTGGCCGGGATGTCCATCAGCGTGCCAGGTTTAAAGGGATTGGGTACGCCTTTGCGCGCGGGTTGGGCTGGTTTTTTGACGGCCTTGATTTTAAGCAGGCCTGGAAGCACAAACACGCCAGCGGCTCCCTTACGAATGTGGCGGCTGACTGTGCCACTTAAAGAATCAAACACTGAACCTACTTGTTTTTTGGACAAGCCAGTGTTTTCTGCGATGTCAGTAAAGAGCTGGGTTTTATTATAAGCTTTGCTGACTGATTTAATATTTTTTGCCATAGGCACCTCCGAATGAAATTGTGTCTGCATTATTCATTACCCTTGAATAATCCAGGACAGGACATAGCGTAACAGTAAAAACCTAGGTTTTTCCAGTGTTTTTTAACAAAAATGAATGGTGCGGACTTATAGCGTAAGCTTAAAACTTTGTCCAGTAGAGGTCGAATACAAGTGCGCGTCTACCCGCTGTCCGGTGGCTTGCGTCAAAGCTTTTGCGTAGGCTTCTACTTGCGGAATATATTTTTCTAAATGT
>JAHFDA010000017.1 GCA_023249225.1 bacterium
GGACTTATTAAGCCTGGATTCCCGCCGGAGCCTGCCCTCGACTGTGATCGGGGGCGGGAATGACGAACCTAAGGAAATTTTGTCTAACGGTACTATTGCTGTTTTCGGACAGCCTGGCAACAACGTGGCACCGCTAAACGTGTTCCGGCCCTCTTCGGTGCAAATATTTCCGCGCCTTAAGCGCATCCACGCAGGTGGACAAGCGCCAAGAACTGAATTGAGTCTAATCGGACAAGCCAAAAACGACACCGTCAGGGCCGTAGCGATCAACAGGAGCGCCGTTGCCCCAGAGGTCGCGGTGAACGTCACGACGACAAAAGCGGCTATTAGGACTTCTATCAATATTGCTTGGTACTACAACTGCTGCTTTAGGATATCGATTCTCGTCATAGTGCCCCAAAAACTTTTCTGCAGTCCAGAACCAATAAACACCAAATTTATTGTGAAAGTTTTCCGCGTGCAGTTTTTCATACGCTATTCGGGAAGCACGCAGGTTTAACATGCCCAGCGCATCGACCTTCGTCAAATTTTGTTCTTTGGCTTTGGCCACAACGGCGTCAAGAATTGCTTGGGTCATCGGCTTGTCCTGATTAACCAGCATGCCGAATTCATTGATCATGCTGGCCGCATCGAACTGCATACTTAAGCC
This sequence comes from bacterium, assembly GCA_023249225.1. GTDB lineage: Bacteria > Margulisbacteria > Marinamargulisbacteria > JAHFDA01 > JAHFDA01 > JAHFDA01. Next base: position 650 of record JAHFDA010000017.1, read on the forward strand.
AGCCGTCTGGTAAACAGACGTAAGGCTGTCTACTCCGAGATACGCCATCAGTTCACGGGCCTTGAGTACAGTAATGCTGACCTTTTGTCCGTCAGGTAATTTAATCTGCCGCACTTCGCCAATTCTGTTTATCAATTCCAGTGCCGTCCTGGGTGCTGCAATCCTGGGAGCAGTTTCAACGGCAGCCACAGGTGCCTGCGCCGGACGAGTGCTCGCAGCGTCCAAGGCAGTCAACCGGTCCAGCTCGGCTTGCAAAGCGGCACGTACCGCCGGAGTAGCCGGGATTTTTAAGCGACTTCCAGATAATAGAACTTGGTCTTCGCTACCAAGCGCCAATGAAACTATCCTGAAAAGCATGTTGATCATAAATAACCCCTTTAGAATTGGTCTTTTAAGATTTATCGATAGGAATCGTGATTAATTTCAGGCAATTTTTTACCGTTTTTTACCATTTTACCGTTAATAATATCGAGTAATTTAGATTTTGGCGTTTTTAACTTTACGTTCTAGCACATAGTGTATTAAACCCATACCTGCCATGCTGGACAGGATGACCACCGACATCACCTCCAGCCGGTGTTCGGCATCGTACAAGCCCGCCGATTCCATGAGCCAACCTGCCAAATACGCCAAACTAGACAGGCTAAATCGCATACTTGCCTGCACATGCCGGTATTGGTTGATATGCGTACGCTGGCCGCGCACTTCATCTTGTTTGTAATGCACAAACAAGGCTTCCATGCCGATCTGGGCACTCTGCATATCTGCCAAGACTCTAAACGAAAAATAGCCAACATAGGAAAGCACAAACCAAAATGGCAAGGCCGGTAAGGCCAGGGCTCCGGTGCTGGCCAGTAGGCTAAGCCCTAAACTGCCCACCGAAAGCATCAGGCAGTACACCGCGTACCGATGCTGACGCAACTGTCGCACCTGTGTCTGCGTCAGCGAAGCATGCGCATCCTGCTCTACCTGAATTTCGTTAAACTGGCGCTGCAAAAGCGAAAAACCCACCAACGAAGGAATGATGCCACCCAATCCGCTGTGCACCCACAAAATAAACGGCGTCAGCATATGCGCATCGGCGTAGCGCGAAATGTCTGCGCTGACAATGCCCAGCACACCACTGTTGAGCACCATGTTAACGTTCATCATGATTTCAAACGCCAGCACTGTGGGACTGCGACGCATGGCATCGTAGTAAGTGCCAAAAGAATGACCGATGGTCTGAAAATAATTTAAGCGTTTAAAAGGCGGCTCGGAACGCTGGGCCACTTGTTTGAGACATAGCAGGCCGATCCGTGGCGGACGCTTCGTCGGCAGCATCAGACTGAATCTGGATGATCGGTGATCAGATAATCATCCATCTCCTGCATGGCTTTGATAATGCGCCGCTCAAAAAGCGCATGCACAACTCCGATCCCCAGTGTGGCAAACAGCACCAGACCCATGATGACTGCATACGGATGCTCTAACTTGCTAAGCAGCAACTGCTCCGCCGCCCGGCCCAGCACAAACATCAGGGCAGATCCTATCAGAGAAACGGTGTACTCGATGTGCCAGAACAAATTAATGTGCATTTCCTTACCCTTGCGTTCGTTGTCCTTAAAATGGTGCAACAAGGCTTCCTGGCCAATCTGTGAACTCTGGTGCAGGGCAATGACATCGAACGAATGAAAAGCAAGATACGACAGGATAAACCCAGCCCCCAGGAACGGAAGGCCCGACACAGCCCCCGTGCTGATCGAAAGACAGACCGCCAGGCTGGCCATGGACAATGCGATAAATGCCACTGAACGCCGGTGCAACTTAAGCTGCCGAGCCACGATTTCGTCGCGTGAATGCTCATGAAATTTTTCGGTGCGAATGTCATTGACCTGACGTTGCAAAAGTGCAAAGCCCACCAACGAGGGCAAAAGACCCGCCAGACCACTGTGCACAAGCAGCAGATAAGGGGTCATCATGGCCGAATCGGCATAGTTAGAAATGTGTTCGCTCACCACCCCAAGCAAACTGTTGTTAAGCGCCAAAGAAAATAAGTTCAGCGCCTGATAGGCCATCACCGTGGGGCGACTTTGAACCGCCTCCCAATACAAACGAAAGGATGTCGTTACAATGTCCCCGTAACTTAAGTAGCGCGGCGGACCTATCTCGACCACTTCGTCCGGCGCAGAAGGATCGGGAGGCTTGGCAAAGGCAAAATACAATTGCCCCTGTTCGTCACAAGCCACTTGTTTATATTTAAGGCTGCTCGGCAAGTAGTTCCCCTGCGGTAATGGTTTGCGTAAGGCCCTGTCTGTCTTGCACCAATAAAAAACCTTCTGGGCTAAGATCGATCGCCTGACCAGAAATCACATGGCCCGGCCCATATTGTACGTTAACCCAAGTCCCCAGGGTGATATTGTGTTTTTTCCATTCCGAAAGGGTTAAAGCATGCGCTTTGTTCTGGAATTGCTGATACCTTTGCCATAGCGCCAGCCGCACCGCTTCGGCCACAGCTGGGAGATCATGCTTTTGACCGGTACACATCCGTAGCGACACTGCCCGCGCCCGGATTTCGTCAGGGAAATCCGCCTGCAGAAAATTGACATTCACTCCGATCCCTAAAATGATGGCCCCGCTGCGTGCCTCCTGCTCCATGAGAATGCCACATATTTTTTTGCCCTCAACATACACATCGTTGGGCCATTTAAGACCCGCTTCAATGCTGGAAATGTTCCGCAACACGTCATGAATCGCCAGACCCGCAAGCAGCGACAACAAGCCCGGACGTTCCATCGGCAAAGCCGGGCGCAACAGCACCGACATCCATAGGCCCCCTGGCTTTGAAAACCAAACCCGCGCAAAACGGCCCCGCCCGGCGCTTTGGGTTTGGGCAATGACAGTGCTGCCTTCGGAAGCTCCACTGCGGGCCAGTTCCATGGCGCGGTTTTGCGTAGAAGCAAGCTCGGTATGTGATTCAACAAGTTCCAGGGGCCAACTCACACGCATTATGTTACTCCAACGCCTGGGGGACTTTTGGCTTTAGCCCAGGCTGGCTAAAAAGCGTCGGCGCACTGCGTCCATGCCGGGAATGTCGCCCGTGCGGGCCTGATAAGCGCGCACCGGCATAACCGAAGAACCACGCAACAGGGCATACATTTCTTCAGGCCCGTGACCATGATGATTGGGTGTCGCATCTACCGCCATGCTAAATTCTTGTGCCCCCTCGTCTAGCGCATAGTCGATAGGCGCATTGGTCAAAAATTTGGTCACCCCGTATGGAACCACCAAGGTGCCTTTGACAAATACATTCTGTCCAGACAGATCACAATGTGTTTTGACGCACACCGCTACGGCTTCGCGGTCGCGGTGCGTGCGTGCCATGCCTACCCATGGACCAAATGAAAAAACTTCTTCATTCCATAAACGCACAATTTCTGGAAAACGGTCGTCGCCTTCGGACAGCTCGCCGTAATGGGCGCCGGGTTCAATCACAAAAGTATCGCGCACGTGTGGCAGACTGGATATGAGAATTTTAAGCGGTTTATGCCGCTGGGCCCCGCCGCGCTGCGAAAGAAAATCGAGCAGCACAACCAGCGTGGAACGTTCACGCGGTGTATCTACCGCCGTTTCAACTGCTAAAAAGTTAAACAAAATGTTTTCAAACAGAGCATTTCGCAATTTAAAACAAAATACTTGGAAATACCGTGTCTGTCCTAAAACCGAATGTCCCCAGGGTGTCACAAAATGCGCCAGCAACCACAAATGATCCATGTTCAGCAAAAACCGCTGCGGAAGACGTTCGAGCAAGGCCTGCATGCGGTAATGATCCACTTCACGAGCTAAGGGAAAATCAAGCCCGACCTGCTGCTCAAGATTGATATATTGATCCAACTTATTAAGGTCTAGTTTTTGTTTGGGTAACGTTAATGCCACAACCCGATGGGTATAAATAAACATCTACTATTTATCGAATTCGATGTACTGGTATGTACCCAATTTTACTGTTGTAAAAACTCGAAACTGCCCCTAAAAAAAAACGATAGATAAATACATGCAACACCACTTTCATTTACTCAAAACCATGGCCGTCAGAACCGATACCTGTACGGTCACTTACCGCTACCAAAAAGATGGTAGTGAATCGGTAGTAACTTTAGATGGAGAAAGCCTCCCAGAGAAACTACCCGAGCACAACTTGCTGATGCTTGCCCTGGATCATGGCATCAGCATTGCAACCGCCTGTGGTGGCCAGGGATCCTGTCATTTATGCAACGTGCAGATTCTTGAGGGTATGGCAGGCTTAAATCCGCCTGAAGATGATGAACTAGCCATGCTGCAAGGCGCCCAAGGAAATATTCGAGTGCTGCGCCTGGCTTGCCAGAGCCATCCCGATGGTTCACAGGACATTGTGGTATTGATCCCCGAAGATCCCTTTAAAATTTTATAATTCGCAACATCTAAATTAATTGAAACATTTCCCACAGGCCCCCGATAAGCCTGCATCATGACGCGGGTGAAAATTAAATTGAGTGCCCCTGAACTGGTGCTGATCAATCGTATTCAAGAGTTTTTGCTGCGTTATAAAAACTATATGCGTTACGACCAGTACAGCCAAAATCTGGCCCGTTTATCGACGGCGCTGATGGAAAAAAATATCGGCGGGGTGCGGGTGGCTATACTTGGTTTTGGAAAATCAGACGTACACATTCCTTCGGCCATCGATTGCAGCGACGAAGAACACCTTTGCCGCAAACATGCCAATGAAATTTCAAAATTACTTGATCGCTTCAACCATGCTGCCGCCTTATCCCTGCCTTGGGATGCCCTTTCAGAAGTGGTCAACGAAATCAGCGCTACCGTTTAATATTAATGATTATTTAGAACCTCTAATATCTAAAATATTAATTACACTAGATATAGAGCAATGTCGATAGATACTAAAGCAATCCAGAGAGCTGGATGGAGATTTTCAATGTTCAAAAACTTAAAAATGCTTGCCGTGGCACCCGTCACCCGACCGATAGGTAGTACCGTGACACCAGAATATCAAACCGTTTTTGGCCTGACCTTTAAAAACGTTCCCGGCGCTGAACAACTTTTTACGCCAGAATTTGTTGCTGCGTTTACGCAGTTCAACAGTCGCTTTGCACAGCGCGTGCTCGACGCTCGCGTGGCCCGCGAAGCACTTAAGCAAAAAACGCTGACGGCCGTAGCTCAACGCGGTGTATCCGCCATTGCCGAAGTCATGAGCGAACATTTCCGCACCTGGAACGAAAGCGTTCCGGCAGATTACAAAATCCCAAAACTTCCTGCCGAGCTCTGCCAGCCCGGCATCCACATTTCCGGTCCCGTTGGCCAGGAAATGGGACGCACGGCCATCAATGCCGTTAATCCTCCCGCTGATGACAAAAAAGGCATACAACTTGGCAAACGCGCCATCGGTTACCTGGACGACAACGAAGATTCCGCTGGCCATACCCTGCAAGACATGGTGAACTCGGCGCTGGTACGCCTGGCCATTGCCAAACGCGAACTTACGGTGAACAAAAAGGGTAAGGAATTTTCGATCAAGCCGGAGAATGACGAAAACGGAAAGCTGCCCTACTTTATGCATCGCGAACCTGGTTTGCAACTTGACGCCTACGACATGACGCTGAATGGTCAAAAAGTTTCAGGCACATTGTTGGGAACTTTTTTAACGTTTTATTATGCCGGGCGTGCACAGCATCAGCGTGGCGAAGGTATTTACTTTTACCTACCCAAGACCGAAGGGCCGGACGAAATGCTTTTATACCGCGATATGTTTGACGCGGTTAAAGAAATCATTCCGGGGCTAAGCAATGTCGTCATCAAGGCTGTGCCACTGATTGAATCCACGCCCAACGTATTCTGCCTCAAAGCCCTGATTTATGCCCTGGGTGACTACGCCGCCGGTCTGAACGCCGCGCGCTGGGATCTACAAGCCAGCTTTTTAGAATATTCGATGGCCGACGCCAATGCCATCTGGGCCGACCGTTTTGAAGTTGGCATCTGGGACGGCGATTGGATTACCGATGTGATGGACGCCATTGTGGCCGCCTGCGACGAAACCAACGCCGTGGCCTTTGGCGGCATGGACGTGGAACTACCCTCCAATGATGAAAATATAAACGCCGCCAGCCGCGTGGCCATCATCACCAAAAAAACCACCGAGGCCCTGCACGGCTACACCAACGCCTGGGCCGCGCACATTTACTTTGTGCCGGTATCGCAGGCCGTTTTTCAGATTGCTGGCCAGCTCCGCAGCGGCGCAACTCCCCCATATGAGGAATACGCCAAGGTGCTCACGTTAGCCGAATTTTCGGATGTACTGGCCAGACTCCAACCGCTGCGCAACTACCAACCCAAGAAACTTGCAGACTATCCGGTGCGTATCGAATTTGGCCGCGGCAAGGGCAACATCACCGTGGCCAATGGCACGGGCCGCAACGCGCTAATGATTTTGCGCTACCTTGAAGGCTGGATGCAGGGCCGCGGCGCCGTGGGCATCAACGGCCTCGAGGACAAACCCGGCGACCGCAGTCCCAAGCTGATGGAGGACCTGGCCACCTTTCGCATGAGCGTGGCGCAACTGGCGCAACGCGTGCGTTTTAATGTTATTCCGTCCGATGCCCAGGACTTTCATCATTACGCCATGCTGCGCAACCTATTCCAGGAAAAAAAGGCCTATATGATCGAAAAGTACCGGCCAGATTACGAAGCCGGAAAAATTTCGCAGGCCGATTGGGACGCCGGCGTCAAACGCATGAACGCCTGCGTCGAAATTGCGCTGATCTGGATTCTAAATTACGCCTTCCGTTTTGATTACACCGTGCTTGGCAGTTACAGCCGGGCGCAGCTTACGATGCTGGCGCAAAACGGCGCTGATCAGCTGCACCGAAAACTGCGATTGATTAAATAAATTAACGGAAAAACGTCCGGGAACCGGGACGTAAAAAACGGTTGAGAAATTTGAAAGGGGAAAAATATGATGTTCATCATTCTTCGTATCATTGCCGCGAGGGCAGAAAAATGGGTGCCGTTACCGTTGGCAAAGCTCTCTGACCACTATGCATTGGCGGTTAAGGAACGCTTTTACCGGGCCAACGCAACCGGAAATCCGGGCCACTTTGTACGTGGAGTGGGCGTATCTTCGGCCCGCGACATTAAGGCCCTGCACGATGCCAACATTCAGGCTGAAAAAGATGGCCTTAAAGGTCTCGACTTTGCTTATTTTGGTGGCTACGAATTCTCGGGCCACTGCGGAAATGCCGATTTTGGTATCCAGCCGGTGCTTAAAATTATGCGCGCTGCCGCCGAGGTACGGGAAGGCGAAATGGCGGCATTGTTCGACATTTTTGAACAAACCAAAACCATGCGTGCCCGAATTCCAGTGGTGGTTGACGGCGAAACCCTGGATAACGACAGCTATCGCGCTATTGAGATCGGCCGGGCTGCTGTCCGTTACGGCCTTAATCTTCATATAGAAGATCAAAAGGGCAACGATGGTTTTAATATCTTCGGCAAAGGTCGTGGGTGCGGTAATTACGAAGGTCTAGATCCCACCAAAATAGCACCAAAAAACCTGGTGTTTGGCGAAACTCATCAAAACTCGCTGGCAGCATACGAACATGGTGTTCAAATGGAAATGAGCTATGACCCAGCCATTATTGCGCTGATGATGTTGCCTGTGCCCGCCCTGCTGGCAATACTCCGCACTGAACTGCCTTACCTGTCTGCACATTTCAAGACTTATATCGACGCAATCGAAGCCAATCCAGATAACCACTCGGCTAAAGAAATGCTGCTGCGCAAGCTGTTTGCGCCTATGCGTATTGCCCGTTTCGACGACCTGCGTGGTGAATTTCCGGATGGATCCGAGGGTTCAATGCACACGGCCGCTATTTCAGCCGCGCAAATTCAAGCCCAGGGTTTGGCAGATGTATTCTGGGTTGAGATGTCGCTACAGACCGCCGAAGATTGGCAAAAACAGGTACCTACGGTGGTAGCTCGATTCCGCCAGGAAGGCGCAACCCTGCCCATCATGACCAACCTTAGCCCGAACGCTTTTGTGTACACAAAAGCCACAAAGGCTTTTGGAGTAAGGACATTTCTAGAGGCCGGATTACGCACTGCGGTTGAAGCTGCCGTACGGGCGCGTGGCGGAAATGATTATTTAGTTACTGCCACCCTGGCACATTTGGACGCCGCGTTGTCGCCCAAGATGCATCCCATCAGTGAGTCCTTTCTGACCGAATCTGGCATCTCTGGCGGCTTTTCAACCTTTGGTCCAGCTCAAGCCCAGGAGTTTGCCAATCTGGATTTCTTGCATGCATGGACACATGTGTACGGAGATTACTTCAGCGCGCTGCATGCCAGCCAGGCAGAAATTGCCGCAAGCAAGTCCGCAAAAGCCGGCCTTTTCTCCCCCTTGAGTCAAAACTCCCGCACCCGGCCCTGGGAAGCGATGCGTGCGCTGGTTGCAGGCCGCCGGGCAGGAAAACTGTAGTCGCGGTTCATTGAACTTCTGTCCCCCGCCGATGGATCATTCTGTCGGCGGGGGGGGTCATACGACCCTTAGCCCCTTGCGTCGGATTTGATCCAGAATGGGCGAAACCAGGTTATGCTTAAAATCGTGCGGCGTGGTTAGTAAAACGTCAAAGAGCGGCTCGATGGATCGGGCCATATGCTTGATATCAAGTTCAGTTTGTAATGTTTCGCCCTTGAAATCTTTTGAAACCACGCATACATCGATGTCACTTTGGGGCAAGGCCTTGCCCCGGGCATGGGATCCAAAAAGATAGACCCCATCGATGCGGTATTTTTCACACAACACCTTGTGTAAACGCTTTATTTTATTTTTAATGCGCGTCGAAACCATTGCTTAAGCCTTTCTGCCGCTTGCAGCAGTATCTTGCATTCTTCACTGGTAATCTCATAGAGCGCCATCACCTCATGGGGATACCGCGATTGAACATTAAACTTGTTAAGTCGTTCCAAAAGCTCTACGTCCTGCTTATCCGCTTCAACCGGAATTTTTCCAGCCAGATAAGCCAGGCCATGCACATACGGGGCATGATCCCTGGAAGTCAACACAATCAGCTCCTTTAAAAAAGTCTCCATGCTCAAATGCGCGTAAAACAAAGCGGCCGGATAGTCACCTAATTTAAAAAGCTTTTGCGATGTCACTTTATGCTTGATGGATAAGTCATGCCAGTAATCAGTTAGTTTTTTAAAGTCTTGCGGCGGCATAAATATATTTTACAGTTATCTGATAAATCACTAGTCCGCATGAAACCAAAAGTCTATAAAAACCTATAAGTGATGCCCTTATACGTTCGATATTTACTTAAATGCTTTCCTATAAAACACTGGCAACTACTGTTGAGCCCAGCCCAGCCCGACATCCTCTTGGTATCCGTGACCAGTTGGGGCATCTCCCTCAACGCCGCTGGGTGCAGTTTTTTTTGATCTCAGGCCTATTTTCGGCACTGACCTACACCCAGGGCCTGATCGACTTTAGCGAACACCGCAGCCTGACCCAGCTTGCCTCTGATTATCAAGAAAACCTAGAAAATTTTGGCACACAGTACTGGCATTGGCCGATGCTGCAAATTAACTGGATGCTTTTTTGCTTGTCACACCTGATCAACGCCGGACGCAATGCGCTGACCGACCTGTCGGTATACGGCAGCGTGCCCCGTGCCGCACGCGAACGCTTTCCGTTACCGGTGCCGCTTGTGAATATTGAAAAAATGATCGAATCCGTCAATCAGGGTGCGCTGGCCATTGTGGCTTCGGTCAGCGGCAAGGCGCTGGCAGACGAGGTGGTACATCTTACCGACATGGAAACCGGCACAGCCGTCGTCGCCACCTTTGTCATCACCTGCGTCATTGACGGCGCGTATTCATTGTCGATGCGCAAGTGGCGCGACCCCAAGGCCAAGGGGGCTATGTTGCGGCGTGAATTTTGGAACCCCATTGCGGCCAACCTGATTTTATCGCCCTTTCGTGCGCATCTGACTCCAGTGGTGTGGTACCTCTTAGGCAAAACTCTGCGAAACTTTTTCTACTTTCTTAATGAATTACATACCCAGCGTACGGCCATCTTAAAAAATGAACCGGAACACTATTTAACGCGATAAGCCTCTGTCATGCCTGCAGACTTGTTTTTGCGCCGTTGTGCCTTGGATGAGGGGCAGCTGATCCGCCGTCCGCACGTATTTCACGGGCGTCTGCCGGCGGGCGTGGCATATCCGCTGCGGCATGATGTGAACAGCGTAGAGGGCGTGGAGCCCTCGGCCCGCATTTTGCGCAGCGACTTGTTGCAGGTGCACCACGAACATTACCTCGACCGCCTGTGGCGGGGAGAACTCTCGTCGTATCACCGCTTGCTGGTGGGCAAATACGGCCTGCGCTTTGAGGCCGAACACAAGCTGGCGGTCATGGCGGCCGGATTTGAAGCGCTGCGCCATGCAGTGCGTTCCAGCGGTTTTGCCTTTAGTCTTACGGGCGGCATGCACCACGCTTTTGCAGGCCATGCCGAAGGTTACTGCTTTGTAAACGACGTGGCAGTCATTATCGCCAAGGGGCGCAGGGAACTTGGATTGCGGCGCTTTTTGGTGATCGACCTCGACGCCCACCAAGGCAACGGCACCGCGCATATTTTTCGGAATGATCCCGATGTATTTACGTTTTCGATGCATGTACGCAAAGCGGGCACGTATCCCTTTGCCCATACGCCACAGTTGCTGCGCACATTGCGAAACGAGAACCTTTTGCGGAGCATTCTCTTTAACGCCAAACTGGAAGCCCAGGAGGAATCCGCCGCAGAAGCGCTGGCCGAGCACGATGAAACCATTCTGAAACAATATTTTCAAAGCCAACCCCAAGTCACGCAGACACTCGCAAACGCCTTGGATATCATAGCCAACGATGTGGCAGAACTCTCCAGCGTTTTTGTTCCGTCCGCCAGCCGCTGTGACCTGCATCTGCCACCGACCATGTCCGGACGATATTACGTCAATCTGCTGAATCAAAACCTAAAATCTATTTTTACGACGCAGCCGGCCTTTGACGCTGCCATTTACCTGTGCGGCAGCGATGTTATGGAGGAGTTTGGCTACGGTTTGGACGTTCTGGCCGCGCGTGAGCAAACCCTGTATGCCTTGCTAAGGCAAATGAATATTCCCTACACCGTGATTTTTGCCGGCGGTTACGGACCGGAAGCCCACGCCGCCTTTCGCCAAGCCTTGCTTTTACATTAATACTATTAGTTTCTATTGCGCCCCCAGTGGGCTATCATGAACCATAATTTCTCAATACATGACCTGTGTGTGAACCGGGCATAAGGAGTTTGTGGTTTCGATGCATTATGTAGCTGCTTTTCAAAAGGAATTGAGCGCCGCGCAACGCGTTCCGTTTGTTAATTTAAGATACAAGGTTAGCGCACCCATAAAAGCAACCGTCCTTAGGAATCAACCACTGACCACCAGCCCCGATTCGGACGTGCGCCATGTGGTGCTCGACCTTGAGGGAACGGACTATACCTACTGGCCCGGCCAGAGCGTGGGCGTGCTCCCGGGACACAACCCTTACGATGAAACGCCCCTGCTTGATCCGGATAAAGGCACTTTTCTCAAAGACCCCGCCACCCAAAAACCGCTCATCGATCCCAACACCGGTGGTCCGCACCGTCCCAAGCTGTACTCGATTGCGTCGTCGATGCTGTGCCCGGAACCGGGCTTCACGGGTCGGCGTACCCTGGCCATTGCCGTCAAGCGCGTCTTTGGCGATCACGAGCAAAAACCCGGTACGCCATTTAAAGGCATCTGCTCAAACTTTATCTGCGACTTAAAACCCGGCGACCCGGTAAGCATCTTCGGCCCCAGCGGCAAACACTTTTTGTTACCGGAACACGAGCATGATTTTCATTATGTCTTTTTGGCCACAGGCACGGGCATTGCGCCGTTTTTGTCGATGCTCGTAGAGCTCGACGCGTTGGGCGGCTTTCCAAAAGACCGGGACATTTGGCTTTTGTTCGGCGTGCGTCACAGCACTGAAATCCTGTACGATTCGGAATTCAAGATTTTGGCTGCAAAATATCCCAACTTTCACTACCACGTGGCCGTCAGCCGCGAAATGAAAAACGCCGATGGATCAAAAAAATACGTACAGCACTTGATGCTTGATCACCAGGCTGAGCTTTTTCCGCTACTCCAAAGCCACAGCACGCTCACCTATGTCTGCGGTCTCAAGGGCATGGAGGGTGGCATTGCCGAGTCCATTGCACAAATGGCCGTCGACGCCGGCTTCAGCGACAAGGTGCTGTCGCTCGACATGCTTAAGAATGAACACCGGTATTTAGAGGAAGTTTATTAACTGCGAGTCGCCGACGGTATCCCAATATCCGCCACCGTCACTCGCCCCACATATTTTTTTGCTTTTGGATTTTTAAAACCGGTCTTCGCAAACTGAAATGTCACGGTTTCCTGCGCCCGTACTGTGGCCGATGAGGGTTTTCCGCTGGTACCGTCGAGGCCCGAGGGAATATCGACGGCAAGCACGTAGGCACCCCGATCGCGGGCGGAATTAATGGCGTGGATCAAACGGTGGTAGGGCGGCCGCGGATTGCCACGGAAACCCGTACCGAGCAAGGCATCGACGACCACACATTTTGAAAGAAAACCGGTCATTTTTTTGGTTATCGGAATTTTCAAGCGCTTTGCAATGTCGTATTGCACACGCGCATCGGCAGAAAGTTCATGCGGCAAAAATGGCAGCACCACCTGCACCGAAATGCAGAACTGCCGAAGCCAGCGCGCCACAACCAGACCATCACCGCCGTTATTGCCCTTGCCACAAAATATATATACGGGCACATGGTGACGTGTTTTTTTCTTGACCCGTTCCGCCACCGCCCGCCCCGCGTTTTCCATCAGCACCACACCAGGAATACCAACCGTATGGATGGCCCAGGCATCCACGCGGCGCATTTGCTCGGGCGATACGCAGCGCTCGAATGGCTTCATAAATCTTTGACACAATCACCCAAGGTGGGATAACGCGAAACCACGCCCAGGTCTTCGGGCCGCGTCATGCGATGCCTAAAGTGGCGGTACTGCAAACAAAAACGGTCCCAAGGCATTAATGATTTCGTCCGCCAAAGGATCAGACGCACCAATAACTCTGTCGGCAGGCGAATTTGAAACGGGGTCGTAAAACCCCAGGCTACTGCCATCTGCCGCAGCGCCTGCCCGGCAGTCATGGCCGTCTGTCCGATCACATATTCCTGGTATTGCTCCAGTGGTTTGGTGAGCAGGACACGGATCACAGCAGCCAGGTCATAAGCATGAATATAATGGAAGCTGGCATCCAGACTAAAAAAACGCAGCCATCTAAGCCAGCGGCGGCCCGTGCGGATGCCTGCGCTCAAGTGTGCATAGGGGTGCTGTGGCCCCCCGCTAAAAACGGCCGTCGGAAACAAGGTCACGGTGCGTTCGTATAACGGGCTCTCGTGAAGGCGACGGTACATCTCAAACTTAGAACGTATGTAATCACTGCCTGTTTTTCCGGCTTCCTTTAAGGGACGATTGTCAGAATTGAGGATGCTGGCGGTGGAAACATAGATCACTTTCTGGCAGCGGCCCGCAGCGGCCATGCGGAATAACTCGAGTGTAAAATCAACGTTGATCTCAAAAGCGGCCGTGCCGCTCCATCCAGCCGCAAGGTGCACCAGGACATCGGCTTGTTCAATCCAAGACCGTGCTTCGGCCAGACGATACAAGTCGCCCTGTACCAGCGTGACATTGGAATAGCGGTCTAGCGGTAAAAAAATCTTTTCGCGGTGCTTATAATAAGCCAGCACCTCGATGTCAGGTTGCTGGGCCAAGGCTTCCAGGACATAGTGACCCACGCAGCCGGTTGTTCCAGTGATCAATACTTTCATGTGCAATTACTGGTCAATGACATGGCGTAAATGTTTTTCGATGACAGCGAGGCGTTTTTCGTCGCTCACGGCCTTGCCCAGTCGGTCGGTCACATAAAAAGCATCCATGGCCATGTTTCCTTCGGTACGGATACGCGCATAACTGATGTCAAGTTTTTCTTCGGTCAACACGTGGGCCACATGGTAAAGCAGGCCCAGACGGTCACTGGAATAAACCGAAACAATGGTACACCGGTTGGTCACAGTATTGTCGAAGCCAATTTCGGTCGGTACCTTGCCCGACTTACGCCGTCCTAATTTTATCCGCAAATGGTTGTCTCGCTCTGATATCACCTTCTCAACCAGGCGCCGCAAACGTGCCAGCGTCAGTCCGGGCATATGCTTCTGCCGTTTGGGTCGATCAAGCCGAAATACGTCTACAATCACGCCATCGTTACGGGTATAAATTTGCACTTGGCGAATGTTAAAACCCAGGTATGAAAAGACACCCACCACGTGCGCCAAAAGGCCCATATAGGATCGTGCGGCCACCACCACCTCGTAATAGGTGGCCAAGTGATTGGGCTCGTAGATCACCAGACTTTTACGCTTGCTGTTTAAAAAAGCCTCAACCATACGGATATGCTGTGACAGATCAAAGGTCGTAAGATTGTGAAAGTAAATGTCTGGCATCTGCGCAATGTGATCAAGTACGTGTTTTTCAGGAATGTCTTTTTTAAGGATTTCAAGCACTTCGCGCCGCTTTTCGATCACCCGCTTGTGATTAAGCACATCAAACCCTTCGATCAGTTTCTTTTCTGTGTTTTCAAAAAGCAAGCGAATGGCGCCGGCATTGTATTTATCCCACACTTTCTGGGCCACGCTGCCCATATCGCAATAGGTCAAGATATAAAGCATGCGCAGACGGTCGATACTGACCACTTCTTCGGCAAATGAAGATAAAAGATCGGAGCGACGCAAGTAATCCTGGCGGCATACGCCCGTCATACGCGTATGCAACTTAATCAGCAGGTCTACCTTTTTGGCATCGCGTCCCACAATGCCCCAGCGTTCCAGATAACGTGCGGCAATAGCCCGACCTTCGCGGTGATGGTCATAGGGGTCTGTTTTGCCGATATCATGAAAGAGCAGCGCCAGCCACAACAGCAGCGGGTTCTTGATTTCTTCAAGTTCATTGACCATTTCGTAGATGTTTGGATCACGCAAAAATGGCACCAGTTGTAAAAGCGACGGTATGCCCGAATACTCAAGAATTTGGATAATGGCATTTAATTTATCAAGCGTACTCTCGACCGCCGCCGCCACATTTTGCAGCGACTGTGAAAATAAAAGTGAACGCGGATGCCGAAAGACTTCGGCCATTTGCGTCAGCCCCTGGGCACCTTGCGCCTCATGCCCAAGCAAGTATTGTTCAAGCTGCCTAAAGGCCTCGGGATTAAGATCTTTTAAAAATGCCAGGGCCTCCTGCAATTCTTGGGTTTCAAACATTTTGACGTCCTGGGCTTCTTTTTCAAGGTCATAAAGATGCTGTAGGCGTTCAAGCGCCTGCAAAGTATGTTCCTGAACCGTGTAGCGATGGCGCGCATCCTGCACCAAACCGGTAATGGCCTGCCACTCGGGCATAAAGGCCCCTAAAAAACCAGACTCCGACATCATGCGCAAAACGTCTGCGCTGCGGCCTTTTCCGGTGGTTGAAAAAACAGCCAAAAAAATTTGATTGTTGTGGCGATCTGCGCGATATGCATCGTCAATGTGTGGCAACGCCTGTTCAATACAGGCCAGAGTTACTGCCGATAGACGCAAGCCCTGTTGTTTGCACTGCTCAAACACCTTAAGCATGCGGTCTGGGTGGGCCACAAAAAACTTTGGATCGACGATATACATCACTTGATTGTTAATCTGGATCGACGCACTAAAGAGGCTTTTTCCGCCTGGCGCCATGGCGCGTTCGATGATGCGCATGGAAATACTGTGCACATCCCACATATACCGGTATGTGTTATTCATAAAAGGCAGCAGTGCTTGTCCAAAGGCCAGGGATATTTTTTGCTGCAAGTCACAGCTAAGCAGGTTCAAATCTTTTCCTCCGGCCTGAAAATGGATCTCGGAACGTAACCACCATAGATAGGAAAGCGCATGTTTCAAACGTTGGGCTTCGTCTGGCCACAACACACCCCGTTCGGCAAAGGCATCGATGACGGCATACGTATCCAGTTGATAAATTTCAAGCATGGGTTTGGCCACCCAGCAGGCAAAATGAAAATCGCGCAGACCGCCCAAACCATTTTTGACATCGGGCTCCTGTACGTAAACCGTTTCACCATGTTCTTTTTTGCGGAGCACAAGTTCCTGAAGATAGGCTTGATAAAACTGTTGGGGTTTTTGGCCAATGCTGCGCTTAACTTTTTCCATGAAAAGATCGAATAATGCCTTTTCCCCACATAAAAAACGGGCCTCCAGCAACGCCGCCCGGGTTTTGACATCGTCTTGAATAAAGTTGTTGGCCGAATTGAGCGGGATAAACTGATATCCGATTTTAAGACCGGTATCATAAAACCAGTATTGAAATTTCTTCACAAACAAATCGGTACGCGCATCTCCGGCACGTTCAACCACCACCAATAGATCGATGTCTGAACCAGGGTTTAATTCTCCACGACCATAGCCCCCCACCGCCACCACTGCCGCCGGCAAGGGGGTGCCGATTTCAGGCTCCGCGCAGGTATGTTGAAAATAGTCTGCCACCCATCCATCGACAAACTGGCACAAGGCTCTGACCGTCTCGTAGCCATGCGCACCCGTTTGATGCGTCTTGCGAACCTCGGCGCGGGCACTTTCAATACGCTGGCAGAAGCCCTCTAACAGATCTTTTTTTTCTAAAAACACTTTGTTTAGTATACGATTTGCCTTTCAGTAAATGGGCCTCAACCAGTGTCTATCAAAGTCTACATATCTAATTAATATTACTAACTATAAATTTTACATAAATTAGATTAAATAAAATGAAATAAGTCTACTTTTTAATCGATATGTTACAGAATAGAGGTAGAAAGCCGAGTACACATCATGGTGGAACAAAGAGCACGCCAGTATTTTGAAAATCCTGACATCCAAATTAAATTGGCTCCTTTGCGTCAAACAGATGAGCAAGGGCCCATCACCCTACGCTTGGTAATTGATAATCACCGTCTGGAATTTGTAGCTTATCCCAAAGAAAAAACCGGCAAGCGTCACACATCGATCTATTTATCTGACCTCGATGCTGATGTTTTGTTGGGATCCATCCGTTTCGACGCACAGCACCCCATAGAACTTAAAGTGCACCACCCGCACGTACAACCTCTTTTTCTGCAGACTGTATTTGCGCAAATTAAGCAATACATTGTGAATCAACGACCCGACCTAAAGGATATTCCCAGCCTGCTCGACATTTTACCCGGCTGACACTTTCAAATATTTCGTAACTATTCAGCCCTACAATATTTCAAGATGACTCCGGAGTATCGCTCCAGGTAGACTTCCAATTTTCTCCAAGAAAACAACACTAATTGAATCTTGTAATACAACATGCTATTTTTGTTTTAGTACAACATTCAATTTTACTGCCAATACAATAAAAATGGAGGGATTCATGGGAATTTTAGCAGTCATTAATCAAAAGGGCGGCTGCGGAAAGACCACCACCGCCATTAACTTGGCGGCTGCTCTTGCGTCCACACGCAAACGCATTTTACTGGTGGATCTCGATCCACAAGGCCATTGTGGTCTGGGTCTGGGTGTACACAAAGATCATCTCGAATATTCAATGGCCGATGTCATGGACAAGCGCATTGAACTTAAAAAAATTATCCGCAAAGTTGACCAGCACTTTTATCTGGCACCGGCCAACATTTATCTGGCTGGTTTCGAGCACCGCTTTTCGGGTCAGTCCGAACGCGAGAGCCAGCTTAAACAACGCCTGGATCCCTATATCAAAGAGTATGACTTTATTATCATTGATTGTCCGCCCAACTTAGGCTTGCTAACCATCAACGCCATGGTTGCCAGCCAAGCCATGATCGTTCCCCTTGAACTTAGCGCCTTTAGCTTAGACGGTGTCGCACGTTTGCAACACATTGTGGATTTCTTAAGCAAGCACTTGGAATTTAAGAGCGAACATCGTCTGCTCGTCACCATGGACGACCGCAGCCGCCTGTCAAAGAAACTGATCCGTCAGCTTGAAGTGGATTTTCCGAACAAGCTCTTGAGAAGCACCATTCGTAAAAATGTCAGCCTTAAGGAAGCTGCCCTGCAAGGCCAACATGTGCTGGCTTACGATCCCGTTTCATTTGGCGCACGCGACCATCAGGCCCTGGCGCACGAAGTGCTTGATTGGCAATCCTATCCGGCCCTTCCCAAGCTCACACAGGTCCATACACCCCCAGTGGAATTTCGTGAAATCTGCCTTAAGTTTTATGATCCCCGCGCCCAGCAGGTTAAAGTGGCCGGCGACTTTAACAATTGGAATGCCAGTCACGCTTATCAGCTGATGAGCCTGCAAAATGGGCATTTTGCCACCGTCATCCCCTTAAAACACGGCAGCTACCGTTACCGCTTTATCGTGGATGGACAATGGATCGAGGATCCCAGCAATCCACACAAAGCCGTCAATACCTACGGAAGCTTTGATTCGATCCTGACGGTAAATACGCCGTGAATGCGGTCGCCCAGCAAAAGCTTGAAAAGCTTTTTTCTTTTTTCCTAACACGCAATCAGGAACAGGAGCGTGACCGCCTGGCATTTGAAAACGGTGACGCTCAAGTCATCAAAAATCCTTTTCATGAGTTGTGCGATCCCGAACTTTTTTACGCCGGAAGCCAGCATGCCCGGATATTTGAAAGCCTGCGCCAGTGCTGCCTTGCGGGCCTGTCGCTGGGATCCGTCACCGGAGAAGTAGGCAGCGGAAAATCAATGCTCTGCCAGATGCTGCGCTGCCACCTAGACCCGGGCCGCATCACTCAATCCTACGTACTCGGGTTGTCGCGTATGAGTCCGGCTGCGTTTTTAAAAGCCGTGCTGCACGGGGTAGGTTACCGCATCCAAATTGTTGAAAAACGTTATGCGGCCAGCGATCTGTTCCATTTATTGGGCGAATACTGCCGGCAGTTACAAGCTTCGGAACAACGCCTGGTGATACTGATTGACGAAGCCCACCTGCTTTCAGCCGAAGCGCTGAAAGTGGTTAAAAGCATCAGTTGCCTAGAAAACCCACAGGACAAGTTGGCCAGCTGCCTTTTATTTGGCGAGCCTAATTTAAACGAACGCCTGGAACATGAAGTGTTTGCCTCACTCAAAAGCCGCTTTTACGTCCGTGAACACATAGACCCCTTGAGCATGGAGGAAACCCGCGCTTATATCACCCACCGGCTGCATGCAGCCGGGTACCCATCCAATACTTTGATGGAAAGCGAATTACAGATGATTGCAGAGGAAAGTTGTGGCAACTGCCGGGACATTAACAAGCTGGCGTATGAAAGATTTAGGCTGCGTTATGCACCCCATCAGCCGTTTATAAATAGGGACGGGTTAGAATGATGTCCCGTGAGCACCCCATTACCGTCAACACTGCATCCTGGCCTGAAGCAAGACCCGTCAAAATTATCTAGCTTGACGCTGGGTTGTGTGCCCGAACAGCTTGGAAAAATGGCTTTGATTGTTCCCTTTTTAGGTTTGGAGTTGCTCAAACCACTTTTTACAAAAATCCAGCACGAATTTTGCGCCAAAGGTTTTTTTTCGGGTTTCACCGCTGCGCTCAATAATGTGCTTATCACTGTGCTGCGCAGTGGCATGGGCAGCGAGCGGGTCGTCGATGCCGCCCTGGCTTTACATGCCTGCGGCGTAGCACACATTGCCTTTGCGGGGACTGCAGGAGCTTTGCATCCGGAGATACAACTGGGAGACCTTTGGATTCCCGATGCCTGCATCCAGGTAACGCTTGAGGACTTGCTTGAAAAAAATAACATTCAACTTAAAATGGAATTGAAACTGCCTCAAAACCTAACCCTGTTAAACCAATGGACTCCCTCTCCACACCGGGGCCTGCATGCGTCGCTTCCGTCTGTCCTGCTGCTTGATCAACACCGTGCCATGCAACTTAAAAACTTAAATGTCCAGGCGGTGGATCTTGAAGCGGCGCAGCTGGCTATGCTTGCCACCCATCTGGGATTTAATCTAACCATTGCACTGACGGTTTCGGACCTGCCACTGACCCAGCCGTTGGGAAGCCTGACAGATGCTCAACGTAAACTTGTGTTGGATCAGCACTTGCTGCATATCCGTGCAACGCTGGATGCCCTCATTCATGGGGAGTCTAGATCCTGATCATTTTAGTAGAGGATCTATTCTTCCTGGCTCGCCGGCGGCGCGCCATCCTTTTGCAAATAGTATCGAATCGTTTGGGAGCTACGGAGCTTGTGAATTAAAAAGTAACCTGAAATGGCTAACGCCATGCCAGCCGTCACCGTTAGGCTAACGTCGCCATGAAACCACAAAATGCGCACCAAAGAATGGCCTGCCGCAATACCTCCGGCAACAATGCCGCAGCGCATTAAAGTTTTCTTTTCCTGTGGCGCAAGATCGGTACTGGAAGACCAGGCAAACGCCAGGATCTTGGCACCATAAAACGCTTCAATCACTTGCAAAGCCATAGAGGTATGCATGCCCAATGTTTTTGACTCCAAAACCCCGGGGAAATATAAACCCTCAAATACTCCACCCAGAAAAACACTTTGCCTTATGAGCCGCTTCTGCAATGCCCACATTCTTTGTTGGGATGGCGACAGAACAGGCATGGAATCTGTCTGGGGTGCAGCAAAGGGATTGCTGCTGCGGTCGGATATGTGTCTGTGGATCATGGTATCTATCGGATTTGGGGGGCGAATCATCTCAAATATTTCTCTCCTAATCCAAGATCGAAAAAAAAGCATGTAGAAACGCCCTGCCACGGCGATAAACCCTTATGCGTCTGGCCGACAAAAATATTGCTGTAGAAACTGGTCATTGGATCAGTCCTAACTTTCAAATTAGTTTTAAGGCGATCATCGAGTTTCTTGAACTCAAGCTTAAAAGCCACAGTGGCATTCATATGCACCCGGTGGGGTTTTTACAGGTACCGCTGATGTTTGACTATGAACGCCTGCCCAGCGGGGATAAATATTTTTTAAATATTTGGAAACCGGCGTTTGTGCGCCCCTCTGATGACCGCCGCTTACATGACCATGTTTTCAATTTGCGCAGCCGCATTTTGTGGGGTGCCATTGAGAATCATGTGTTCGAAGTTGTTGATCACACCAGAGGCAGCCACAAAATCATGCAAGCTGATTACGGTGGTGGGGCCAAAAGCCGTTTAGTGGATACAGGCCGACAGGTGAACTTTCGGCTGGTAGATCGCCAAAGCTACCACCAGGGCGAGGAATATACTTTACCGATCGCAACTTTTCACGACAGCGTACTGTTGGAAGACTTTGCCATCACCCTGATGAAAAAGTTTGACATTGACCCTCACGCCCGCGCCCGCGTGGTGACGGTAGAAACCCTTGATGAGCATTTTATCGACCGCGAACAGTTTAACGAGGAACTGGCTTGGGCGGCTGTACAGGAAACTTTGCTGCGATTGAAATCACTTGCCGCCGCGCAAGCCAACCTTATCCTGCCAGTTTAAGATCAAACTCGATGGATAGAATGGAAACTAAAATCTCGGTGATCATCCCCACCTTTAATCGAGCAAGCATGGTTCGGCGCGCCGTGGATTCGGTGCTCAAGCAAACGTTTGCGGACTTTGAGCTGATCGTGGTGGACGATGGTTCCAGGGATGGAAGCCTGGAACAACTGACAAATCTCCCTGACCCACGCCTGCGTTGTGTCCGTCAAGAACACCAAGGTGTGAGCGCGGCCCGCAACCATGGCGTACATCTGGCGCAGGCAGACTGGATTGCCTTTTTAGATTCAGACGACGCGTGGCATCCAAAAAAACTCGAAAAGCAGTGGCAGTTTCATCAGGCGCATCCCGAACTTTTAATCAGCCAGACCGAAGATATTTGGATCCGCAATGGCAAACGCGTCAACCCACACAAGAAGCACGCCAAAAAGTCGGGTCGGATATTTGTCGAGAGCCTGGAACTGTGCCTGATCTCGCCTTCGGCCGTGATGATGAATAAAACACTGTTTGAGTCTTTGGGTGGCTTTTGTGAAGACCTGCCCGCTTGCGAGGATTATGACCTGTGGCTGCGCCTGACACTAAATCATGCTGTGGGCTTAATTTCTGAAGGCTTGGTAACGCGTTACGCCGGGCACGCCGACCAGCTTTCGGAACAGTGTAAAGTGCTGGATCGCTACCGCATTAAAGCCCTTGAAAAAATTTTACCATCCGTAAACGATCTTGCACTCCAGGCAAAAATCCGTGAAATTTTAGGCGACAAATGCACGATAATTAGTAAAGGCAGTTTAAAGCGAGGACGATTGCTTCAATGGCTACAGTACTATCAGAAGTCGAAACACTACGCATCGAGGTTGTAAAACCCGGTTATCTAAACGTTTATTATCCACCGATGTGTACCCCAAAAAGTCTGGATGAATTTTATCCGCGTTTTATTGAAATTTTAAAAGCTCAACCTGATAAATCCTGTGTCATTGGCGATTTTTCAGAAACCCAACGGGCACCCTTCAGCGCCGCTATTCGCGGTGTACATTGGATGCCGCAAACCAAACCTTACATGCGGCGGGTGGCTGGTTTTGGTTTTCATCCCCTTTTTGAAAATATCATCCGATCCATACTTATCATGAGCGGACGCCAGGATATTCGCCTTTTTAAAACCCGCGCCGAAGCCGAAGCCTGGGCTTTTGAGGGTTTATGATCTGGCTAGATTTGGGGACACCACCGATTTTTTAAACCGTCCCGGATCAATGTTATTTTGCCGACAATGGTCTTGAATAACCTGCATGAACGCCGACCCATAATTTTTCAACTTGGTCTGGCCAACGCCGTGAATGTTTAAGAATGTACCGTTTTCGGTGGGGTAATGCGCGCTCATGTCGAGCAAGGCCACATCGGTAAAGATGATATAGGGTGGCACGCCCTCTTGCGTGGCCAGGGAGCGGCGCAGCTGGCGCAGCTTTTGGAACAAACTGTTGTCCTGAACTTCGGGCGCGCTTTGCGGCCGACTTTCTTCGTACGATTTCTGTCTGATCAAAACCGGCTTCTGGCCCTTGAGCACCACCTCTGCCTGATCCCCCAGTGCCAATACCGGATATTCATCCTGGCTGACCCGCAGGATATTGAGGCCAATCAAGTTATGGATGAGATCACGTAGCTGCATTTTTGGAATTTGGGACAGCGTATTGTACGCCGCCAACTTGTCGTGCCTATAATCCAGAATCTTTTTGGCCTTGGAGCCGACCAGCACGTCGATCACGTGGTTGATGCCAAAACGCGAACGCAGCGCCACCACGCCCGCAATAATTTTTTGCGCCACTTCGGTGCAGTCTTCTTTGGCGCCACCGTCGGCACATATATCGCAGGCACCACAGTTGTCCTGCCCCAGCGTTTCGGAAAAATACTGCAGCAAAAAGACGCGTCGGCAAACAGCACCCTGGCAGTAATTAAGCATTTCGTAGGTCTTGCGTTCCATTTCGGCACGCACCTGCATATCTTGGAGATCTTTTAAAAAGAACTGGTACAAGGCCACGTCAGCGTAGCTGAAAAAGCACATACATTCGGACGGCAAACCATCACGGCCGGCACGACCGGTTTCCTGATAGTAACGCTCGATGGTTTGCGGCATTTCAGCGTGAATGATGTAGCGGACGTCTGGCTTGTTGATGCCCATGCCAAAGGCCAGCGTGGCCACCATAATGTTGACCTGGTCGCGTATAAACGCTTCTTGATTTTGCTTGCGTTCGCCATCGGATAAACCGGCGTGATACTTGCAGACCCGCAGCCCCGCATTTGCAAGTACCTGCTGCAACTGGTCGGCGCTACGCTTGGTGGCCGTGTACACGATGCCAGATTGATCCGGAAACCGCCGAATGACTTCTAAAATCTGCGCCACAATGTTTTGGCGTGGCCGCACGTGATAGGTCAGGTTGCTGCGGTTGAAAGACCCCACAATTTTAGTGGCATGGGGTAACTGCAATTGCCGGATAATATCGGCCTGCACCCGATCGGTGGCCGTGGCCGTCAGGGCCAAAATGGCTTTGGAAGGAAACTCTTTTTTCAGCACATTGAGTTGCCGGTACTCTGGCCTAAACTGATGCCCCCACTGCGAAATGCAGTGTGCCTCGTCCACCGCAAAAAAAGCCACGTCGATGCTGTGCAAAAACTGACGGAACTCTGGCATCATCAGCCGCTCTGGAGAAATGTACAGCAGCTTGTAGTCATAGATATGGGCTTTAATATCCTCGACCTCGTGCGGGCGCAAACTACTATTGATATAGGCCGCCGGCAGTCCCATGCGTTTGAGTTGGTCGACCTGGTCTTTCATCAGCGCAATCAACGGCGAAATAACCACCGTGATTCCGGATTTGAGGTGGGCCGGCAACTGATAACACAGCGATTTTCCGGCCCCAGTCGGCAAAATCGCCAAAGTGTCTTGCCCGTTCATCAAAGCTTCGATAATAGACTTTTGGTGCGGACGGAACTCGTCGTGGCCGAAGACGGTTTTAAGAACGGTATGCATTTACTGGCCTGCTGCTTCGAGCTGTTTGATTTTTGTATCCGCTGTCAGCAGTTTCATTTGGTGAATGGCGATTTGGTTCAAGCGCCGAAGCCGCTCTGCTTGAGGCATCTTTTCCTGGATAAAAAGAGCATTCAGATTTTCCAGGTTCGAAAGGCACACGAGCTGTGACATATTGGCGTCGTCCCGAATGTTTCCCGTCTCGCCCGGATGGCCGCTGCGCCATTCCTTTGCAGTCATGCCAAACAAAGCCATGTTAAGCACATCCGCCTCCGAGGCATAAATGAGGTTTGTCTGCTGCTGGGTTAGTTCGGGCGGAATTAGATTTTCTTTGATCGCGTCAGTATGTATTCGGTAGTTGATCTTGGCCAGATTGCGGCGGATGTCCCAACCCATTTGCTTATGCTCTACGTCTTTAAGTCGCTGGAACTCTTTTATAAGATAAATTTTGAACTCTGCGCTGATCCACATTCCAAATTCAAAGGCAATATCTTTATGGGCATAGGTGCCCCCATATCTTCCTGCAGTAGCTTTCAGTCCAATGGCATTGGTCTTTTCAGCCCACTCTTTAACGCTGATCTTGTAGCTGTTTAAACCGACCTGACTTTTAATTACGGCAAATTCGCCATAATTAAAATTATGGTTATAAACTTTTTCCCAGATGCCGAGAAATTCCACGGTATTCCGGTTCCGCAACCAGTCTGAAACAAAAAAATCGCCGTCTTTGGCTTGGAGCATGTCTGTTAGAGAGATATAGTCGTTGTCATGCACTTTGATTAATGAAATCTCGGTACCCCTTACATTTATTTTGACCATGACGCCGATATAATATCTTTTCGCTTATTTTTCGTCTATCATGGAGTTCTAGAAATTCGCGTCTGGAAGACCGTAAACCCGTTCCACTTACTTCAATATCTTGCAGCCGGGCACCCGATTGAAATCAACGTCCTTGGTAAGCAACAAGGCCTTGTATTTGTATGCCGTTGCCAGCAACAAGCTATCCGCCATAGCCAACCCGTACTTGATCGACAGATCTCCGGCATCCAGGCTGATTTGTTCGTCAACCATTTGTACAGACTGTTGCTTCATCAGGGCCACTGCCTGCAAAGCCAGATCTTCGGACTGCCTGGCGATGCGGCGGTACACTTCATAAATATTGATCACCGAAACAATGACCTTGCCAGAATTTTGCTTCAAATACCGCTCGCAATCATCGGCCAAGGCACCGCCAACAAAAATCTCAAGCCATGCCGAAGAATCGAGCAGTATCACAAACTGCGATCACGCTTGTCGCGCAACGGAAACTTTTTATGCACATCTTTGATGAAACCCCGTAGTTTATCTACAGTTTTTTCAGGCACCAGATAGGCAATACCCCCTTTAAGAATCACCACAATTTTTGACCCCGCTTTAATGGATAATGCCTCACGTACATCTTTGGGAATAACCACCTGATACTTGGGAGATACGGTTAATGCCATGGCCTTATGTTAAACAGTAATGGCATCGATGTCAATTTGGTTTAACCTGTTTGACCTGTTGCAGTTTTCCGCCAGAAACTGTGGCAGGTTTGGGGCTTGTTGCGGCGCTGATCCACTCCAGTGCTTTGTTGGTGTAAAATACCGACATGCTTGTTATAAGCATGTTTTATGGCCTCGTCATTTATTTGTATTACTATGACAATAAACAGCACCATCTACCCCATGTCCATGTTGAATACCAGGATCAGCAGGCGGTATTCAAGCTTGATCCACTCAAATGAACCCAAGAATTAAGGCCATTAAATCAATCAATGGCTTTCAGCTCACATTGGAATTTTCCAATGGCGCAACCCGAACCTTCGATGCCAGCCCCTACTTAAATCATGGTGTATTTACCCGGCTCAAAGATCCAGTCCTTTTTAGTCAAGCCCGAGTAAATTACGGTACCGTCACCTGGCCCAATGAACTCGATATTTCTCCCGATACCATTTGGTTGGAATCGCGTTAAGTCTCTTGCACCACACCGATCACTTCAGACAAGCCGATTTTTTTTCAAGCTGCGTATCTGGCTTATAATAAAAAATATGAATACACCTATTTAATTTATGTAATAAAATAACGCATAAAAATAGAGTTTTTAACTTATATAAATAAAAAATTACTTTAAAATACTGAAGTTAATAATTATTATTAATGTAATAAAATAACGCATGTTTGTTTAAAAAAATGGGTATAATCAAGCTTATGTACCCGCTCTTTCCCAGAAAAATAGCCCCCGAACTTGAAACCTTAATAAATACTTTTTTAAAGGAAAGCACGGCGCTATCCAACCATTTAAGCAAAGATCTTGTGTTTGCCATTTCTGAATTTCTGGTGGACATCAACAGCTTCTACACCAATGCCATGGAAGGTAATCCAAGCAAGATCAAAGACATCGAGGCTGCGCTGAATAAGGAACTGCTGTCTGATCGTACGCTGCGCAACTATCAAATTGAGCACATCGTGCACATACAGGTGCAGCAGGAACTGCTGCGCCGTCTGGCAGGCGAACCAACACTAAACATTTGCTCGCCAGAATTTTTGGCGTGGATACACCGTTCGTTTTATGAGCGCTTGCCCGAAGAGATGCAAGTGGCGCTAACGCTTGGTGACAAAAAAATTCCGGTGCTGCCCGGACAGTTTCGCGATCGGGGTGCGCGCGTGGGTCGGCACGATGCGCCTGCCACTGCCGCAGAAATAGAGCGCCTGCTGGCCGACTTTTCGGCGCAGCTGAATCCGGACGGGCTGCAAGGCATGCAAAAATTTGTGGGCCTGGCAGCGTCTCATCATCGCTTGCTTTGGATACATCCTTTTCGGGACGGCAATGGTCGCGTTGCGCGGCTTTTTACGCTGGCCTATTTTGTAAAATGCGGGGTCAACCCCCATTTGTGGTCATTTTCACGCGGCCTGGCGCGGCAGCGGCAAACCTTTGACCATTATCTGGATCTTGCGGACCAGCCACGGGCGGATGATCTCGATGGACGGGGGTCGCTGTCAGAAAAAACTCTAGAAGCCTTTTGCAAGTACTTTTTTGAAATCAGTCTGGATCAGGTGCGTTATATGGCCGGCTGTCTGGAATTGCCTCAGTTTCAGACCCTGTATCAGCGCTATCTGCGCATCCTGCAGGCCGAAAAAAAGATCTCTGCCGGAGCCTATGCTGTGATGTGCCTGTTGATAAAACTTGGTCGGCTGCCCAAGACAGATGTGCAACGAATCTGTGGCGTAAAGGATCGCCGTGCCTCGCAGCTGATCAAGCAGCTGGTGGCTGAAAAGCTGGTTTATGACGATGTGGCGCGCAGCGCCTTGCGTTTGCGTCTGACCTCGGATGCGGCGGCTATTGTTTTTCCGGGTTTGGTGTAGGGCTACACGTATCCGCTCGTCCATCGAATTTAACCCATGTGATCCTTGCCCCAAATTTCCGAAATATTGCCAAGCCATGAAACTCAAAATTTCTGCCACCCGAACGCCAAAGTCATGGCTAAGCGCCTTTACCGATGTTTCAAACCAGTTTCTTGAAATCCGTGCCAACGCCTTTATATTTTTAAACCAAACGTACACGCCGCTTTTAAGAGATCTGGCGATATTGACAGGCAGTATTACCCTTCAGAAAACGTCGAATGAATCTCTTGACCTGATCTATGCTGCCCTTGAAATAACCCAGCAACTGCGCGTCGACGCGCATGGATTTATCATCGCCTTAGATGAACTGCTTGGCACCATGCAGCATCCGCCCTTTAACTTAGCCCGTACACGTGACCGAAAGCACTATGACGCCATCGTCGAATTTCGGGACACTTTTACGGGCCTGCACACCATTTGTGGCAATACCATGGACACATTGGCTTCCCTAAAATCTATGTATGAACGCAAACTGGATTCCAGCACTGCGACACCACCCGACATCGATTGAGTTCCCTACGCTACGAACATCCCATGCTATTGCCACAGTTCATGCACCGATAGCAAGAACCGTTACGCACGGTCACGTGGCCGCAGCTGTCGCAAAAAGGCGCATCGCCCATAAGGGTGGACAGGTGGCTTGAGAGTTCTTCGGAACGCTGCAAAGACTTGTCTCCCGCAACGGCCATCACTTTGACCTTTTCAAGACTGGACGCCAGTACATGTACGTCTGGATTGGGCGTTACTTTGGGCTGCGCCGGTTTTTTGGAGAGGCCGGTATCTTCACTGGGCCTGGCGTCTTCGGGCTTGATCTGCACAAAGTCGGTACGACCCAGGTATTCAAAACCCAGCACTCTAAAGATTAAATCAACGATGCTGGTGCAAAACTTGATATTGTCGTGTCCACTGACCGGACCCGACGGCTCAAAGCGTGTAAACGTAAACATGTCGACGTATTCATCGAGCGGAACCCCATGCTGCAAACCCAGCGATACTGCCATGGCAAAACTGTTAAACATGCTGCGGATGGATGAACCTTCTTTAGCGATGTCGATAAAAATTTCACCCAGACTGCCGTCCTCATATTCGCCCGTACGCAAATAAAGTCTTGTGCTGGCTACCTTAAGCGCATAGGTAATGCCCCGGCGTTTTTTGGGCAACGAACGCCGATGCAAGCCTTGCGACCATACCTCGGCCTGGGTGATGGACTGAATTTCTTTTGCGGCGGCTTGTTTGGAATCGCCTTTTTCGTCTTCTTTTTTTGCGCCCGACGAGAGCGGCTGGCTAAGCTTGCAGCCATCACGATAGAGCGCCACCGCCTTAAGCCCCAGCTTCCAGGCATCCATGTAAATGGCTTGAATCTCGTCTACGGTGGCTTCGTGCGGCAGGTTGACGGTTTTGCTGATGGCACCCGAAATAAAAGGCTGCACGGCGGCCATCATGCGAATGTGGCCCATCGGCAGAATAAAACGTGTGCCATACTTGCCGCATTTGTTGGCACAGTCAAAGACCGGGTAGTCTTCGGCCTTAAGATGCGGCGCGCCTTCGACCGTGGCCATGCCGCAAATGATATTTTCGGCATGCTCAATTTGTTCGGGCGCAAAACCCAGCCAACGCAGCAAATTAAAAGCCGAATCGCTCCACTGTGCCTCGGACAAACCCAAACGCTTTAACGTACCCTCGCCCACAATCCACACCGAAAAAGCGCTGGCTAGATTAAAAGCCGCCGGCAAGGCGCTTTCAATTTTTGAAAGATCCTCGTCGCGCAGGCCTTTTTCGCGCAGACTTTCGGGATTGATAAAAGGTGCGCCAATTAAGCTAGCGGTGCCTTTGACATAGGTAATAATTTCGTCGATCTGTTCGGGTGAATAGCGCAGGTTTCTAAGTGCACGCGGCACCGATTGGTTAACAATTTTAAAGTAACCGCCACCCGCCAGTTTTTTAAATTTGGTCAGCGAAAAATCAGGCTCAACCCCGGTGGTGTCGCAATCCATCAGCAAGCCGATGGTACCGGTAGGCGCCAACACAGTGGCTTGGGCATTGCGGAAGCCATATTTTTGGCCTTCTTCGAGCACTTCGTCCCACACGCGCTGGGCTGCTTTTAAAAGTTCAGCCGGGCAATAACCCGAATCAATTTTGCAGGCATGTTCGCGGTGTTTTTTCATGACATCCAAAAAGGGCTCACGGTTTGCGATATAGCCATTAAAAGATCCCTTGGCCAGGGCCAGCTCGGCCGATGTACGGTAAGCCGTACCGTTCATGATGGCTGTCATGGCCCCCGCCATGGCAAAGGCTGTTTCACTGTCGTAAGGCACGCCTTTCACCATGAGCAGGGTTCCCAGATTGGCATAACCTAATCCAAGTGGCCGGTAATCGTGACTGTTTTGCGCGATGGTCCGGGTGGGATAACTGGCAAAATCGACCAGAATTTCCTGGGCAATAAAAAAGATGCGACAGGCATGCTGAAAACCAGCAATATCAAAATTTCCATCCTCATTTAAAAACAACATCAGGTTAATCGAAGCCAGATTACAGGCTGAATCGTCAAGAAACATGTACTCGCTGCAAGGGTTGCTGGCATTAATGCGGTTGGTGTTGGGGCAGGTATGCCAGTCATTGATAATGGTGTCAAACTGCACCCCCGGATCCGCACAGGCCCAGGCCGCATAGGCAATTTGATCCCACAGCTCGCGGGCACGAAAGGTTTCGCACACCTTGTCGGTGGTACGCATGCGTGTCTGCCAGGCACCATCGTCTAACACTGCTTGCATAAATGTGTTTGAAAGCCGTACTGAATTGTTGGCGTTTTGGCCCGCCACTGTATGGTAGGCCTCCCCGTTAAAATCGGCGCTGTAGCCGGCGGCAATCAAAGCGGCCACCTTGCGTTCTTCACGCACTTTCCAATTAATAAAATCCACAATTTCAGGGTGATCCATGTCAAGACACAGCATCTTGGCTGCACGGCGGGTGGTTCCGCCTGATTTAGTGGCCCCGGCTCCACGATCGAGCACCTCAAGAAAAGACATCAGACCCGAACTGGTACCGCCGCCACTTAATTTTTCTTGCCGCCCACGAATGGCGCTAAAGTTGCTGCCGGTACCGGAACCATACTTGAACAACTTGGCTTCGTTTTTTGCCAAGTCAAAAATGCTCATGAGATCATCCTGTACTTTTTGAATAAAACAAGCGGAACACTGCGGGTGACTGTAAGCATCGCTGGTTTCATCAATGGCGTCCTTGGCAGGGTTCCAGTAATAATTGCCGCCGCTACCCTGCAGACCGTACACGTGCCCTAAACCACAGTTAAACCATACCGGAGAATTAAACGCACCCTTTTGATACAACAGCAAATGGGTCAGTTCATCTTCAAAAGCCTGGGCCTGGTCGGCCGATGAAAAATATTCGCCCAAATTTTCACCCGCCTGGCGAATGGTATGGGCCACACGGTAAACCACCTGACGCACCGAGGTTTCATGACCGGGTTGGCCCGGCACACCCGCCTTACGAAAGTACTTGCTGACCACAATATCTGTTGCCAGCTGCGACCAGGCTTTGGGGACTTCGACATGATCCATGCGAAATACCTCTGCCCCGTTGGTGTCACTGATCACCGAGCTGCGGTAATCCCATTCCACCGTGTCGTAAGGATTAACACCCACACGAGTAAAATGCCGCTTAATTATGAGGGGTTCCCGCCCTGATCTAGCGGCCTCAATAAGCTGTTTTTCTCCGGATTTATTGGTATTCTTTGCCATATTCCGCCCCCGTGGATGTAAAAATAAAAAAATCTATTTTGAAACAAAACAACATATTTAGTGTTGTTTGAAACATTCTACCCGCTACATATGGTGGTGTGTATTTGAAAATTAAGAAACGTTATATAAAATTTTATTAAAAATTTACAAACTTTTAGTATAAACAATAAAAGCACCCTAAATCACAGGCAGGCAGCAATTGTAACTAAGCGACTACGGTTTGAGAAGTTCCTGATGCTCCGAAAAAAATCATGAGCAAAATTAAAGTTTGCTTAATTCAAACATGACTTCATTGCTTTCGACCACCACATCTTCTACCGCCATCAAGGCTTTGACGTTATACATGCCATCCGTAAAACGCTGACGCCCTTCGAGTAGTTCAGATAAATTCACCACCACGGTTTCGCTGGTTTCGGGTTTAAGCACAAATTCAGTAAATTGATGCTTGAATTTCACATCATCGGTGTTAGATAAAATACTGATTTCCCGCCCGTCTGCCCCGCCCTGACGGATGATAAAACTAAAATAAGCCGACAGCGGCACTTGTGCGCAGACATGAAACTTAAGTTCGCGTCCACTTAAATTATGCAACGAAAGAATCACGCGCACCCCACCCGCCGCATACAAAAACTGCACATCGGGCGTTAGTTTAAGCCTGATCGGGTCATGAGCAACCACGCCACCAAATCCGCATAAAAGCAAGCTAACCGCCAAAAGACAGACTCCCAGCGGCTTAGCGCATTTAACCATTACCTCTATTTTAGATGGCATAAGGGCCCATTAATATTCACCCCAATGAATAGGTAGGTTGATCCATAGTCCCACGCGCTGTGACAGACCTGCCTGGGCCTGGTAGCGGTTGGCTATGCGAAAGACCTGATATTCCAGGTCTGCGGGTATCCCTCCCAAGGCCAGTCCGTAATTAAATACCAGCTTAATTTCTTGTTCTTCAGTACCCGAAAGCGCCTGAAAAACACTGCCCTGCCAGTGCAGTTCACCCGCCTGTTGTTCCCACTGCAAGTGCGGACCCACATCGACCACATTGGGCACGCTGCTGCCCTGGCGATGGCTAAAACCCACACCCCAATGCACAGCCACCCCCGCATCTAAAAACTGGCTTGAAAACCCCAGCGTCAGACGCTTGAGAATATCATTGCTGTCACCCTCGGGATCCATGATGGCCGACTGGATGCTTAATCCGCCAAAGGGCAGCGTGTGTTGCGCATCACGCCGGATAGGCTCTACATCAAGGTCAAAGCGCAGGTCATTGGCCAGCACCTGCCCCCCCCATTGCGAAAAGTCAAAGAAAAATGCGTTCCGCAGTGCCACCTGCCCCACATAAAACTGGGGCTTAAAAGAAAACTGCACGCTGCCGCCGCTGCCCTGGTGACCACTAAGTTCGGACACGCCCGAAAAGGTTCCAGAAGCAATGGTGCGGCTTTGAAAGCGGGCCTTAAGTTCACCCTCGCCACGCATGTGATAAGGCTTGCGTATGCGTTCGTAAAACTCGGACGCCGTCTGCTGGCGTTTCTGTCCGATAAACTGCCGCATCAGGTGTTCCATGGTGTCTTCAACTAAATAGTGACTCGTATACTGCTTAAAACCGTTGTATCCGCCACCGCCATCGAACAGGTAACCCGTTGTGACCACCCAATATTCATCGTCGTCAAAAATGGGTATGCCTTCGACATAGCCTTCACGGTAGCCCACATAGAGCAGCTTATGCGGACCGTCGGATGCCTGGGCTGCCTGGGCCATGATTTGCTTAAGCACCCGTCCGGTATAACGTGCTGCCATCACGCGGTCTTCAAAAGGCAGGGCGCGCCTTAAATCGGCCAGAGTGACCGGGCCTGCTTTGGGAGTTTCACGCACAACTTTTTGCGGCAATACAGCCAGCGGAATCTGCGAAAAACTGGCCATGGCTTTTAAGGCAAACTGCGAGAAATCAGACGCTTCTTCGGCCATCAATTCTCCCAGGTTGGGGGTGCTTTGGTAGTTATAGTCGGCCATGATGCTTTCGGAAAGCTGGCTCACCACCGGGTCACTTTCTTTAATTTGTGAGAGTAGCACCCGACGCACGGTCACGGGCAAGGCGCTGTTGTCTGGCAGCGTGAGATCGAGCAGCTCGCGGCCATAACGGCGGCTGCCAATCACCTGTTGCCCATCCTGCATGCTGGCGTCTTTAAAACCACGGTCATCGGCGCTTGAGAGCAATGACACCACCGTATGCAATTGCGGAAACTGCTGCAGCAACGTGACGCAGCGGTCATACGGAATTTGCGCCAGCACCACCACCCGTTGCTGTGATTTTGGCGGGTTTTGGATGAGCAGGGTTTTAAGCGCCTCGGTCTCGGACAAAAAACGCAGACCAGACACATAGCCTTCTTTGACGTGCAGGGGCAGATCGGGCTGCACAATGCCATAGACACGCAGTTTGGGCCAATCGAGCTGCGAAAAGTTTTTATCTTTTTTCCAGACATTGCCGCCTTCGTATACATTTGAAAGCAGCCAGGGCCTGGGCTGGGCTTCGACAAAGCTGCGGCGCCAGGCAAAATCGTAACGGCCCGGCATATAACCGTCGATGCCAAGCGACATCAAAAGGCCCATGTGGCGCTCACCCTTAAACAACACCGCTTCGGGTTCGGGGCCGCTATGGTTGCCCCCGTCCAGCCAATAGACCGTTTCGCCTTGTTTACGCAGGGTATTTACATATGCACTGACTTTAGCCCACAGTTGCTCGCCATTATCGAGGGTAAGCTTGCCATAGCTGTCATTGGTGATAATAAGGTGCGTGGCCGCCCCCAACGGAGTCCCGATCAGAAGCCAAAATACGAGAAATACCCAAAAAATGCGCGCAGACATCCCTTAAGATAAGGTAACAGATAGCTTGGATGAACTCCAAGAAAGTACCGTTTACTAAACCAGCCGTACCAAGTGCCGAGGCCTATGATTGTCGTACATGGCCCAGCCAGACGAAGTCACCAGCACTCTGGCTTTGGATGGGCCATAACGCATCAGTAGCTCTAAATTGGAAGCGCCCAAATAATCACGCAGGATTTTTTCGCTGGCGCGGGTAAAGGTATCGTCGCGCGGACTTAACATGCCATAAATGCCCCTGAATCCACGCTCTTTTAAGTGTTCGGTAATCTTCTTCACCTGCCCTTCCACCAGGCAAGATTGTGTGCGCTGGTTATAGGCTTTGTCATCGTACAGGTGGCACAATAAATACCAGCGTTCCTCGTTAAGCCCTTTAAGATACAAGGCTAAAACAGCACAGTTGTTTAGATCATCGGTGTAAATGTGATGCCCAGCCGATTCCGGAAAAAAAACCGCATGCCCCCAGTCAGGCTCATCGAGGTAAGCCACCTTGGGCAAAGATGTGGATCTATCCAAAAGAGAAACCGGTACTTTGGGCACATTAAAATGAACCGTGCGCAAGCTGTGTCGGCTGGCCACGCGTTCCAATGACATTCCGCCGCAATGCAAACGGTGCACGCGCACATGCTCGGATAAATCCTCTAGTAAATCGATGAGATGTTGCTGATCCCGGCTAAGATGACTGTCCCCGGCAAAACAAACCGCCAATTTTTTAAGCGAAAATCTGCTCACAGTATATATCGACGGAAATCGAGTCTATTTTCCAGAAAAATTAAGGGGAATTTTGGCTCTCCCAAAATTCAATGGCTGGCGGTGGTGACTAAGGCTTGAAGCTCCTGCCCATAACCCCGTATGTCCGGATCCGCAGCGCCGGAAAATTGCTCAACAGCATGTTCTATAAATCCACGTTGATCCTCGTCTTGCAGAGCCTCATTTAAAAGACCCAGTTCGGCGACTTGTCTTACCTGACGCATGAATGCATCCAGTTCACCAAAATTAAAATAGATGAGCGCCTGGATCATATAAAAACGGGTGACGCCGGGTAAAAGTTCAAAGCCCTTTTGAATGAGATATTCAGTGGCGATTCTTAAATCCTGGGTGGCCGGTTTTTGATCATTTAAAGATGTCAGCGTTACGCTGGCAATAAAACCAGTGATGGCAGGCAGATAGTCTGCCGGATCAACCTCCAGTTTTTGCAGCGCCGCAATATGTACATCGATGGCGGCAAAATTGGTCTCGGCTGCGTTGATTGCCTGCACAATGCCCATTTCGTGCGCAATGACAATATCTGCTTTCTGCTCTTCAAGCCGGGCCGGATAACGTTGCAGCAAAAAGGCCGCCTCGGTGCCCGAAGTGACATAATCTTGTCCCGCAAAACATGCCAGCATCAGCAGGCGATGCGCCACATAAGAATCAGAATCAATCATCAATGACCTGTTCACATATACTTGTGCCTCAGCGTAATCTTGTTGATTAAAAAAATACACTCCGGCCAGATATTGAACCGTGGAATGATTTGGATGATGCTGGGCTTCGCTCTGCACAACCGCTGCATTTTTTTCTTGCATGGCTTTTTTAATGCGTTGCACCGGACCTTGCGAAAACAAGGGAATGTGTGGCGCGTGATGGCTGACAGATGATGTGGGTTCCATGCAATATATCGCCAGACAAAACCACACATTTCAACAAAAAAATGGCCTTAAGTTAAGGCGGGTCACATCCCGGCCGTAAATTCCATTTCGATGCGGGCACCCAGGGGCAGTGCTTTAACAAAAACCATACTGCGCGCTGGCAGACTGCCTGCCTTGAACTGCACCTTGTAAGCCGCTGAAAACTCTCTGGCATCCTCGGGATTAACCAGGTAGCAGTTGACGCGCAGCACTTGCTCGAGTGACGAGCCGCAGTGTTCAAGAATTTTGCACACATTCACAAATATATTTTGTGCCTCTGCACTGACGCTGCCCTGAAACAAAGTCTGGGTAGAAGCATCCCAGGGTACCTGACCCGCCAAAAACAAAAGGTGACCGTAGCGTACGGCCGTAGAATAAGGTCCGCCTGTCGCCGGCGTACCATCGATTTTTTCCCAGTGCTGGATCTGCACGTTACTCAAAATCCTTTCTGCCAAGACTTGCCTGTTTTAAATTAGAATCTTAGCAATCTCGTCCGAGGAAAATAATTTAGCCCGCACTATTCATACTTTCTTGCAGCGGGCTCCCGTGTGGAAGTATCCGCTTCATATGCGTGAATAATCCGGGTTAGGCACTATCTAAATGTTGAACTGAAATGCTGGCCTGCGAAATCTGTTGGACATCCTGTGGCGAAGCATCTTCTAAATACAGTTCCAAAGCTTCTTGAAGATTTTTTAGGGCATCTTCATAACTTTCACCGAAGCTGGAAACTTCGACATTAAGACAACGGGCAACATAGTATTTGCCTTCTTTCCATACCACACTAAAGTACTGCTGTCCCATGGCTGTAATCAGATTATACCGCGTGTCCCGCAGGGTCTAGCGCCCGAACATGCGCCGGATGCGTTCGTTTGAAAATTGGAGCACAATCGGCCGCCCATGGGGACAGGTATAGGGGTTGGCGCTTTGTATTAAATCTGCAATCAGGCTGCGTGCGCCTGACAGGTCAATCGGATCGCCGGCTTTAATAGCCCCCTTGCAACTCATCATGATCAGGATGTCGTCGCGCAACTGCTCGACATTGCCGCCACCACCCTTGCCAATGAGATCCGCAGCAAATTCTTTGAGCGCCGCCACATGGTCTGCCTTCTCCAAACCTGCCGGCACAGACCTAAGCAACAGGGCCGTCTCGCCAAAGTTCTCTAGCTCGTAACCAAAACCACGCAAGGCCTCGGCTTGATCCAGTAAGGCCAGCCGTTCCTCGGTGCCAAGTTCTATGACCAGCGGCGTTAAAAGCGTCTGGGTGCTGATTTGATTTTGGGCCTGCGCGCGTTTAAAACGGTCATAGAGCACGCGCTCGTGCGCCACATGCTGGTCGATGAGCACCAGACCTTCTGCGCCTTCGGCGACGATAAAGGTATGATCCAGTTGAAAGCGCGGCTCCCACAGAATACTCTTTTCGTCCTCGCTGTTTTCTCTGTAATCGTTTTTGACCGTGAGCGCTGCCCCCTGCCCAAGCACCTCGGCATGCCACACATGATGATGCCCCTCGGTCCAGGCCGCTTGAGTTTGAAACAATGCCGGAGGACTCTGCGGCAAAGTTTGGTCAGGGGATACAAAGGTCTTGCGCGTGGCCAAAGCCGCCATTGAAAAACTATGCGGATCACTTTGCGCCAGTGCGCCCCGCACCACTTGTTTGACCACATCAAACACCAGCCCAGGCTGGGCAAACTTAACTTCGCGTTTGGCGGGATGCACATTGACATCAACTGACTCGGGCGGCAGGGTTATAAACAAGACCGCCAGCGGATAGCGTCCCTGGGGCATGGTGTCTTTGTAGGCTTGTTCGACCGACCGCGCCAACATGGGCACCCGCACAGCGCGTCCGTTGATGAAAAACGTTTGTCGGTCGCGGGCACTGCGATGGGCCGTGGGTTTGCTAACCCAACCGTGTACTGCTAACACCGCACCTTCGGCTGTTTGATAGGTCACAGGCAAAATATCTTCAATCACGCCGCGTCCGTATCGAGACACCAAGACATCGCGCCCCTGCCCGTTTCCGGCGCTCTGAAAGACCGCCTTGCCGTTATGAAGCAGATTAAAACGCGTCTGCGGATAGGCCAGCGCCGCTTCTTGCACCACCGTCAGGCAATGTCCAAATTCGGTCGATACCTGTTTTAAATATTTTTTACGGGGCGGGACGTTATAGAACAAGGCTTCGACCGTCACACGCGTACCTGTGGCGCAACCCACGCGCTTTGATTCGGCCTGAACACCGCCTTCGAGTTTGATACGGGTGCCATATTTGGAGGGGGATGTTTTGCTTTGGATACCCAGATGCGATACCGAGGCAATCGAAGCCAGAGCCTCGCCTCTAAATCCTAAAGTACGTACATTAAATAAATCCTCGACGCTACTGATCTTGCTCGTCGCATGGCGCAACGCCGCGATCGGCAGATCCTCGGCATCCATGCCACAACCGTTGTCGGTCACCTCGATAAAAGCCATGCCACCTTCGTGCAGTTCGATATCCAATACGGTCGCGCCAGCATCCAAGCTGTTTTCGACCAGTTCCTTGATGACCGAAGCAGGCCGCTCGATCACCTCGCCAGCGGCAATTTGATTGCGTGTGACTTCATCCAACACCCGGATACGCCCAGCCACGAAAGGAATTATACCGTTCAGAGGTAACGATCCAAAAGCCTGTGTTCGTTCAAAGCGTAATCCTACGCACCGGATCCAGGCGTTCTCGAATCCACATCTTGATAATCGCCTGCCTCGAGACATTAATCTTTACTGCCTCACGATCAAGCATTTTGACCATCCATGATGGAAAATCGACGTTTACCCTTTGGACTACCGTTGCCTGTTCAAGGTCCAGATACTCGCTGATGTCTTCTCCGTTGACAAACTTCTCGTCAAATGAAGCTGCAGTAATCGCTTTAGTCTTCTTGCTTTTGGGTATGCTTCTCATAAATTTTCTCCAATCTTTTATCTGCTCTGTGACAACTGATGAGTCTCGTAACCTCTCCCCTTATCGCAAAGATCGCGGCGTAACATTTGGTTGCAATCTTCGCAAGAATCAGAGATCGGGGTTCTCCCCGCACATGCTTGGCCGGGATGATGATATGCGTCACATCCCACAAACCTTGAGCCCATTCAAGGTCAACCCCGTGCCGCTCTTTATTAAGCTGGCTTTTTCTAGGGTCGTACTCGAAATGCTCCATCTATCAGATAGTATAAGTGTTATACCACAATAGCACCATGGCCCGCACTGACCCTGTGCTCTACTGTTTGACAGAGTTGGAGGCACCCGTGGGATAGTCTAGGTGGACGGTTTACATATTTTATTGCACACTTTCTCATCCGGACTCGCAGTAAGAGCGTATGTATGTGTTAAAGACCAAGGAGGAACAAAATGGTAGCTGAAGTATCGCAAGCCAATTTTGATCAGGAAGTGCTTAAAAGCAGTCAGCCCGTTTTGGTTGATTTCTGGGCTCCCTGGTGCGCACCTTGCCGCGCGGTGGCTCCGGTGGTCGAAGCTGTGGCCAAGGAATATGATGGCAGATTGAAAGTCGTTAAGTGCAATACCGACGACAATCCCGACATTGCCGCCTCATACCACATTACCGGCATCCCCAACTTGATCATCTTTAAAGCGGGCCAGGTGGCTGACCAGATCGTAGGCTTTGTGCCACAGCCCGTGCTCTCGCAAAAAGTAAAGGCACACCTGTAAAGACACGATTGATCGCGTCTTGCGATTCAGGCTTATCACATAGCGCGCTTCTATGACAGAAATACATAACGTCCTTATCATTGGCAGCGGCCCAGCGGGATATACCGCTGCCCTCTACGCCGCCCGCGCCAACTTAAAACCACTCATGATCACAGGCGTCGAGCAAGGCGGTCAGCTGATGACCACCACCGATGTAGAAAACTATCCTGGATATCCCAAAGGCATCCTGGGTCCTGAAATGATGGAAGACTTTCGCAAGCAGGCCGAACGCTTTGGCACCGAAATGATCTGGGGCAACGTGACCGCCGTCGACTTGTCGAAACGGCCCTTTAAAGTAAGCACCCAGGATGGGCAAACCTTTGAAGCCAAGGCGCTGATCATCTCTACCGGCGCCAGCGCCAAATACCTGGGTTTGGAATCCGAAAAAAAATATCTCGGCCACGGCGTCAGCGCCTGCGCCACCTGTGATGGGGCCTTTTTTAAGAATAAAAATGTATACCTGGTGGGTGGTGGTGACACTGCCATGGAAGAAGCGCAGTTTTTGACGCGCTTCGCTAACACCGTCACGGTGGTACACCGTCGCGACAGCCTGCGTGCCAGCAAGATTATGCAGGATCGCGCCAAGGCCAACCCCAAGATCCAGTGGCTGTGGAACAGCAGCGTAACCGAAGTGCTAGGTCAAGATCAGCCGCACAAACAGGTGACCGGACTTAAAATTAAAA
The DNA here is from genome assembly GCA_023249225.1 of bacterium. Taxonomy (GTDB): domain Bacteria; phylum Margulisbacteria; class Marinamargulisbacteria; order JAHFDA01; family JAHFDA01; genus JAHFDA01. The sequence continues at coordinate 41,444 of JAHFDA010000017.1, forward strand.
ATGTGCAAACGGGGCAACCGACTCAAGTGCCCGCCGATGGCCTGTTTTTAGGCATCGGCCACGAACCCAATTCGCACTTGTTTAAAGGCCAGCTAGAAATGAACGCCGTGGGTTACATTATCACCAAAGATAAATCTACCTACACCAGCGTTCCTGGCGTCTTTGCCTGTGGCGATGTACAGGATCCGATTTATCGCCAGGCCGTCACTGCTGCGGGCAGCGGTTGTATGGCCGCAATCGATGCCGAACGTTGGTTAGAAACGCAGGCAGACTAGAAACCCTCTAGGCCCGCGAAAAACTACCGCCTTCGTGGCGCTGAATATAGCCTTGAATTTCTAGTACCGAAAGTTCCGCTGCCACTGTAGATGGCGGCAGAGCGGCACGCTTGCTCAATTTTTCGAGCGTCAACGCTTCACCCCCCAAAGCCTGCCAAAGACGCCTGCCTGGGTCGGAAACCGCCGTGTCATTGAGTGGATCACGAGCCGGAGCGGCCGCACGGAAAGGCTGTATCCCACCCACACCCTGGCTGGTTTCACCTACATACGAAAATTCGGCCAGAATATCGGCCACATCGATGACCAGTTTGGCGCCCTGCTGGATAAGCCGGTTGGTTCCGACGGATTGGCTGGCAAGTGGGCTGCCGGGCACAGCAAAGACTTCGCGATTTTGCTCAAGCGCGTGCTTGGCCGTAATCAGCGCGCCGCTTTGCTCGCCAGCTTCGATGACCAGCGTGCCTACCGACAAACCAGAAATAATTCGGTTCCGGCGCGGATAGCTCCACGCGGTGCCGCGTTGCCCCAGAGGGTATTCAGAAATCACACAGCCTTTTTGGCATAGATCCTTGTAAAGCCGCGCGTGATTGGCGGGGTAAACCAGATCAACCCCGTGTCCCAGCACGGCCACCGTGCCCGCGCCGCTTTGCAGTGCCGCAACATGTGCCGCGCCATCGATGCCCGCCGCCATGCCACTGGTAATCACAAATTGGGCCGACCCCATTTGCTCGCATAACAATTTGGTGACGCGCAAACCGTTTTCGCTGGGACGGCGCGTGCCCACCACCGCCAACTGCCGCTGGGTGAGCAGAGCTTGATCGCCCAGGCCAAAAAGAATAAAAGGCGGGTCGGCAATTTCTTTAAGCAGCGCCGGGTAAGCCGGGTTTTCCGGAATCAAGGTCCACACACCGCGTTTTTTAAGTTTTTCAATTTCTTTGATGGGATCTACGCCTTGCAGCGTTTTAAGCAACTCGGCTGCCTGTCCCGCTTCCCACGACAGGCGTAGATCCGCATTCCAGGCCTGGGCTGATTGCAAACAGATTTTTTCTGACGACCCAAAGCGTTCGTACAGCAAGCCAAAGCGGCGCGGCGTCATCTCTGGCAGCCGCGCAAGCAGCACTCTCCAGGCGCTTTCGTTTTGCGTGTCGGTGTCTAAGGCCAGCGGCGCAGCATCAGAAAGGGTGTCGGTTCGCATCATGTGGATCGGAAGAACCTAAGTTTTTTGAAAGGCATCTGCTGCCAACTGGCGCGCCTCTTGATCGCAAGCCAAAATGTCTTCAAGGTTGGGCTCGGCCCTATAACTAGCCTGCATCAGCACTGCTTCAATTAAACGGGGTATATCGGTAAAGGCCAAACGGCCTTCGAGAAATTCGCGCACGGCTACTTCGTTGGCGGCATTCAGGGTGGCAGGCGCGCTGCCGCCCCGTCGCAGCGCCTGGTAGGCCAGCTCGAGACACGGAAAACGCCGCAAATCGGGTGCTTCAAAACTAAGTTGCTGCAGGTCTTCGAGTTTAAGGCGTGGCCAGGGCGCTTCGAGCCGTTTGGGATAGGTCAGGCAATATTGCAGCGGCAGGCGCATGTCTGGCAGCGCAAGCTGGGCCACCACATTGCCATCGCAAAACTCGACCATAGAATGCACAATGGACTGGCGGTGAATCCAGACTTCGATCTTTTCAGCTGCGATGCCAAACAAGTGATGGGCTTCGATGACCTCAAGGCCCTTGTTCATTAAGGTGGCGGAGTCGATGGTGATCTTGTCACCCATGGACCAATTGGGATGGCGCAGGGCTTCGGCGGGCGTGACACTGGCCAGTGATTCCTTGGACCGGTCGCGCAACGATCCCCCCGAGCCCGTGATCACCAGGCGGCGCACTTCGGCAAGCCCCTGTCCGCTGCGCAGACACTGATGCAAGGCAGCATGTTCAGAATCGACTGGCAAGATAGTGCTGCCGTTGGCATGGGCCGCACGCAATACCAGCGCACCGGCCGTCACCAGAACTTCTTTGTTGGCCAGCGCCACAGTTTTTCCGGCCGTCACAGCCGCCAGGGTTGGCCGCAATCCGCGTGCACCCACCATGGCTGAAAGCACCAGATCGACCTCGGGCAGGCTGGCGCAAAATACCGCACCAGCCTCTCCGGAAAGTACCTGAAGGTTTGGGGCCATAAACTCCAGGCGCAGTTCTGCCGCCAAGGCCTCATTGGCAACCGATACATAGCGGGGGCGGTAACAGCGAATCTGCGTCTTGAGTAGATTGATGTTCTTGCCCGCCACCAGGGCCTGTATCTTAAAATCATTTGGAAAGGCATCGACCACCTGCAAGGCCTGGGTGCCAATGGAACCGGTCGATCCAAGAATGCTAAGCTGGCGCACAGACATGCACTGGAATTTTAACCGCTTATCAGCAAGCGCACAAAGTAATAGGCGGCGGGAGCCAAAAAGATAAAACTATCCACCCGGTCATAGACACCGCCATGGCCCGGAAAAAGCGTGCCAGAATCCTTGACCTCGAACTTGCGTTTGACCAGCGATTCATGCAGGTCACCTAGCTGGGCCAGGGCACTGGCTAGCGCCCCAAAACCAAGCAACTCATACCAGGCTACATCAAAAAACCATAGTCCCAGCAGCACTGCGGCCACCATGCTGCCTAAAAGGGCCCCAACGGCGCCTTCGATGGTCTTGCGCGGGCTCACGCTGGGAGCCAAAGGATGTTTGCCAAAACGCCGTCCTGTTAAGTACGCACTGGTATCGTTAACCCATACGATGCACAAAATCCATAAGGTCCACACCAGGCCCTGTGTCCCATCGCGCAGAAGCACCAGGTACAGGGCGCACACGCCAAACAAAAACACCGCACGCACGCACAGCGCCAGCGGATGCTTAAGCCAGTAGATGCGCTTTAACGCCAGTTCGGCCATATACCAGGCCATCCACAGAAAGACCGCACTGATCACTGCTGGATGCGACAACCAAGGCGAGAGATCCACTCGCAAGGTGATCGCAAACAAAAGGCCTATGGTGAGCATGGCCAGAATCATCGCCGGCGTATGGTGCAGGGCCCCGGCCATGGCAAAAAGCTCGTAGGTGCAGAGCAGCATAAAAAGCGCCACACAGACTTTAAAAGAAAGCGCACCGTAAAACAGCACCGCTAAAAAAAGCGGTAAAACAAAAAATACGGTATAAAGTCGTTTTTTCAAGCGTTACGCTGCCCGGGCAATGCTTCCAAAGCTGTTGTCGATGCTGCCAAAACGCCGCTCGCGTGCACCAAACTCGTCGATGATTTGCTTAAGCAGGGCCGGCGTAAAGTCTGGCCAGTAAATGTCGGTAACCCAGATTTCGCTGTAGGCGATCTGCCACAGCAGATAGTTGCTGACCCGAAAGTTTCCGCCCGTGCGAATGAGAATATCGGGATCGGGAAGATCGGCGGTATACAAGTGGCCCGCCAGCATTTCTTCGGTAATTTGCTCTGGGTCTAAGCTGCCTTGCTTGACTTGAACAGCCAGGGCGCGGGCAGCGTCAACGATTTCGGCCCGGCTACCGTAGTTCATCATTAAGTTAAGCGTTAAAACCTGATTATGCTGGGTTTTTTCTTCGGCCTTGCGGATTTCGGCCTGAACGGACTGGGGCAAATCTTGAATCCGGCCCAAGAAACGCATGCGCACACCGTTACGGTTAAGCTCCGGAAGTTCCTGGCCAATCAGATGCTGCACAAATTTAAATAAAAAACTGACTTCACCTTCGGGTCGGGACCAGTTCTCGGTTGAAAAAACGTATACCGTTAGATAACGTATACCCATCTCGCGACAAGCCTTGACGGTATTGCGCAGCGCCTCGGCGCCTTGTTTATGACCTGCGGCTCGCGGCAGACCACGCTCGCGGGCCCAGCGACCATTGCCGTCCATGACAATGGCCACATGTTGCGGTACCGAAGTGGATGACATGTTAAACCTGCAGAATATCCTGCTCCCGTTGCACCAGCACCTGATCGATCTGCGCCACAAAGCGATCAGTCACTTTTTGAACAGTCACTTGCTGACTACGCGAATCGTCGGCCGAAATTACCTTGTCTTTTTCTAGTTTTTTAAGCTTTTCAAGGCCATCACGGCGAATGTTGCGCACCGCCACGCGGCCATCTTCGGCATAGGCTTTGGCTACTTTTAAGAGTTCCTTGCGCCGTTCTTCCGAAAGCTCTGGCAGTGGCAGACGAATGATGGTGCCCTCGGTGCGTGGCGTAATACCCAAACCCGACGACTGCAGAGCCTTTTCGATGGACTGCACCGCGCCCTTGTCAAAAACCTGAAGCTGGATGGTGCGGGCTTCGGGTACCGATATCGAAGCCAACTGCTGTAAGGGCACTTCGCTGCCGTAATAATCGACCTTAAGCGGTTTAACCAGGTCGGCGCTGGCGCGTCCGGTGCGTATGCCCATTAAGTGTTGGCGCACCGATTCAACCGCTTTTTCCATTTTATGCTCAACATCTTTAATCATGCCTGCTCACCTCGTCAAAAAAATAACGCTTATGCCTGTCACGAATGCACCACGGTGCCCACCGTCTGGTCTAACAAAGCTCTTTTAATGTTGCCGGGTTCATCGAGTTTAAACACCACCACCGGAATCGCATTGTCCTGGGCCATGGAAAAGGCCGTGCTGTCCATCACTTGAAGGCGTTGCGCAAGAGCCTGCGTATAGGTGATACGGTCAAACCTGACAGCATCCTTGTGTTTGAAGGGGTCTTTATCGTAGATACCATCTACCTTGGTGGCTTTAAATAGGACATCGGCTTTAATTTCGGCGGCCCGCAAGGCCGCGGTGGTATCGGTCGTAAAATAAGGGTTGCCGGTACCGCCCACAAAAATAACCACACGGCCTTTTTCAAAATGCCGCAAAGCACGGTTAAGAATATACGGCTCTGCAATCTGATCCACGCGAATCGAACTCATCACCCGGGTAGGCACATTGGCACGCTCGAGGGCATCTTTAAGGGCCACACCGTTCATGACGGTTGCCAGCATGCCACAATAATCTCCGGCCACACGATCCATACCGTTTTCGGCTGCGCTCTGCCCACGGAATATGTTGCCTCCACCGATCACAATGCCAAGTTGCACGCCCAGCTCAAAACCTTGTTTAATTTCGCTGGCCAAATAATCGAGCACCGTGGGATCAATGCCGTAGGCGCGTTTACCGAGCAAAGCTTCGCCACTTAGCTTAAGTAAGACGCGTTTATAGGGGCTGGCCACCTGTTTTAAGGCGCTTGCACTCACGGTTCCCAAGTATACACGGGCTGACACGGCCTTGATAGCGTTTAACGCGTTCCAGACAGCGCCAGT
>JAHFDA010000076.1 GCA_023249225.1 bacterium
AAACAAAAGACCCCAGACGGACATAGTCCTCGGGCATGGGCTCGCCTTTGGATTCAAAATAAGTTTTGATCAGCTCTTCGCCCAAAAAGTGCATGACATCGATGTTGGGTCGGCCGTTTTGGTCTTTGCCGCGCAGGGCGTAGCCCCAGACTTCCATAAAATCGTTGCCCGTGGCGCCCTTCATGAAATATTCCCCGGCGCCGGGGTTGATGACAAACACTTTATCGCGGCCCCCAAAATGATCGTACAGACGCTCTACGACAAACTTTCCGATTTCCAAATTAAGCGGCACTTGGCCGAAGCTGGCCACAATGGTGCTGCCATAAACAATGCGCTTGCCGGCAGCGTGGGCATCGTCAATCTGCTTTTGAACAAGGGCTTTCTTTTCTTCGATGAGTTTTTTGACTCCGGCCTTGGCATCTTCGACGCCGCGGATTTGATCGCTGCGGATTGCGGACCACACGGATTCTTCGATCGTGGGCGCAATTGTGCGGCCAGCGGCTGGGTGGTACTCGCACACGATGGAACCGGAATCGTAGTGGCGGCCGGGGATACTGCCGGGGTCGGCATTGTTGCCAAACACAAAGGCCACGCTGCGCGAAAGATTTCCGGCTTCGGCGGCCGCACGCACGGTCTGAAAATGCCCCTTGCCCTGAAACAAAATCAAATCGGCCTGCTGCCAGGCGGCGCCAAAGTCGGCGCTGCTGTGGTACAGGTCAATGGCCGAAAGGTTGCGCCCGCCGGAATTTTCGTCGTAGGCAATCACATTGGCCAGATCGAGGTAGGGGCGCAGCGCCGGGTCGTTTTCAATGTCCGCGCGCGTAATGGCAAGCAGGCGCGGCGATTGCTTTACGGCCACCACCACCTTGTGTCCAAGTTCCTTAAGCTGCCGCACAACTTCGATACCCGCCCCCGCCTCGCTGGCGGAACCAAGCACGTAAAGCACGTGCTGGTACTTGGTTTGCAACGACGCCAAAAGTTCTTCGGCACCCAGTCCCTGTTGCGCTTTGGCGAAGGGTGTTTGTTGCAAGCGTTCCAACAGGCCGGTGTAGTTTTCGTCGCGGTTGCCGCTGCGGCGCCAAAAATCCACGGCTTCGCGGCCGGTCAGGTTCGACGCCCCCGCAAGGCGCAACGCGTCCGTCAGGTTGCGTGCTTTCCATTCCCGCGCCACCACCGAGGTCTGATAGGTGGCGGAACGTTTCCATTCGAGCCACGGATCCGCAATGCCCGTTACTTCGGCCAGCAAGTCCTCCAAATCCGCCAGCACCTCAAAGTCTGTGCGGGTGGGATGGTTTTTGAGGTTGGCTTCGTAACTTTTGGCCAAGGCATTGAACTCGGTCAGTCGTGCCGGAGTCAGTTCAAGCTGGTCGGCACTGCGCTTGACGGCGTTTTGTACCCATTTGGGAATTTTATGATCTTCGATTAAAAGTCCGGGGTGATATGGCGGCAGGCCACGGGCTTCGGTGATGGGATCGAGCAAGGCGGCATTAAAGATCACTGGCGTTGAAGAACTGCTGACCTGTTCGCGCAGCAGACCCTGCAGACGTGGGGTATTTTCGATGGCGTGGGTGAGCGCCACATCCTTGATATAAAACCGTACCGTACAGCCGCTGATTTTTTCTTTAAGCAATACCCGGTCAGAAAGATTTTCAATATTAAATTCCAGGTTGTCCGTTAAAACGCACCGGATCAATTCGGCCACCTCTTTTGCAGTGCGGGCCACCAGCATGCCGTGTTGTACGCCGTGTACAAAACTGGTCTGGGCCTTGAGCGGATGGTCACGCATATAAAGGCTGGCGCGATCTTCCAGAGCCTGGTAATCCGGATGATCAGCGTATACGCGCGGCACGTACACAATGACGGGCTTGCCCTCGCTTAAAGTGGAACTGGCCTCGCTGTCCTTGCCGAGCGAATCTTTCATGCCGGCCACCATTACCAGACCACGCGATTTACGCAGCATGGCTTGTTCTAAAACGCCTTTTAGCAGCGCGTCCCGATCGATGCACGCCGTGGGATTAAACAGGCGCAGTTTAAGTTCTTGAATGCCGGGTTCGGCTTTAATGGTGGCAAGGAAATCACGAATGCCCTCGAGGTCGTCTTGCGAGCGCATGGATGTGGCCACGTAAAAATCAAGCGCAGGAATGTTTTGATAGATTTCGGTGGCATGAAACCCGATTTTGTAAGCCCGCAGGTACATGACACACTTTTCGTAAAGTTTTTCTACGGCTTTTTGATCAAGGTGCGGGCAACTTTTAAAGCACTGGATCAAATCCGTGTGCAATTCTTCCAGGCGGTCACCATCTTCCAGAGCATGCAAACCAAGCTTGTTAACTCGTAAAATATGATTTTGTTCGTCCAAGGCGAGCAAACCCGAATATTTTTCTGAAACCAGTTTTCGCAAGCGCGGCATGATTTTGCCGGTCAGGATCACGTGGGGGCCAGGATTCAGGATAAACAGTGACCAAGCTTCTTCGGCGGTCAAATTTCCGAAATCAGGTGGTTCTGGACGGTCAAGCAGGTACGCCAGTTTTTTCTGATTCTCACCCTGCTGGGGAAATTCCTGCGCCTGCGACAATACCCGCCAGGCGCGCGGCATGGAACCGTAATGCCACAAGGCATCGGTCGCAAAGCGTTCGCAGGCCATATAAAACTGGGTGGCGGCAGAAATTTCGTGGCCGATCCATTCCTTGCGCAAAAAGTAATGTTTGATAAAGGCATCGCCCGGAACGTTAAGGCCCACGGCAGCGAAAAGTTTTTTTAAAACGCCGGGCGGCAAGTCCTTGCCAGAGCCCCAGTAGGCATCAATCACCCGCGCCATGCCGTGCAGACCCTGGGTGTGTTCAATTTTAAAGCCGGTACACAGTTCAAGACCCTCTAGAAGCCTGTCCAAGTCTCGAGTTTGGGGTTCAAAACCAAGTTTGGCGGCTAGGATTTTGTGCAGTATCGGCATGTGCTTAGTTTTCGTAACAAATGCACCAATATTTTATGGTTTTTTTAGAAGTATAGGTGGAATGTGATCGGTTGCCAAGGCATCTAAAACCGTTTTATGAATCTTCAAAGGCACTGGATAAGACGAAAAAATTTTTCAAAAAACTTTACGGACAACCCTTAAAGCGCTTCATTTTTAGCTTGATTCCATACAAAATCATACTTATCTACAGATAAAATTTATGCCAGTTTTATAAATAACAACCTAAATTTCGCTTATATTTCGTTTAAATTATCCACAGCCTGGGAATAACTTATAACGAAAGGATGTGATGGCTATGAAAAAGATACTCGCTGCCATCGTGTTTTGCGGTTTACTGCTTAGCACGACTTGGGCTGGAGGTATGACGGCTGTCGCGGGCATTACGGGTGGTACCGGTTTTCACGGTATTCGCATGTCAGTAGCAAATGACATGTATGGAGAGCTCACCCTGGGTCCCGTGGTACTTAACAGCAGCACCTATGCGGTGACTGGTCTGTTGGGTATGAATATGGGGCAGTACACGTTGGGGGTGGGATATACCACCGGTTCTAGCGTGTCTTCGGTAGTGGACCTGGTCATCAGGCACGAAGCGGCGCTGACCAAGACCCTGGGCATCGGCATTCAGGGCAAGATTTTGACCATGGCTGGTTCTACGACCACCTTGTTCAATGGCACGTCGGTGTATAGCACCATCGCTTTTTAAGCGAAGGTACACCTGGCCTCATCAAAGCAGGTTTACCTGCTTCACGCCCCACCGCAAGGTGGGGCGTTTTGTTTATTAATCCAAAGAGAAAAGTTGGTCGGGACGACTGGATTTGAACCAGCGGCCCCCTGGTCCCAAACCAGGTGCGCTACCAGGCTGCGCTACGTCCCGAGACCGATAAATATAGCATAGTAGAATAGGAACATATTTTGTCCCGGTAGCTCAGCGGATTAGAGCAACAGCCTTCTAAGCTGTGGGTCGTGGGTTCGACTCCCTCCCGGGACGCCAGGGGTAAAATACAAAGGATTAGACCAATGGTCGCAAATATTACCGAGAATAAATTTTCTATGGCGCTAACTAAAACCTTAAAATCCTGGCCCAGCCGTGAGCGGCCCCGCGAACGTCTGTTTAGCCAAGGTGTACAGTCGCTTTCGGATGCCGAATTGATTGCCATTTTGTTGGGGAGCGGCACAAAAAGTAAGAATGTGATCGACCTGGCACGTGATTTGATTGGGAATTTCAAAGGGCTGCGCGGGTTGTTCAGCACTTCGCCTGGTGAGTTAGAGACTGTCCGGGGCTTGGGTCCCGCAAAAATTGCGACATTGGCAGCAGTTTCGGAGCTGACGAAAAGATTGCTTCGGGAAGAAAGCCGAAGAAAGTCATTTATTGATAACCCCCAAAGCATTGTTGATTACCTTTATCAGAGCCTGCGAGATCAGAAAAAAGAATATGTGGCGCTTATCCTGTTGAATAAAGCGGGAGAAGTGCTAAATGACGTCACGGTTGCCAGTGGTTCTTTAGACCATGTTTCGATTCAACCGCGGGATATTGTAAAAGTGGCCCTGGATCAACATGCCGCCAGTATTGTGCTGGTGCATAATCATCCCTCGGGCAGCATTGACCCCAGCCACGCTGACCGGATGATGACCCAAAAAGTACGGCATGCGTGCCAGACCGTCGATATTCCACTGATCGACCACCTGATTATTGGGGACAACCGTTACTTTAGTTTTCGGGAAAATCAATTATTGGAAGCAGTCATATGAATGAAGCCGGAGTGCGGAAAACCGTTATTGATCAGGAGTTGAAAAAACGCGGCTGGGATATTGCCAACAAAAATAAAGTTGTCGAAGAATTTCACATGGAAACTCGCTTAAAATGTGACGGTTTTTCGGAGCCAGGTCATGCTTATCACACCAAAAACGAATTTGCCGACTATCTATTGCTTGATCGAGACGAAACCACCCCCCTGGCCATTGTGGAGGCAAAACGAACCAGTAAAAATCCCATGGTGGGTCAGGGTCAGGCAAAGGGTTATGCAAAGGCCATTCAGACCTTGTATGGTGTCGACCCCTTCATATTTTTAACCAATGGGGAAAACATCATATTTTGGGACCATTTACGTTACCCGCCCCGAAAAATATACGGCTACTTTGACCAACGCGATTTAGAACGCATTAAACATATCCGGAACAATGCCGCGCCTGATCCATCACGTTTTGAGGTTAACCCTGATATTGCCGGCAGAGATTATCAAATCGAGGCGATCAAGCGCATCGGCGCTCAACTGGCATTAAAGCGGCGAAAGTTTCTGCTCATCATGGCTACCGGCACAGGCAAGACCCGCACGGCCATGGCACTCATTGATATCCTGCTAAGGGCTAAATGGGTGAACCGCGTCTTATTTATGGCCGACCGCAAAGTCTTGCGTGATCAGGCTTATGGACCCAAGGGGTTTCAAGGATTTTTTACCGAGTCGATGACCAAGATCAAGTCTGCGGAATTTGATCAAAAACAAAGCCTGTACGCCGCCACCATTCAAACCATGGACGAACTCTACAAAAATATTTCACCGGGTTTTTTCGATTTGATCGTCATGGATGAATGTCACCGTTCCATTTATAACAAGTGGAAGGATGTCTTGAGTTATTTTGACGCTATTCAGATTGGTTTGACAGCAACACCTTCGGAATCGATTGAGCGCGACACTTTTAGGTTTTTTGAATGCGAAGACAGCACGCCCACCTTTACTTACACCTATAAACAAGCCATTGATGACAAAATTCTGGTTCCTTTTTTTCCGTACCATGCAAAGACATCCTTCCAAATCAAAGGTATCAAGTCGGGAGAGCTTCCGCCAGAAATAAAAGAAAAGCTGTCGGCTGAAGGCCGAACCGAGGATGAACTGGATTTTGAAGGCACGGACTTTGAACGCAAGTTTACAAATCTGGCCAGTCTGGAAGCCATGGTTAAAGAATTCATGGACTTATGCATTAAGGATGATGCCGGGGTTCTGCCCGGAAAAACGATTTATTTTGCCATGTCCAAGGCCCATGCCTATCGAATTCAAGCCATCTTTGACCGGCTTTATCCGCAATATAAAGGCAATTTAGCGCGCGTCATTGTTTCCGAAGATACGCGTGCGTTGTTGACGCTGAAAGATTTCGAAAATCAGGATTTCCCGCGGATCGCCATTTCGGTGGACATGCTGGATACCGGGGTGGATGTGCTCGAAGTGGTTAACCTGGTATTCGCCAAGCCGGTGTTTAGCAAGATTAAGTTTTGGCAGATGATGGGTCGGGGCACCCGTATCTTAGACCCGAGCGCGATAAAACCCTGGTGCACCGAGAAAACCAATTTTTTGATCATCGATCATTGGAGTAATTTTGAATATTTTAACCTGAAGCCCGAGGGTGAGGTTCCCTCGGTCCAAGTTTCTCTACCTACCAAACTGTTCCAAGCCCGTGTTCAGAAATTAAAGGCGCTTAAAGACCCGTCAAATACGGAATATCAGGACACGGTTCGGGAATTGCGCCAGAGTATCGCCGCGTTACCCAATGACGATATCACGGTACGGGATCATAAGGATGAACTTGACCGTGTACGATCAGACTTATTCTGGGAGCATAGCGACCTTGATTACCTGCAAAAAACTATTGCTCCGCTCATGCGCTGTACGACAGATGTGAATTACGACATTTTCTCTTTTTTGCTCAAATGCGAACAACTGGCATTGGCCTTTCTGAAGCATGACGATAAAACTTTGGACACCATTTCGCAGAGCATGCGCGACGACTTGCGCGCACTGCCCTGGACTTTAAACGTTATTAAAACGCATGAAGCTTTGTTGCTGCATGCCTCATCGGACGCTTTTTGGATCAACATTGACCTGGAAAAGATTGCCTTGTTACGGCGAGACGTTGCCCCACTCATGAAATATAGACAAGCTCGTACAAACCAAATTGTAGAACTGGATATGGATGACAAGATCGTGGAACGGCATTGGGTACTGTTTGGCCCTAATGGCGAGGGGGAATATGTAGACAAGTACAGAGCAAACGTGGAAAAACACGTTCTGACGCTGGCTGAAAGCGACCAGAGCCTGAAGAAGCTCAAGGCCGGGCAGGCCGTCAGTGACGCGGAACTGGAAAAACTGGAAGAAACCTTAAATAGCCCTGATCTCTACATTACCGAAGATAATTTGCGAAAGGTCTATCAACAACCCCAGGGAACTTTTCGGCAGTTTGTGATGCACATGTTTGGCCAATTTCAATTTCCGTCTCGGGAACAGTTAATTGCCAATGCCTTCGATGTATACGTAGGGGAAAAAAATTACAATGCTGATCAAATACGTTTTATTCGCATTGTAAAAAATGTGCTGTTGGAACGGGCGCGTAAGCATGAGCGCCTGGCTTTGCCGGACTTATACACGGGTTCATTCGAAAGCCTGGGCACGGATGCTGCCGACCGCCTATTTAAACCCGAAGAACTTCAAGAACTATTGGATTACTTTAATCGTTGGGTGGCCTAACCATGAATTCCTTTAAGCCAGAATTTATCAACAATTTACGGCTATCCATGACTTTGCTACGGCAGATTTCCAGTATATCCGAGTACAAGGGCAAAGAAGCCCTGTATCGCAAGCAAGGCGTTGATGTATTGGATCGACTTTTGGAAATCGCCAAAATACAGAGCGCAGAATCATCCAATCGTATTGAAGGCATTGTGGTATCCCACGAACGGGCAGAAGCCCTGGTGCTTAAAAAAAGCCGCCCCCGCGACCGGTCAGAAGAAGAGTTTACAGGTTATAAAGATGTGCTCGAATTGATCCATGATAACCACGAAGGCATGGATTTATCGGTTAATCTCATTTTGATGTTGCATAGTCGCTTGTACCGGCGGGTTGAAGAAAAAAACATTGGCGGTGACTTTAAACGTTCCGAAAATGAGATTGTCGAAAAGCATGCTGACGGCACGGTGCATGTTCGCTTTAAGCCGGTTTCTGCTTTTGATACCCCAAATGCGATGGATCAATTGGTAAAAAATTATCTTTATCACTCTCGTGAAAGAGATGTGGAACCGCTGGTGCTTATTGCGCTATTTATTTTAGATTTTTTATGTATCCATCCTTTTATGGATGGCAATGGCCGCATGTCCCGCTTGTTAACATTGCTCCTGCTTTACCAGTCGGACTACCAAGTTGGAAAGTACATTAGTATCGAAAGAATTATTGAGGCCGAAAAAGAGGGGTATTACCAAACGCTCCATACTGCTTCGCAGCAATGGCATCAAAGCCAACATGACGTGGTGCCTTGGCTTGAATATTTTTGTTCAATACTAAACCATGCCTATATTGAATTTGAGTCCCGTGTGGGTGTTTTTAACGCCGCCGAAACCAAGACTGAACGCATTCGCTACATTATTGACCGCTTCAATCGAGCATTTTCGGCCAACGAGCTGCATGCCAAGTGCCCGGAAGCCAGTCTGGATCTGATTCGAAAAGCACTTAAGGACCTACAGGCCAGCGGCATTGTTAGGTGCACCGGCAGGGGTCCGGGAACCAAATGGCAGTTAATTAGGTAATTGGTCTGATAATATAGGTAAAAAGTTTACTTTATTACCTATATTAAACTAGTATTACCCATATTGAGCCCTAAAATTTAAACGAGGTGTCTATGCTAGCAGCCGAACTTAAGTCCCAAATCGATAAATTACGTGACCGCTTTTGGTCGGGGGGCATATCAAACCCGCTGACGGCCATCGAGCAGATATCCTACCTCATTTTTATGAAGCGGCTCGAAGACATGGATCACAAACACCGGAAGGCCGCCGAACGGTCGGGGACTAAGCATGTTTCTATATTTAAGGGGCGCGAAAACTGCCGTTGGTCGCAGTGGTTGCACATGGCGGCCGAAGCGATGCTGGTGCATGTGCGTGACCAGGTTTTTCCGTTTATCAAAAATCTAACGGGCGAAGACACTTATTTTGCCCGCGCCATGAAGGATGCCGTGTTTATGATCCCCAAGCCGTCTCTGCTACAAGAGGCGGTGCGCATTGTGGATGAGCTCAACATTGCCCAGCAAAACCAAGACACGCAGGGCGACTTATACGAGTATCTTTTAAGCAAGCTCAACACTTCCGGCGAAAACGGACAGTTTCGCACGCCGCGCCACATCATCCGCATGATGGTTAAATTGATTGATCCCAAAATTAGCGAGCGCATTTGTGATCCGGCGGCGGGCACGGGGGGCTTTCTGCTTAATACCTACCAACATATTTTAGAAAGCAATAGCTACCTCGATACTTTGGAATACGATGACGATGGCACACCCAAACAATTGCCTGCCGAAAAACTAACGGCCAAGCAGCGGACTTTTTTAAAAACCAACGCCCTCACCGCTTACGACTTTGATACCACCATGGTGCGCATTGGCCTGATGAACCTGGTGCTGCACGGGATTAGCCAACCCCGTTTTTTTTATGCCGATACCCTGTCCAAAGCTTTTGAAGAAAGCGGCCAATACCAAGTGATTTTAGCCAACCCACCCTTTAAAGGATCCATCGACAAAAGCGATATTTCTGACCAGCTACGCATCCAATCCACCAAAACGGAACTTTTGTTTGTCGACCTGATGCTAAGGCTTTTGGTGCTGGGCGGACGCTGCGCCGTAATTGTGCCGGACGGTGTTTTGTTCGGCTCATCCAACGCCCACCAGGCCCTGCGCAAAATATTGGTCGAAGAAAATCAGCTTGATGGCATTGTGTCACTACCGTCTGGCGTATTTAAACCCTACGCCGGTGTTTCGGCTGCCGTGTTGCTGTTTACCAAGGGCGGCCAAACGGATAAGGTTTGGTTTTACGACATGCAGGCCGATGGATTTAGTTTGGATGACAAACGTCAGCCCCTTAGCGACAACGACGACATCCCTGACATCATCAAACAATGGACTACCCGCAATGTGAAAAATGGGCCTGAAAAGGGGGATAAATGGTTTTGGGTCGCCAATGCCGAACTTGCTGAAAATAAATATGATTTGTCGTTATCGCGGTATAAGCCGGTGGTTTATGAGGAAGTTGAGTACGAAAAGCCGGACGTAATTTTAAACCGGATTTTGAGTTTAGAAAAAGAGATTGAAAAGGAAGCAGGTCAGCTTTTGGTTTCACTGAGCACAACACCCAATGAACATTGAAAAAAAACCAATATCAGAAATTTGTGAGATAAATCCCAAATTAAAGAATGCCTCTATTGGTAACGATTCGTCGGTTTCATTTATTCCGATGGCATCTATAGATGAGGTCACTGGAAGTATAAAGACAACTCAAGAACGACCCTTCGTTGAAGTCAAAAAAGGATTTACCCCTTTTGCCGAGAATGATGTTTTATTTGCAAAAATCACCCCCTGTATGGAAAACGGGAAGGTGGCTTTAGCAAGGAATCTAAAACATGGGATTGGATTTGGTTCTACAGAGTTTCATGTATTTCGTGCCAATAAGAAAGTACTTCCCGCGTGGATATATTATTTTTTAAGACAAAAGAAATTAAGAATCGCAGCAGAAAAATACATGACTGGTTCCGCCGGTCAAAAAAGGGTTCCAACCAATTTTTTTAAAAAGGTGTTTATCCCCGTTCCTCCCATGGATGTACAAAAACGAATCGTTAAATCCTTGGCCCAAATTGATCAGTCGCTGGCAAAACGCCGCCAAGCCATTGCCCTGCTGGACGAGTTTTTAAAGGCGGTGTTTGTGGAGATGTTGGGGGAGCCGGTGGGGAATGTGAAGGGGTGGCCGACTAAGAAATTAAGAGAGCTGTGCGAGATAGTTAGGGGTAGCAGTCCTCGTCCCGCAACAGATCCCAGATACTATGGGGGTACCGTTCCAAGGTTGATGGTGGCGGATGTTACCAGGGACGGGATGTATGTAAAACCGCAGATTGATTTTTTGACCGATGCTGGTGCAAAACTTAGCCGACCCATGAAAAAAGGAGATGTTGTAATCGCGGTAAGTGGAGATCCCGGCCTTCCGTGCATACTTGATGTAAACGCATGTATCCATGACGGATTTGTTGGTCTTAGGACCTTGGACATCTACGCAATATCCAATATTTATTTGTACCACTATTTGAAAAATCTCAAGGCCAGAAATAAATCAAAAGCTGTGGGCGCAATTTTTAAAAACCTAAACACAGATCAGATAAAAAACATTGAAATTTTAGTCCCGCCATTGACGCATCAAATGAATTTTTTAAAAAAGGCGGACCGAGTAGATGTATTGAGAGCGAAGTGTTTAGCCTCTGAATCCGAACTCCAAAACCTGTTTGGGGCGGTGATGCAGAACGTATTTGGCGAATCCATATGAAGTACCTTTTGAAGTGCGTTCGCATAACAAAACTGGGCACCTCAGACTTGGTCACTATTGCAACCTTTTTGTTATCAGTTGGCGGCCTTTGGTATTCCATTCAATCGAATAATAAGGATGTACGAAATCTAATCAAAACACACCAAGAAGAAACCTCAAGGCAAATAGAAGCCATTTGCAACGCCAATCAGAAACAGATCAATGAATTATGGAAATTACATGGCGGCAATATAAAAACCGAACAAAAGTCCATGGTTGGAATACTTCAAATGGAGCTTGCGGAGCAGCATGCGGCTATTTCCAGTAATTTGAAAATCATTGATCAAAACCTCCAAGCATTGCAGAGTGGACAAATGGTCGTAATTCCGTTGCACGTGCTCCCTGTTTCTGCATGGGAAAGTGCAAAGTTGAGAAATGATATTTTTATCGACACCACCGCAGATTTTTTTAAAATGGTAAACCTGTACTCGGCTATTCATATCGTCAACGAAAAAATCACATTTAGAGAAAACTACAGGCAGGCCAACCAAGCCATTTCAAACTACTCGGTTGTTTTAAAGACCATCGATATTGAACTTAGAAATTCTCTGGAAAATCTATCGGAATTGCATAGTGTGGCACAAAATTTTCTTCACAAAAAATACCCTCTTGTTGTAAAGGGTGATTCATTTTCACTCGAAAATGGATTGGTTAAGGATGAAAGTTTACCAATCCAGAGGAGATAAAAATGGCACAAATAAATCGTAATACCGGTAAACCCTGGTCCAATGCAGACGAAGCCAAATTGGAAAATCTTGCCGACCACAATACGCCGACCCGTGTAATTGGCCTAAAACTTGGGCGCACCGAAGCCGGAATTTATAACAAGGCTGCGGCGCTTGGCATAGCTCTAAAGCCGACGAATCAACGACCCTATAATCGGAGGGTAAAATGACGATGGTATTGGCTGTGGGAAAGTGGCTTTTGAATTCAATATTGGGTGAATTATTTTCAAAATTTTTGCATTTTCTGAAATTGCGGTGGCAGAGGTTTTTTCCATACCCAGTTGTTAAGATCAATTCTAAAAAAATTTCCGAAAAGCTGGTTTCATTGGATTTTGTAGAAAAATCTGGTTTAACTAAGGACCTGCAAAACAACGGATATAAAGTGTGTTGGTCGAGTCTGGCTAAAGTAGCTACGAGAGAGCTTGATGGCTGGGAGGTTGTCGTATATTTTGATAAAAAATTGGGTGAAGAGTTTAAATTAACAACTGGTGATTTGGTTTTTATGAAAAAGAAGGGGTAATGGCAGAAAATCGCCTGCATCGCCGTTCGATACGTTTGCCGGATTTTGATTACACGCAGGCGGGGGCGTATTACATCACGGTGTGTACCTACAATCGTGGATGCATTTTTGGCGAAATTTTGCGGGGCGAGATGTTTTTAAATGACATGGGTCGTATTGTTGTGGACGAATGGGAACAAACCATGAATAAACGCGCCAATGTTGAATTGGATGAATTTATTATGATGCCCAACCATTTGCATGGAATCGTGATAATTACCCAACCATTCCAACAACGCGATGACATCGGTGTGGGGATACGTAGGGGCGTATTGCAATACGCCCCTACAACCCCCAAATATGCCCCCAACCCACCGAATAAATTACAATCCCCCTCCCAAACCATCGGCGCCATCGTACGGGGTTTCAAATCGGCCACCACCAAACGCATTAATGAATTACGCCAATCCCCCCGGCAACCTGTATGGCAACGCAATTATTATGAACACGTGGTACGTAATGAGGCCGACCTTGACCGTATTCGCACGTATATCCTCAACAATCCTGCAAATTGGAAAGAAGATTCAGAACGTGATTTTGGGGCGGTGAAACAGGGGGTGTTTGGGTGATGGTGTATCAAGATTCAATTGTCACCGCAAGGATCTTGTCGCTTAAGCCATGACCCGATTTAACCTTGATCACCTGACCCAGCTCTTGCAACTCGAACGCACCGAAGAACTTCGCGAGTTTCAGCGCGATCAACAGGATTTATCCCTGCACCAGCGCGCGCAGCGTGGCAGTGTGTGGTTTCCGATTGTGGTAGACGATATGCGCACGGGACCGGGCGGACAACTGGTGCTTGAAATTTCCAGAACCAAAAATTTCGAACAGCCGCACAGTTTTGACGCCAATCAACCGGTGTCGCTGTTTTCAAAATCCGACCAGGAACCCGTGTCATCGGTTCAAGGCGTGGTGATGAAGGTCACAGACCGCGACATGCGCATCATGTTGGACAGCGATGAACCCGAGGATTGGTTCGATCAAGGTCAGCTTGGAGTTGAGCTGCTTTGCAATGACGTGACACACCGTGAAATGCTGGTTGCTGTCCAAGCCGTGGCTGCGGCAGAACATGGACGCCTGCATGTGCTGCGTGAAGTACTCTACGGAAACCGTCCGGCATCTTTTGATGTCCTCAAGCATGCCCCATTTCTCGATACGCTTAACGAGTCGCAAAACCGGGCTTTGCTTAAGGTGCTTGAAGCCCAGGATGTGGCGCTAATTCACGGACCACCGGGCACAGGCAAGACCACCACCTTGATCGAGGCGATTAAGCTGACTTGTCTTAATGAAAAACAGGTTCTGGTTTGTGCTCCCAGCCATGTGGCTGTAGATCTGCTGACGGTAAAACTGGCACAGGCCGGTTTAAAAGTGCTGCGCATGGGTCACCCAGCGCGCGTTTCCCCAGACGCATGGGCGCAAACACTCACCGAAAAGTTGGCGCAGCACCGTAACTTTTCGCTGATTGCCCAGATGAGAATGCAAGCCGATAAAACCCGCCAGGAGGCGCGGCGCTTTCGCCGCAATTTTGGACCGGAAGAACGAGCGCAGCGAAAAGAAATGCTGACCAAGGCCAAAAAACTGTTGCGCGAGGCCCGCGAGTTTGAGCAACGCCTTACGCAAGATGTACTCGATGATGCCCAGGTCATTGCCGCCACTTTGGTAGGGGTCAATCACCGGCTGATTGCAGGTCGACATTACGGCACTGTTTTTATCGACGAGGCCGCCCAGGCGCTGGAAGCGGCCTGCTGGATTCCGATGACTAAGGCCGACCGGGTGGTGATGGCGGGCGATCATTGTCAGCTTCCGCCCACGGTGCGTAGCGACGAGGCCGCCCGCGGCGGCTTGAGCCAGACTTTGTTTGCAAAAGTCAGCGCCTGTCAGCCCAATGCCGGGGTCATGCTGCAGACGCAATACCGCATGCATCCGCACATCATGCAGTTTTCGTCAGACTATTTTTACAAGGGCCAGCTCCACGCGGATCAA
Organism: bacterium; assembly: GCA_023249225.1. GTDB lineage: Bacteria > Margulisbacteria > Marinamargulisbacteria > JAHFDA01 > JAHFDA01 > JAHFDA01. The sequence continues at coordinate 14,616 of JAHFDA010000076.1, forward strand.
AGTGTTTTAAAGCGGGTTTTTGCTTCTACGGCGGTGGAATTTATTGACACCAGTGGCACGGGTTTTGAAGAAACGCTGCAAGCCGAAACACAAAGTTATTTCAACACTGGCGAGGTTGACCTGGTGGCACAACATCTTAAGCAACTTTTAGACCAGGGGTATCTCTCGTCTTCAACGCCGTTTTCAGTCGGGGTGATTGCGCCTTACTCGGCCCAGGTGGCGGCATTGCGCGAACGCCTGGCCGGGGGATCCATTTCAGAACAAGTTTTGCTCGAGGTCCATACGGTGGACGGTTTTCAAGGCCAGGAACGCGATGTCATTTATATCAGCGCCGTGCGCAGCAACCTGCGTGGAGAAATCGGGTTTTTAAGTGATGTCCGCCGCATGAACGTGGCCCTTACCCGTGCCCGACAAAAACTGGTGCTGGTGGGCGATGCTGCCACACTGGCGGGACATCCGTTTTACGAAAAACTGTTGGCATACCTAGAAAGCATCGGCGCGTACCGCAGCGCATGGGAGCTTTAACTCGGTATTGCCAAAAAGTTCATCGGTCATCCCGGCGAAAGCCGGGATCCCAGGCTAAGAACTCCAACTATGGGATCCCGGCTTCTCGCCGGAATGACGACTACTTAGCCTTATCTTTTTGAATTTCTACGCTGTCTTTAACGCCTTCTTTTGTATCCTGCCGAATTTCTTTTCTATCCTGGCGCATTTCTTTAGGGCCAGCGCCTTCACGACGGTCTTCGCGCAGTTCTTTTCTATCTTCGTGGTGTTCTTGACGATCTTCGTGGCGTTCCTTGCGGTCTTCATGTATTTCTTTGCGCCCTGATCCAGCAGTATCCGGGTGGTTCTGGTCTCTGCGAATTTCTACGCTATCTTTTGCAACTTCTTTTGTATCCTGCCGAATTTCTTTTCTATCCTGGCGCATTTCTTTAGGGCCAGCGCCTTCACGACGGTCTTCTTTTCTATCTTCGTGGTGTTCTTGACGATCTTCGTGGCGTTCCTTGCGGTCTTCATGTATTTCTTTGCGCCCTGATCCAGCAGTATCCGGGTGGTTCTGGTCTCTGCGAATTTCTACG
>JAHFDA010000077.1 GCA_023249225.1 bacterium
ACTGCCTTTTCTGGAAAGATGTGGTCTGCTGCAAGGTCAGTCAATTCACCCATATTAAGCGTTAAATCCACCGGGGGCTGATCCCCAGGCATGGCGTCTGCTGGTTGGGTAAGTGCGCCCGCAACACGCAAACTGGGGGCGGCTTCCTGGATCCAACCTTTGGACGGCGCTGGATCCTTGTCTTCAAATCCAAAAAGTACCCGATCCATAATCCGTTGGCTGCCCTGCGGATCAATACGCCAGTAACTCACTCCGTCTTCGAGGGTAACCGCCCCCGGCAGTGTGGCTGATTGGATCAATCCTTGATGATAGGCTTTACTCATTTGCAAACCCAGGCTCAACATCTCTTGAGGAAGCAGATCCGTTTCCACATGCTGGCCAAAATGTTCCACCAGCAGGGGTAGTTTGGTGAGCAAGCCCACTGATTTAAGCCTTTCAGCCAGGCGATGCAAAAATTCCTGCTGGCGTTCGATGCGTCCAAGATCACCGTGTGCATCGTTACGAAAGCGCACGTAGCTTAGGGACTGCAATCCATTAAGGCGTTGCCGTCCCTTGTTAAGGTCAATGTAAAGACCTCCCGCCTGATCAACATAACGCATATTGTGTTTAACATCTACCACCACGCCACCCACTGAATCCACCAGTTGCTGCACACCGCGCAAATGCAAAAGCACGTAATAGTGAATAGGAGTCTTTAAGAACTGACTTACGGTTTCACGCACCAGATTGACGCCGCCGTACGCATAGGCATGGTTGATTTTAGTAATGCCCACGCCTGGAATGCTCACTTTACAATCACGCGGAATGCTTAAAATACCCAAGCGCTGGCCATCTGGATTGACATGCACCACCATGATGGTGTCAGAACGGCGCGTCCCACGCGTATCGTCGATGCCTACCACCAGCACATTGGCCCCCCGTATAAAACCCTTGGGCATGGCGGCCAGCAAAAGCTCCATGACGGTCAACTGGCTGTACGACACCGCTGCGGCCATGATAAAAAGCACCAGCGTCGCCCCCACAGCAACCCCTCCAAAGACCAGGCCCGCCCACACAAAATACTTTCTTTTCACTTACTTTTTTAGTCTAACACCTATCTTTATCCCGATGGGTTTGAATGCCTCTTTCGGTGGCAAGCTCCAGCGTCCATGGATCTATGTCCGCCTCGCGTTTACGTATATATGCCAGTTGTTCCTTTAAGACTTCGGTGACCGCTTGTTCAAGATCTTTATCCGCAAGCATGCGGAGTCTGGTGACTTCAATGTGAGACCTTCCGGGCTCGATGGCATCGGCAACAAATAAAATCTTAGCCACCAGGCCCATGCCCGGAAAACCCGTGGTATGCACCCGCATGGCCTCGGCCACTTCCTCATCCCTAAGGCCAAAAGTTTGTTCAAGCAAATGCACTGCCACAGCACCATGCAACAGGATTGGATATTTTTCGTCTTGCGGACGAATGCTCATACCCTTTTCGCGTGCATATGCAAGCAGACGGGCCAGCGGCCATTCGCGGGCCACATCATGGAATAAAGCTGCCAAATCTGTTTTGTCTGCGGGGGCCTGCCAGCGCTTTGCCAGGCTTTGAGCACTCTGGCGTACCCCTTGTATGTGCTTAAAACGAAATTCCGAGACTTGTGAAGCCACATAAGCTTCCATTTCGGGAGTCACACAACACTGCGAAAATACCATCAAGAAAAGCGCTAAGGGTTTATTTCATGACGCTTAAAAACAGCGCCAAAAGCAAAAAAACCGCACCCAGGCCAGCCGTAAGCCGCTCCATGCCAGAGCTCAAACCTTTGGCTGGGTTAAACAACTTGGCCTGACCGCCTATAGCGCCTAGACCCTCGCCCTTGGGCGGCTGCAAAAGCACCAGACCGGTGACGGCAATGCCCAATAAAAATTCTATGACCATAATAAATACTTTCACAACAGAGCTCCTTTGGTGGGTTTAACCAGGCTAAAAATCGAAAGTCATGCCAAAACGCAAGCCATCGGCATTGCTGGCCACACCGCTGATATACGTTGCGGATATCATATCAAGCCGGTACTGCAGGGACCATTTGGCATGGTCGGCCATCTGATAAGAAATCTCTGAAAGCGCCTTGATGCGTTGCGTAAATTGGGTAATGTCCTGCCCAATGAGACTGATGCCACTTTGAGAATTCCACTTGGCATCTGGGCTAAGCGGCCACTGATAGCTGATCGTATAGACGTAGTCGCCGTTATTGACGGGCTGGTTAAATATGTCGACACCCACCACATCCTGCCCAAGGTCGGGATCGCTCCAAAACTGGGTCACGTCCGTGGCAGTGCCGTTGCTGCCTACTGCTGAAAGCTTGAGGTGAAGAGCTGTCCCCATAAGGCTGAACAATTCATAGTCGCCCCGGACAAACATCTTTTTTCCAAAATTGCTGCCTAGCCCGCCTTTTAAACTAAAACCATCGCCCTCTACGGCCAACTGGGCCATCACATGCATGTCTTTGGTGCCTGTGCCCGTGTACGCGCCCGCCGCATAGGAATCAGCCTGCAGCGATAAATCAAAAATCCAACTGCCTAGCGGAAAAGCCAGACCCGTTTGTCCATGAATATGCTGGGCCGCAGTCTGTAACACGGCTCGATCGGTAGGGTCGGTATAACTATTGGCGGTACTGGCCAAAGTAGCGGCCGTATTTTTTTGAAAGTATCCCAGATTGAGCGGAAGACCAAAAAGCTCGGACTTAAGTTCGACTCCATCGGGATAAGCCTGAACCACTTCACCGGTAAAAGAATCGACATACTGACCGCGCCCCATACTCCAACGCAAGGTGATTGGAAACTCGCCAATACCCCATTCGGCCGACAGAGCCGTATTAAGATCAAATGACGCCAGCGTAATGTCTTGTTCCCAACGCCGTGCGTGGCGATCAATTTCAACCTTAAGTTTGATATTGTCCTGCAGCTTTTTATCAATTTCAACCGTGGCCTCATGCACGCCATAAAAAGCAAGCGCACTGCCTGAATTCTTAATGACCAGGGACTCTGACCAAATACCCGGGCTAATGCGGCCACGTACTGAAAAGTCTTCTTCTTCTTTTTTCTGTTGCCGTTGGACGCTGTAGCGCAAAGCACGCAGGTCGGCTCGCAAGGCATCAACTTCGTCTTTAAGTTCGTAAAGCATTTTACGGTTGGCCACAGTCTGCGCGCCCGGCAGAGCGCTGTCGCCACCACTGTCTACTTTTTCAAGGGCTTCTTTAATTTGCTGCTTGCTGACCTCGACCATCTTGTCAGACAGCGCACTGTATATGTTGTTTAAAAACACCACGGTTTCATACCGGTTAAAAGTGCTGTTGCCCCGAAAGGTGCCATCCGGAAAACCGGTGGCAATTCCCAGCTTGACCATTTGTTCAATGGCTTTACGCGCCCAGTGGTTTTCAGGAACATCCGAAAAATCAGTGGCGCTGGCTGCATAGGCTGGCTGCAGCAGCGCAAAGAAAACAAATCCACTCGCGAGTATGACTTTAATGTTCAAGTGCATAGAACCCGTCTTGTTTATTATGCCGTCTGCTAGGCGTGTACGCGAATTATTTTTCCCGGTTACGGATAAAGGCTGGTATATCAAACTCATCGTCACCGGCACTTGGATTGGCAGCTGCCCCAGAAGCGCCTGCTGAAATTTTGATGGATTCGAACTCGGGGCTTTTCTTATCTTCAGGCAACTTTGACCCTGAAGTAGGTTCTTCTTTGATCCGCGCGCTGGCCGTAAAACCGCTGCTAAGTTCAGAGGCATGTAAGCGACTGCTTGAACTTTTAGCACTTTTAAAACCTGTGGCAATCACCGTCACGCGAATTTCACCCTTAAGGTTTTCATCGATCACCGAACCAAAAATAATATTGGCTTCAGGATCAACGGCGTTGTAGATGACATCAGCTGCATCGTGTACTTCGTGCAGTGTCATTTCTTCGCCACCCATTACACTTAGAATCACGCCCCGGGCACCGGTAATGGTTTCTTCAAGCAACGGACTGCTGATGGCCGCTTCGGCGGCTTCGACTGCCCGGTTTTCGCCCGTACCCCGCCCAATACCCATCATGGCTGAACCTGCATTACGCATGATGGTCTTGACGTCAGCAAAGTCTAGGTTAATCAGTCCTGGAACCGTGATGAGATCAGAAATACCCTGTACACCCTGCCGCAGAACATCATCGGCCACTCGAAATGCTTCGATCATGGAGGTACTGCGTTCGACCACCTGCAGCAATTTGTCATTTGGAATAACAATAAGTGCATCTACTTTTTGACGCAGGGTATTTAATCCTTCTTCAGCCTGTGACATACGAATGGGACCTTCGAAACGAAATGGCTTTGTCACCACCGCAATGGTAAGCGCACCCACCGCCTTGGCGCAGTCGGCAATAATCGAAGAAGCCCCCGTGCCCGTTCCGCCGCCCATGCCCGCCGTGATAAACACCATGTCAGCGCCTTCGAGTGCCAGCATAATGTCTTCTTTGGATTCTTCAGCCGCCAAACGTCCCACTTCGGGGTCGGCCCCTGCACCCAAACCTTTGGTAAGTTTTGCGCCAATTTGAAGTTTATGGTCTGCCATGGATACGTTAAGCGCTTGGACATCGGTGTTAACCGCCCAAAACTCAACGCCACGCAAGCCAGAACCCACCATGCGGTTGACCGCATTGCTGCCACCGCCGCCCACGCCGACTACCTTGATATTGGCAAATTGCCGAAGACCATCATCAATCATTATTTATCCTTTCAAGTATAACAAAAGCACTCTATTTTGTGACCCACCCCATCACTAAAACATATCTTTGATTAAGGTTCTGGCCTTAAGCATAAATTTTTCGATCTCATGCGTACTCGTCCGCGGCTGATACCGGATAATGTTATGACGCGTCGCATATAGCAGCAAGCCCAGGCTGGGCGCATAAGCCTGGGTCTCAATCAGCGGTTGAACATTGTCCGGAAGGCCTTCGCGGCAGGGATACGGAAAGGTGGCCCGGATACGTTCGGACATACCCTTGAGCAGTACCCCTCCTCCGGTTAAAACCAGCACCGGAGGTTCTGTATCAGGTATTTTAAATTCAGAGATTTCTTGTTGCATCTTTTTGAGCAGTTCATCGACCCGCGCTTCAATGATGAGACACAGATAACGGCGGAATATTTCGCGCGGTTCTTCGGCTCCGGCCATGACCTCGACGCGCTCGCTTTCGGCAATACCCACAGCGCTGGCGGAACCGAACACCACTTTTAAGCGTTCGGCCTCGGGCAGGTCTACCTTTAAGCAATACGCGATATCGCGCGTAATTTGTTCGGCACCTACCGGAACAATTCTGCAATTTTGCAGAACGCCCTCTTTAAAATAGGCCATTTGAAGATTGCCCCCTCCAAAATCAACCAGTACCGCCCCCGATTGACGTTCTTCTTTGGTCAGCAGGACTTCTGCCGTTGCCAGAACATTAAGGCCAATTCCACCCACTTCTAAACCAGCGCCCTGCACCGCCTGGATGATTTCGGTTAAGTGATTTTCCTCACACAATACAGCCAAGGCCTGAACTTCGAGTAATTTTCCAAAGACTCCCACCGGATCGCGGGTATATACGTTTTCATCTACCCGGTAATGGATCGGCAAAAAATGCAAAATTTTGGCCTGTGGCTTTTGTACCAGGAGGCGTGCCTTTTTAAGCACTTTAAGTTTATCGTCTGATGATATTTGGCCACTTGCTTCCATGGACTTGTATACGCCTTCGCAGCTCTGTGCGCTGATGCACTGGCCAGTGACATTGACAATGGTTTGCAAAGCCGCACCATGTGACTCGCGTTCGGCACGGCTGACGGCACGGCGGATGCTTTTAACAAGCTGTTCCATGTCGGCCACTTTTCCTCGCTGCATACCCGCCGTCACGCTGGTACCTACACTGTGGATGTTAATCTGATTACGACTGTCAATTTCTGCAAGGGTGGCGCAAATTTGCGTGTGACCAATGTCAAGTCCTAACACCAAACTGCTGTTGTGCGATCCGTTATGCGTCATGCCCCCAAGGTTCCTTTTGCATTGGTTTGATTACTGTGCGTTCTGGAAACCGAATGTCCACGTATTCTAGCATAGTATGGTCCACATAATGGAGCAATCCGCGCAAGCGTGTCAGCTTAACTTCCAGATCTGTCGGCGAACCTAAAAATACTGCCAACGAACCTTCGTAATACAGCACCACATCGTCAGGCGAACGAAACGCCAACGTCATTTGCTTTTGTGGCAATACGCCCACCACTTGGGTAATGACCGCCAGCCAGGCCGCTTGCAGACGCAAACCTTGTTCTAAAAAAGCCGACCGAGGCACCCCTTGTACCACGGGCACTTCCGAAAAATCGACCCGGCCCACATCTCCAAAAGTATTGAGTACCCTGCCCTTATGATCAATCCACTTCACATCGCCTTCTAAAACCATGCCCACCAAGGCTGGTTCTTCACCCACTTCTATATCGATCCGTCCGGGCCAATGCCGCCGCACACGGACAGATTGGACCTGATAAAAACCCTTGATATGACTTTCAAGTGCCCGAGTGTCCACCCGTAATAGGTGCGCTCCCATATAAGGCAAGGCCTTTTCAAGCAGCACGGCATCGGGTATCAGGCGGTTACCACTGACACGCACGTCAGTCACAAAAAAATAGGGTACCCGCAAAAATAAATGAAAGAGTCCGGACGCAAGCACCCCCACAAGCACACACAGAGCCAGCTGCTGCACACGTTTTAACCGGTGCATATTGGTGCGACGCGGATTCCCTGAACGGTGGTACTTCATAGCACGCTAACGCTGCAGATCAAGTGTCGCAAGTGACAGTATGTACAAGACCAGTTGGTCATAGGTCCAGCCCATGGCAGCCGCTTCGGCAGGCAAGTCTGAAAGATCTGTCATACCGGGCGAAGCATTGAGTTCCAGTACATACGGTTCTCCATCTGAAGCCACCATCATATCCACTCGCCCGACACCGCGGCAGCCCAGGGTTCGAAAGACTTCGACTGCCAAATGTTGCAAACGTCTGGTATCACCCGCCGAAAAATGAGCCGGGACTTCAAAATCGGTTAAGCCCGGGGTGTACTTGGCCTCATAATCGTAAAAAAGTTTTTTGGGTTTAATTTCTAAAATGGGCATGGCCCAGGGACCACTGGCCGGCCCCAGCACGCCAATGGTAATTTCGCGGCCTTTGACATAAGTCTCCCAATACAAATCAGAAAAATTTTTTAAAAGTTCCGCTATGACAGCATCCCAATGTGCCTGGTCGGGTACGTAAACCACCCCCACACTGGAGCCTTCACAGGCCGGTTTGACCATGACTGGAAAGCGTGGCGGCAAGTCATGCACCGTCTGCACACGGCCACCCTTGCTGACTGGTAATCCGGCTTGTTGCAGCAAACCGCGTGTGACCCATTTGTTCCAGCTTAAAGCACAGCCACCTAGGCCCGGTCCCGTATAAGGCCGTTGCCAAAGCTCAAGATAACCCTGCAAAATGCCGTCCTCGCCCCAACGGCCATGCAATACGTTATAAAGCACATCAACCTCTGGAAAACGAAGCGCTTCACCAGGGTCAATCAAAAGCGCATCCCAACCCAGCCGCTTCAGGGCGGCCTGTACGTTTTTACCACTGCGCAGCGATACCTCGCGTTCACTCGATACTCCGCCGCAAATCACGCCGACCCGTAAAAAACGTGCGCGTGTCTGCGTTAACAAGGCATCCCAATCTAAAGACGGAGCAGGGCTAAGCACTTCAAAAATATTCTATCCTAGAACTCTGATCTCGCGCTCAAGCTTGATTCCGCGTTGATCCAGGACCTCACGCTCGACGTGTTCGATCACCGCCAGACAGTCTTGGGGTGAAGCGGCACCAAGATTAACCAGGTAGTTGCCATGATCCTTCCACACCGCAGCATCACCCACGCGGTAGGCTCGCAGACCCAGCTCTTCGATAATGCGACCGGTGACCTGACCCGGCGGATTTTTAAAGACGCTACCGGTATTGGGATACGGCGGCGTGATTTTTTTACGGCGCAACTGGTTGGCCTCAATGGCCGCCGCCACGCGCGCTGATTCGGTGGGAACAAGTTCAAACACCACTTCGGTGACACACCAGGCCCCACGTTGAAAGATAGAGCTACGATAACTGAACTGGCATTGTTCACGCGTAAGTGTTTGCACCGCCCCACTGGGATCGACGGCCGTCACCGTGGTCACAAATTGCGATAATTCCTGCTGATAGGCCCCAAAATTCATGGCCACCGCCCCGCCGACCGATGCCGGAACACCTGTGCACATTTCGAGACCCGACAGGCCACGCTCACAGGCCTCGTTTAAAAGCCGCGGCAACATGGCCCCGGCCTGGGCCCACAAGCTTGATCCAGAAAAATGGTGCTGGCTAAGATTTTTTCCAAGCTTGACCATGTGCTCATTGGCCAGCGCGGGTAGAAACAACACATTTGAACCGTTACCGATCCAGAAACGCGCCGCCTGCACACGCATAAGCTCCTGGACTTGGGCTGTATCCTCGGGAAAATACAGGCGCGGAACCAGCGGCCCTACGTGCAGGGTGCAATGCTTGGCCAGCGGCACCTGGGTTTCAAAGGGACACGCCATCAACAAAAGTTTAAACCGCCACCGGAGCAGGAAAAACCGCTGGCGGCAGAATGGCTTGGGCGGCCACTCCAGAAATTTTGTTTTGTTTTTTGAGCCGATGCAGCGTCTCTTTGGCCACGGTATGAATGTCGCCTGCGCCCATCACCAGAAGCACATCGCCGGCCTTGAGCACCTGCGAAAGCAAGTAATCTGGGATAAGATTTTTGCGGTTAATAAAATGCACTGATTTGCCACTCTCGCGCACGGTCTCTGCCAGCAATTCGCCGTTCACGCCGTCAATGGGATCTTCACCGGCAGAATATACGGCCGTGACAATGACTTCGTCAGCGATATCAAAACAATGGCGGAACTGCTCGCGCAAGGCCTGCACCCGACTAAAACGATGTGGCTGAAAAACACAGATGACGCGGCGCTGCAACGAATTTTTTGCAGCTTCCAACGTGGTGGCGACTTCGGTGGGATGGTGCGCATAATCGTCGTAAATGGCGATGTTGCCCATTTGTCCGATAAACTGAAAACGCCGCTTGGTGCCCGTAAACTGGCCCAGCGCCGCCGCCGCCACGTCAAAAGGCACCCCTTCGCGCATGACCACTTGCATGGCTGCAAGCGCGTTCAGCACATTGTGCCGTCCAATCACCTGCAGTTCAACTTCCCCCAGGCAACGTCCAGCCTGATGGGCGCAAAAACGCGTTTTGCCACGGGGATAAGTAATCTGATCCGCCCATAGATCACAGCATTCGGGGTCAAAGCCAAAGGTTTCTATGGCGCGGTCGCCCAGGCGTTTGAGAAAGGTCTGTGCATTGGGGTGGTCGCCCTGTAGCACTAGACGGCCATCCACCGACAGACATTCAACAAACTTGGCATAACCGCGGTACACATCATCCATGGTGGGATAGAAGTCGCAGTGTTCCATCTCCATGTTGGTGATGATCTCGATGTGCGGCTTTAACTCTAAAAATGAGCCATCGCTTTCGTCGGCCTCGGCCACTGCAAAATGTGTATCACCCAGCGCAGCATTGGTGCCCAGTTCATTCAGTTCGCCCCCCACCATAAACGTGGGCCGATGCCCCGCCGCCCGCAAGAGCATGGTGACCATGGCAGAGGTGGTGGTTTTACCATGTGTGCCCGTCACCGCAATGGAACGCTGGGCCTCGGAAAGCAAGTACCCCAACATACGCGCACGCGGGATGATCGGAATTTGATTTTTTTTAGCATATTTGAATTCGGGATTTTCAGGACGAATGGCGGAACTGTATACCAGGGCTTCAGCGCCACGCACGTACTGGGCCTGGTGGCCCACAAAAATCTTGGCACCCAAAGCCGCCAAACGGATGGTATAAATGTTTTCGTGCTTGTCTGAACCGGTAACCCGCAGACCTTTTTCGAGCAAGACCTGGGCAATGGCTGACATGCCAACCCCGCCGATTCCAACAAAATGGATATGTTTATTGGGCGTTAATTCCATGAATTCCGACCGATCTAAAACATTCTAGCACGCGTTGCGCAGCATCTGGGCAGGCCATCGAGCGCATGGCGCTGGCCATGCCCTTAAGTTTTTCAGAATCCTGCCAAAGTTGACCAAGCTGTTTCCATAACATGTCTGGCAGCAACCCTTTTTGCGGTAAAACTGCAATGGACCCGCCGGCCTGATAATGCCTGGCGTTGGCATCTTGATGGAAATTTGTGGCATAGGGATAAGGCACCACCAGTCCGGGAATGCCATAAAGGGCCATTTCGGCCAGTGTGCTGGCCCCCGCCCGGGCCACGAACATGCGACAGCGCGTCAGCAAGTTTTCCATCGCGTGCACATAGGGAACGGCCACAATCCGCAACACGCCTTGTGAAACACAAAACACCTGCGTGCCTTGTGCCTGACCGCCTGCAAAAGCGGGCCATTCACCCTGGCCAGTAATCAGCAAGATCTGCCCGGCAAAAGCCGCTGAATTTTTCAGCAGCCATTCCACGGAAGCATTAAAAAACGCCGCCCCCTGCGATCCACCCATGATGAGCAACAACGGCTGCGAAGCATCAAGGGCAGACATCCAGGCCTCGTCACTGGACGGTGATTGCAGCACAGCGCTTTCTGTCAGACGCACGGGACAGCCGGTCACGGTCTGGTGCATCAAACGTTCGGCACCGCGCGTGTCCGGAAAACTTAAACACAGCCTCCGCGCCCAAGGGGCCAAGGCACGGTTAAAACGCCCCAGCACCTTGTTCTGTTCATGCAGAATAACCGGTATGTCGAGCATGTGCGCCGCAATAAACGCTGCCAAACACACGTAGCCTCCAAAACATAGCAGTGCGGTTACTTTTTTTTCCTGAAATAAACGCATCACGGGCCCGCACGCGCTTACCCAGCTGCCTGGATGACCCCGCCGGATCGGAAAACCATAAAAAGCATGGCCGTGCGCCTGCACCAGCTGGGCCTCAAGACGCTGATCGCTGCCCACAAACAAGACCTGTGCTTCAGGTAAGCTCTGCGCCACTGCCAAGGCTGGATAAATATGTCCGCCAGTGCCCCCGGCGCAAAACGCGAGCATCATGCCTGACGGGCGTGGTAATCGTCGGCGTTAAACTGCAAATCGCACAGACGCCGGTAAAGACCGCCCTGGGCGTAGAGCGCCTCATGGTTTCCGCATTCGGCGACACAGCCCTTGTCGAGCACCAGAATCTTATCGGCTTTTCGAACCGTGGACAGCCGGTGGGCAATCACAAAGGTGGTGCGGCCCTGCATGAGTTTATGCATGGCATCTTGCACCAAGGCTTCTGACTCGCTGTCCAAGGCCGACGTGGCCTCATCAAGGATGAGAATTTTAGGATTACGCAACAGGGCTCGGGCAATGGCCACGCGCTGTTGCTGGCCGCCCGACAAGCGCATCCCTTTTTCACCTACCTTGGTGGCGTAGCCGCGATGAAATTGCAAAATAAATTCGTGGGCATTGGCTTGCTTGGCGGCTGCCATGATTTCTTCAATATCGGCATCGGGCTTACCGTAAGCAATATTGCTGCGCACGGAACCTGAAAATAAAAAGGTGTCCTGGGGCACAATGGCAATAAAATCGCGCAAAGACCGCAAAGATACTTTGCGCAGGTCATGGCCGTCGATGCAAATGACACCGCCCGTGGGATCATAAAAACGTGGAATCAAATTTCCTAAGGTGGTTTTTCCGGCGCCGCTCGGGCCCACCAAGGCGATAAGCTCTCCGGGCTGGGCCGTAAACGATACATCGTTGAGCACCAGGCCTTCTTCCTGCGCGTAGGAGAAAGATACACGGTTAAACTCAACGGCACCCTGCAGGGTTTTAAAAACATGTGGGCTACGCACCTGGGCCACCGCCGGTACGCTGTCAAAAATCACGCCCACGCGCTCGGCACTGGCCATGCTCTGCTGCACACGCGTGTACAACTCTGACAATGCCAGCACGGGATCGATCAGCATAAAGATGCCTAAAATAAACGACATGAGATTGGCCGATGAAATGTGGCCCCAGACCACTTCTAGGCATCCATACCAGATGACACCGGTGATGGCGGTAAACTGCAGAAGCGAAATAATGGGATCGCGCCATACTGTCAGGCGCGTGCCTCGCATGTTGATGACAAAATTGCGTTCGTTATGACGCCGGAAACGATCGACCTCATAATCTTCCATGGTGTAGGCCTGTACCACGCGGATGCCAGACAAGGCTTCGTGCAGGATATGCGTGAGGTCGGCTGACTTGCGCTGTATTTGCCCCGCCACCAGGCGCAAGCGTTTTGCAAAATAACTGATCACATACAGGCTCACCGGAAGCACCAGCAATACAATGATTGCCAGCCGCCAGTTGAGGTGCAGCAAGTAGCCGGTGACCACAAACAAAGTCAGCGTCTGCGGAATAGCGGTCTGAAAGGCACTGACCACCACCGCATGCACACCGCTGATATCGTTAAACACCCGGTTGATCAGATCGCCGTGGCGGAAACGCTTAAAAAAATCGAGTGAAAGCGAGTGAATATGCTGATACATATCCATGCGCATGTCGATCATGACCCGGTGGCTTATCCAGCTCATGACATAGCGCTGGGCCACGTCGGCAAAAGTGCGGATCGCGTATAACGCCGAAAGATAAAACACAAATAAACTTACCAGCGTGGTGTTTTTACTACCCACCGCATTCACAATGTCGCGCATCAATGGCATAAAAAAACCGTTGGCAGCGGCAAAAGTTAAATTGAGCGCCAAAGCCAGTGCCAAACGCCGTTTATACGGCGCTAAATAACGAAACATACGCCAAAACATAACGTTAATTTGCGATCATACCATAGAGCGGAAGCTCGAGCGGATGCTGGAAACGGGCCCGTACATGCCAACCTGTATCCTCAAGCAAACCATATAAAGTGGAGGGATCCACCAACACGCCAGACAACCATCCCGAAGTTTGGGAACCGATATGGTAACGCAAGCTAAAGTCTCCGGCGTAGTGCCCCTTGGCACTTTGTGCTTGCTGATAACGTAGATGATGTTCTGGCGCTGCATCGTGAATATCCAGCGAGGTTATGACCAGTTGCGTCCCCGGCCTGGATATTTTACGCAAGTGCTCAAGCATAAGGCCCAATTCCTTTAAGGAGCGCGCCACGGTGGTGCCATTGCCAATCATAATGATGGCTTCCCAACGGGCATCGTTGGCAGTTAGATCTAAAACTGACATCTGGTGTACCTCAAGTACACCACGGGTCTTGGCCAGGCTGACTGCCCCGGGGGATATGTCCACCGCAATCGCTGCTCTACGGCGGTTTTGAAAGTACAGGCTGGCCCGCCCCGCCCCTGTGCCAGCATCAAGCACCGTGAGCCCATCCATTTGCGACAAACAGCGGCGCTCGATGTGATAAAACTTTTTGTATGGATAAAAGGCCACATCGGCAAAGGCGTCGTCATCGCGATAACCATCGTCGCGTTCGAACTGGACACTTTGTTTAGGGTGCAGATATTTGGTCCAAAGCATCCAACCCATGGGATCCTCGGCTGGATCAGGCAGCTTGGGAATGTGGATATCTTCAGCCAAGCGCAAGAATCCTTGCGGCCATGCGCTGCGCTGCGCCAGGCTGTCCCATGGCTTTTTCGGCCAAATTGCGGTGAAGCTGGAGTTGCTCCACATGATCAAGCAGAAACTGAATTTTTTCAGCAGCCTGTATGGGTCCATCAGTGACGTAGACGCCTCCCAGCAATAATTTAGCCTGCTCCTCGAAACGCAGACGTGTGGTTTGCAAACCTTTACCCGGAAAACACACCACCGGCTTGCCCAGGCCCACCGCCTGTTCATTGGCCGTACCGGCCATGCCTAATACCACCGTAGAAGCTTCAAGCACTTGCTTGAACTTGTCGCGGCATAAGATCACTGGCAGCTGGTAACCCAGAATCGATTGGACGTAGGTTTCATCGAGACTGGGTGGCAAGGCCAGCACAAATTTAAGCTCGGGATGCCTGGAATGAAGGTATTGGAGCGTTTCGCGCAGCAGCGCCAGATTAGTATAAGCTTCGTGACGGCTACCAGGGAGTATCCCCAAGACTTGTTGCGCATCTTGAAGGTCTGAAATCTCGCCCGCCCCGTCCAGGCAATCCATCATGAGATTGCCAACATATTCAGCCGCAATGCCCTGGTGTTGGAGCGCTTCGGCAGTTTCCGGGTCACGCGCAAACACCTGTTGGCACCAGCGCCGCATGAAAAACTTTTCAATGGAAAGATGCGGTTGAAAGCGGTCAGATTTGGCGGTAGGCACAAACACCCATTTTTGAGCCCGGACTGTCCGCGCCATCCACAACGCAAAAAAATCACCGACTGCCACCACTGTACCCGCACGCACACGGCCCAGGCGCTGGCGCTGCGCAAGCACCTGCTGCATAAGCCCGGCCTTGAGATCTTTAAGCCAATCGGCAGGCGTGCGTAAAAATCCTTCACTCGGAAAAGTTTTAACCGGAAGCGGTATCAGCATGTCCGGCGCAAACCCCTGGCGATAAGCCCATCCATCGCCCACCAGCGCAGCGGCCTGAAGCCTTAGCGGAACGACCTGGCCTTCCGCAGTGGCCATCAGAGCCTGACCTAACGCGGTTGCCAGGTGGTCTTCGCCATATCCATTAGAAACCAGCGTGATGTCCACACACTTATTATTAAACCAGAATCGGGCCGGTCACTTGTCCTTTGCGGCCACCCAGTCCAGCGCCTCCGCCAGATCGACGCATATCTGTTCGGGCAAGCGCGACCAACTCGAGAGATTTCCGGCCGTTTCGGCCCCATAACCCGTTTTGACCAGAATTGATCGGCAGCCTGCATTCCAACCGGCTTCGATATCGGCACGGCGGTCGCCAATCATCCATGACTTTTTGAGGTCGATCCCAAGTTCACGGGCCGCCTGCAGCAACATGCCGGGTTTGGGTTTACGACAGTGGCAATCTGTCACGTAGGGAGCAAAACCCTTGCTGGGATGATGCGGACAAAAATAGATCCCATCGAGAATAACATCCTGCGCCCGAAGCTGTACGCACATGATGGCGTTAAAATATCGCACCTCGGCCTCGGTCATTAGACCCTGGGCCACCCCAGCCTGGTTGGTGATCACCACCAGCTGCCAACCCTGGGCCCGCGCCTGCCGCAGCAGAGGAAAAACTCCGGCGACAAATTCGATATCGGCTGGATCTTTGGTGTAGTTTTTTTCGTGAATGAGTGTACCGTCACGGTCTAAAAAAATAGCCTGGCGTATATTTACCACAACTTAAAGCCTATCTTTTACACTTTGCAAGGACAAGTCAGTAGTTAACCCGTTTCGATTTCTAGTTTTTGGATGAAT
>JAHFDA010000078.1 GCA_023249225.1 bacterium
GGCCGACATCAGCGATAACTTTGATTTTGGCGACTTGTCTGACCTCTTGCCATCGGCCAACCTTTACTACTGATTTGTTGAAAACAACACCACCCCGGTCACCGATTGGTTGTCGGTGGATGCCCAGGTGATCGGGTCTTTTTCGGTGCAGGCCATTATCCCCACGCCAAGTTTTACCGTTTCGGACATCTGGTACTACTGGCAGGCGCGCGACTATAACCCCAGCAACGACATTACCACGCCGTCCACGGCACCCAGCAATTACTTTACAACCTTGCTCAACGATGTCAGTGGACCCAGCATTAACTACAATCTTAATGCGGGAGATCACGTGTCGCTTTACCGTAGCCAGGAAATTTCGGTGATCGACAATGTGCAAACGGTCACAGCCAGCCTTCAAATAGCCATCACCGATATCTTTGGCAACACCCTGACCTACGACATCACCTCAAATCTGGTTACTTACAATGCCCAGCGAACCTTAACCTACAACTGGCCCAGTTCCGATTATTACAACCTGCCGGGCGAGTACCGTCTGCGTGTGTATGCCGAAGATATTTCGGCCAATGCCAGCGCATTCAATATCACCGTAAACATGACCACGCTGTCCGATGTGCAAAGCAGCTTTGCTATTTTTGGCCCCAGTGGACCGGGATCAGCGGTCTTAACCTATCCCAATCCCTTTAACCTGGATATCGAGAGCGCCACCTTTGCCTACCAGATTACCGATGCAGCCAGCATGGTCATTCGTATCTACGGACTCAATCGCCGCTTGCTGCGCAGTTTAAGCTACAGCAAGGGGAGCATGGGGTACTACAACGTGGATACTTGGGATGGTAAGGACGACAACGGAACGCGCTTGCCCAATGGCACCTATCCATTCACGATTACAGCCACTTCAAGCGGAGGCGAGGTGGCGCGCGCCCGCGGAAAAATGATCATGCTACGATGAACGGCATGCTTGCCCTAGACGTGCAGGGCCTTAAAAAAAACTACGGACATGTTGAAGCCCTGCGTGGTTTAGATCTGCATATTCCGCAAGGAGAATTCTTTGGACTTTTGGGACCTAATGGTGCCGGAAAATCCACGCTGATCCATTGCATTGTAGGCCTGACACGCGCCTCGCACGGTGATGTGCGTGTGTTTGGTTTTCATACCGTGCACGATTTTTTGCAGGCCCGTCAACAGATCGGGCTTAGCCCGCAAGAAGTTAACCTCGAACGCGTTTTTCCAATTGAAACATTGCTTTGTTTTCAGGGCGGATACTATGGTCTGGCACAGGGACAGGCGCGCGAACGCGCCCAGAGTCTGCTTAGGCAATTTAAGTTGTACGAAAAACGCCGCGACCCTTTTATGAAACTTTCGGGCGGCATGCAAAAACGGGTCTTGATTGCGCGGGCTCTCATGGGACAGCCCAAGTTGCTGATCCTAGACGAGCCTACCGCCGGACTCGACGTAGAACTGCGTTACGAACTATGGTCCTATTTGCGACGTATCAATCGTGAAGAAGGGGTCACCATTTTGCTTACCACGCACTATATCGACGAGGCAGAACTCTTGTGTGACCGCGTGGGTGTCATCCATCATGGGCAGATGATCGAGCTTGGGGCACCCCAGCAGCTTTTGAAAAAACATGCCCAGGCCACGCTCGAAGATGTGTTTGTCACCTTGACCGGCATGAGTATTCAACAGATTGAAAAATCTGAAATGGCTACGACCCCGCAGGAGCGGCCATGAGGCGCGGTTTTTTAACCCTGATGAGGCATGAAAACCACCGCTTTATGCGTTTGGCCCTGCAGACCATTTTTCCGCCCATGGTAACCACAGCACTTTATATTGCCGTGTTTGGCTACTCTCTGGGAGCGCATATCCACACCGTTCATGGGGTGGCTTACACTGCTTTTATTGTGCCGGGTTTAATCATGATGGCGGTGGTCAACAACAGTTACGCCAATTCAAGCAGTTCCATGTTTATGAGTAAAATGGAAAAAAGCATCGAAAACTTTTTAATCTTGCCCGTGACGCCCGCAGAACTGGTGGGTGCCTTTATCATTGGGGGAATGCTGCGGGGGGTCACGGTGGGCGTGGTGGTCACGGGTGTGGCATGGCTGATGGTCGGTTATGTGATGGACTCTTTTTTTTGGACGGGAGTGCTGATGCTGCTGGTATGCGCCTTGTTTTCAGCCTTTGGCATCATTAATGCGCAGCTGGCGCGCAATTGGGATCAATTATCGGTGATGACCAATTTTGTGCTGACGCCGCTGATTTTTTTAGGCGGCGTTTTTTATTCGGTGGACATGCTGCCGGGATGGGCGCGCCTGCTCTCGCATTTGAACCCCTTGTTCTACATTATCAACGCCTTTCGGCATTCGATCTTGGGCGTCACCGATGTGGCCTTTGCTTTAAGCTTTTCAGTCATCGCCGTGGCAACGGCGGGCATGCTTGTACTGTCTCTGTGGCTTTTTCGCAGTGGCAAGGGCTTACTTGTATGATCCACGGCAAATATATTGTTGTCGTGATGCCAGCCTACAACGCCGAAAAAACCCTACGCCAGACGTATGCCGAAATTCCCGACATTGTGGACGATGTGGTGTTGGTCGACGATCACAGTCGTGATCACACCGTGACTGTGGCGCAGGCCTTGGGTATACGGCATGTGATCCGCCATGACCGCAACCGTGGCTATGGCGGCAATCAAAAGACGTGCTACCGTAAGGCACTCGACCTAACGGCTGATGTCGTTATCATGCTGCACCCCGACTATCAGTACACGCCCAAGCTGATTACGGCCATGGCCAGCATGGTGGCCATCGGCGAGTTCGACATTGTACTGGCCTCGCGTATTTTAGGCGTGGGAGCCCTTAAAGGCGGAATGCCTTACTATAAATATGTCAGCAACCGTTTTTTGACTTTGGTCGAGAATCTCCTGCTGGGGCACAAGCTTTCTGAATACCACACCGGCTATCGCGCTTTTTCGCGGCGAGTGCTTGAAGCGCTTCCGATCGAGGCCAATTCGGACGATTTTGTGTTTGACAACCAGATGCTGGCGCAGGCGATCTATGCCGGTTTTAACATTGGCGAGCTGTCATGCTCTACCAAGTATTTTCCTGAAGCGTCGTCGATCAATTTTAAACGCAGCCTGATTTACGGCCTGGGGGTGCTGTATACGGCAATGCAGTTCCGTTTGCAAAAAATGGGTTTGGCGCATTTTGACATGTTTCAAATAAAGGCGCTTTAGGGCGTGTCGTACCCCAGCCCGGCTACGCGCGTCATGGCCGTCAGTAGCATGATCCTGGTCTTAACAGGCACGGCACTTTTGTTGTGGTTTTTTCACGACCGCTTTTGGTTGCCTTACGACGAAGGCCAGTATGCGCATAGCGCCGAACGTCTGCTGGATGGCGAGGTCTTGCACCGCGACATTCATGAGTGGCACATGGGATACGTGCATTTTGTAAACGCAGCGGCCCTTAAGGTTTTTGGACGCAACCTGCTTAGCCTGCGTTACCCCCTGATGTTTTGCGCTTTTTTTCAAACCTGGCTGATGTACCGTATGTTTTTATCCCGTGGTGGCGGTGTGGCGCTGGCGGCGGCGTTTTCACTTTTGGCGCTTTCGTGGATCCAATTTATGAACCCGACGCCAAACTGGTATGCGCTCTTCTTGATGGTATGGATCATTTATTTGCTAGAACGCGGAACAGTTCATCAGGAACCCGGTCATCCATCAAGTTTTTTATTCCACATTCCACATTCCGCGTTCTACATTCCATTAGGTGTTTTGCTGATGACCCTTTTTCTTTTTCGGCAGTTAAGCGGCCTCTTTGCCGGGATGGCTGTGTTTTCGTATTTGCTGGTTTCAGAACGGCAAGTGCTCAACACCAGGCAACGCTTGCCAGGACAGATATTGCTGGGGGGCTTGGTATTTTTGCTGGTCGGGTATTTTTACAAGAGCAGTGACATGCTGGGTTTTATGCTGTTTGGTTTTTGGCCCTGTGCGGTAGGGGTGAGTTCGATCTCACGGGTCAGCGTTTCCCCGGTGCAGATCGGTAAAATGGGTCTGGGTTTAACGGCGGGCGCGCTCCTGGCCTTTGCGCCGCTTTTGGCGTATCACGTATGGCATGGATCGCTGTGGTACTGGTATGTCGATACCATCCGAGATGCATTAAACATTCCGGCCTTACCCCATCTCAAAGAATGGAGCTATACCTATTTTTTAAGTGCGGCCTGGCAGAGTGTCCATACGGTCTGTTCGGGTCCACGGATACTGAATGCGCTGTTTTGGGCCATGCTGCCGGGTTTGGCGTTTTTAAATGGAGTTGCTTTGTGGCGGCAGAGACAGCGTGTCGGCGCATCCACAGAAGCCGTCTTGCCGTGGCTGGCTTTATTTTATGCGCCGGTTTCGGTGTTTAATCAAACACCCATTTATCTGTTTTATTCGGCGGGCCTATCACTCTGCGCCTTGTTGTGGCTGTGCGTTGACATGTCCGGAATGCTGCGGCGTATGGTCATGGGTTTGGCCGGCCTGATGATTTTTGTCGGAACTTTTTACCAGGCCGGGCAGCAGTTCCGCACGCGGTATTTTTTAAGCACCGTGGCGGGGGAACGGCTTGCGTTGCTGCGCTGCACGGCACTTGTCCGCGCGCCGCTTTGGATGCCCGCCGAAAGTTGTCAGGAATACACACGTTTGGTCGAGCTGATTCACACCTTTGGAAAAACGGGCCTATTTGCGTTTCCAAACAATGCTGAACTTTATTTTCTTTCGGGTGCGCCCAACCGCTTTCGATTTCATAATACGGCTTTGGGCTTGCGCACCGCTGCCGATGTGGATGCTTTGCTGGCCAATTTACGCGCCCAACCACCGGGTTTGGTCATCAATCACCGTGACAGTGTGTACCACACGCGGATCAGCACACCCGTGCTGGCATGGGTGCATGAACACTATTTTCTGATTGATCGGGTGGGGGAATTTGACGTTTACAGCTATTTTTCGCGTAACGGCTGACAATAAGGACAGACATAACTTATCTTTTGGCTGATCTTAATTTTTTGAATAGATGCTTTTTTACACCGTACGCAGACCTGTCCCTCGCGTCCGTAAACTTGCAAGGTCGACTGAAAACGTTCAGGTTTAACCCGTTCATCGGCACCATCGGTCAGCGGGGTTTGACCATGTGTAATGGCCAACTCAAGCACGTGGTAGATGGCATGATGCAACTTGTCCATGCGCGGAAAGGGAATATCTTTTACTTTTTCGGACGGGTGAATTTTAGCTCTAAACAAGACTTCATCGGCGTACATGGCACCGATGCCTACAATCACGCTCTGATCCATGAGTAGGTTCTTGACCTGGCGTTGGGGCCATTTGGCCAGGGTATCTTGAAAATCTTTGACCGAAATTTGCAGGGGTTCATGCCCCAGATTTTTAATGGGGGCCACGCTTTCAATGGATCGGCTGTCGAGCAGCTTGAGAAACGAAAATTTGGATACATCATTAAAGCGCAGTTCCCGCTGGATGTTTTGAAATTTAAGCACTACCTGTGTCTGTTCGCTAAGCACACTATTTGAGGGTACGCAGGCCAGCTGTTTATCGGTTTCTAAATTCGCCAGCAGGCTTTGACCGTCAGAGAAATCCAATATAATGTGCGCCCCGCGCCGCCGGGCCTGCATCAGTTTTTTGCCTTTTAAGGCCAGGGCCCACTTAACCAAGGCCAGGGCCTTACGGCCTTGAATACGCACGTCAACTTCCTGAACAACCTGATTTTTCAGGTTTCGGTCTACGTTACGGACAATTGTTTCTACTTCTGGCAATTCAAATATCATTTGTGGTTTTTATTGTAACACTTTTTTTGGATATATCGACAAATATTTTTTTACGTTTTTTTAATAAAACTTTATTGGCTTAATTAATGTTTATATATTGAATTATTTGGGAATTTGACATGTATCAGCCGCTTCAGAAGAAGTCAGGTTGGTAAAAGTAAGTAAATCAAGCGAGAGGAGGAAAACTAATATGGAACTTATTAAACGCTTTGTCAGGGAAGAAGAAGGTCAAGGTCTTGTGGAATATGCCTTGATTGCTGCTCTGATTGCAGTTGTTTGCGTGGCAGCCTTGCAAGCCATTGGTACCAACGCCAACACCAAGCTGGGAACAGTAAGAGACAATCTTACCTAAGACTTTACCTGAATCTATCTATTGCTAAGCCCCTCTTGTGCCACGTGCATAAGAGGGGCTTAGTCTTTTTAGCCCCTTACGGACCTCTGGTAGACTGTCCCCATGGCGTTGCGGATTTTGCTGGTGTCCCCCTACGCTTGGCATATTCCTGGGGGCGTTAACCACCATATACGCCAATTATCAGAGGCCTTCTCGAAGAAACAACATAAGGTCGGAGTAGTGGCTCCCGGCCAGCCTGGGGAGGCACTGGCAGCAGGGGTTTCTTTTTACAGCCTGGGTCCCAGCCGGGCGTTTGCGGCCAATGGTTCTGTGGCTAATCTTGCGCTCCATCCCTTGGCTTGGCGCAGAATGCAGCAGACCATCAAAGCCTTTAAGCCTGACATTATTCATATACATGAGCCCTTGGTTCCTCTGGCAAACTATCCGGCGCTGATGCAGGATGAGGTGCCGGTATTGGCTACTTTTCATGCCTACTTTCCCAACAATCCGTTTTACCGCTTTGCCAGGCCTTTGCTTAGGCGTTTAACTAGCAAACTCTGCCGTGTTGTGGCTGTTTCGCAAGCCGCTGAAAGCACTGCCCGTATGGTGCTTGGGCCCCAGGTTCCAGTCGAATGTCTTGGCAATCCAGTGGATGTGGCCGCCTATGCCCCGCGCGAAAAACACAGCCAGGTCTCAAAATGGATCAACCTGTTGTTTGTCGGGCGTCCCGAGCCGCGCAAGGGTCTGCCGATTTTGCTTGAAGCCTTTCGGAGTCTTGAAAAACGCGGTTTCGGTGACCGTTTGCGCCTGACGGTAGTGGGATCGCCGCCCATTAAAGGGGCTCCCAATCACGTGGCCTTTCTGGGACGGGTGCCTCAAAATGCCCTCATCAGGGCCTACCAGGATGCCGATGTATTTTGCGCGCCATCGACGGGCGGGGAGAGTTTTGGCATTGTGCTGGTTGAGGCCATGGCGGCGGGGGCAGCCGTATTGGCCTCGGATTTGCCTGGATATCGCGAGGTTTTAGACAACGGACAGGCGGGAATGCTGATTGAACCGGGAGCGGTGCATGCCTGGATCCGGGCCCTAGAAGACTTGCTTAAGGATCCAGCCAAAATCATGCGTCTTTCGCAGGCGGCACAGGATCGCGCCCGTTGTTTTGACCTGGGACATATTGCCGATCGGCTGCTGAAGCTGTATGAAGAAAGTATAGGAACCTATGTTGCTAGATCGCATTGACGCCATCATTCGTGAAAACGGCTTGTTCGAAAAAGGGCAGCGCGTGGTCATTGGCCTTTCCGGCGGTCCCGATTCCATGTCGTTGTTGCATATTCTTTTGGCGTTGGCCCCGCAGTGGAATCTAACCCTGGCGCTGGCACACCTCGATCATCGTATTCGGTCCGATTCGCAGGAGGACGTCCGCTTTTTAGAACGGGTGGCTAAAGAAACGCATTTGCCCTTGCATGTTAAAACGGTTGACGTGCCTCGTCTGGCTGACCAACGCCGCACGGGCATCGAAGAAACGGCCCGTGATGCGCGTTACCGGTTTTTTTCCGAAGTGGCGCAGGATGCCAATGCCCAAGCCGTGGCTCTGGCTCATAACGCCGATGATCAAGTGGAAACGATTCTCATGCGCCTTTTGCGTGGCACGGGCATGCGCGGACTGCAAGGTATTCCGATTAAGCGACCCTTGCTGCCGGGGGTGCATGTGGTGCGCCCCTTGCTCGAAACGACCCGCGAAGAAATTGTCTACTTTCTTAAAGAACGCAATTTAACCTTTATCCTCGATCAGAGCAATGAAGACACCTCGTATACGCGTAACAAGGTGCGCATGCAACTACTGCCGCTGCTCGAAAAAGACTACAATCCCAATATTCGCCAGGTGGTGCGGCACACAGCGGCTTTGCTGTCAGAAGACGAGGCGTTTTTGTCTGATGTGTGTGCGCAAATTTATCCCACGCTGGTGCTGGAACAATCACCGCATGCGGTGCGCTTTAATGCCACTCCATTGCGTGCGCAGCCAGCCAACTTGCAAAAGCGTTTTGTGCGGCATGCCTTTGAACACCTGGGTAATTTAGAGCAGCTGACGTGGCAGCATGTGGCTGACATTGTGGATCACTTGCATGGATCTTCGCAGGCGTGGCAGCTGGATCTGCCTGGAGCACGGTGGGCGTATTACCAGGACGGAGAACTTTTGTTGACGACCGAACGTCTTGAAGCGGACAACGTGGAGCAGTTTAACTACCCGCTGCAACTGCCCAGCGCGGTATACATTCCTGAAATCAGCGTGCGGCTTAGTGTGGAACTTTTAGAAACCGATACGCCGCTTGAAGTGCTTAAGACTGATCGCGCCAGCTTGTACCTTGATTACGAGCTTTTGCAAGGATCCCTGTGTTTGCGTAACCGTAAGGCGGGCGACCGGTTTTTTCCATTTGGTTCCATGGGTAGCAAAAAGATCAAAGATTTTTTTATCGACAAAAAAGTTCCTGTTGACGAGCGCGATCGTATTCCGCTGTTGTGCGATCATGCACGCGTGGTGGCGGTCATTGGCCACACCATCGACAACCGTGTACGTGTGACTGCAGCCACACGCAAGATGATCAAAATTCAATCGCTTTAACGGAGTGGGTTCACTTAATGGGTGATGGGGGGGGTCAAGCCTGCTTGCCAGTTGAGGTCTTGTGCCATCAAAGGTTCAAGCGCTGCGGTCAGTGTTTGAACCATTTTCTCGTAACCATTGGCGTTCATGTCTAATTCAAATGTTTGATCGAGATGCTGCGACACCATCTGGCGCAGCTCGCGGTTTTTTTCAAGTTCGGCTAATATCGCGGGATCAATACCGTAAGGTACCGCCATGGCCTCGGCACTTGATTCGTTTTGAGATTGTAATGAAACTTCTTCCACAGGGCACCTGCTTTTCTTAAACTTTGTTTTCTAATCTATCATCGGATAAAACTCAAAAAAGAAGTATTGATTCTTTTGTAAATTTTATAGCCCTCTTGACGGGCCAAGTGAAGCAGCATACTCTTGACCTTATGGAAGTGGGCTTTTGGCCCACTTTTTTGGTTCATATGGAGTGTGCATATGATATTAATTGATAATTTTAATCAAGTTCTGATGCAGCTGGAAAATGAGCGCGGAGTGTCGCGAGAGGTGCTTATCGACACGGTCAAAATGGCTATTTTGTCTGCCTGCAAACGTAAGTTTCCAGACACCGATAACCTTGAAGTCGACATTGATATGGAAACAGGTGAAATGCGGGTTTTGGCCAATAAGATGGTCGTCGAAACCGTCACGAATGCCCTGACCGAAATCAGTTTGCAGGAACTGGGTGAATTTGCTTCCGAGGTCAGCCTGGGTGATGTGGTCAAGCTCGAGGTGACGCCAGACAATTTTGGACGCTTGGCGGCGCAAACCGCCAAACAGGTGATTGTGCAACGCATACGCGAGGCCGAAAAAAACGGTATATTTGGCGAGTTTAAGCAAAAAGAGGGCACCGTGGTCAATGGCACCATACAAAAAGAAGAAGGCCGCCATTACCTGATCAATCTGGGCCGTGTGGAAGCGATTCTGCCGCCCTCGGAACAAATTCCCAATGAGGTGTTTAATCCCAAACAGGTGGTCAAAATTTATCTGCTCGAGTGCAAGCAAACGCCCAAGGGACCCGTGATTCATGTCAGCCGTACCCATCCGGGTTTGCTCAAGTACCTGTTTCATCAAGAAATCCCAGAAATTGCCGATGGCATTATCGAAGTGGTTAACGTAGCCCGTGACCCGGGCAAGCGGGCCAAGGTAGCGGTGCGTTCCAACGACAGTTCTGTGGGAGCCGTGGGTACTTGTGTGGGACATATGGGTCAACGTATTCAGGCCGTCATGCGTGAAATCAGCAATGAACGTATTGATATCATCGAGTGGAGCGATAACGCCCGCGTGTTCATTAACAATTCATTGAAGCCTGCCAAGTTGTCAGATGTCATCATTATTTCTGAAGAAGATCGTGAGGCCATTGTGGTGGTGGCTGAAGACCAGCTGTCGCTGGCCATTGGCCGCAGTGGTCAAAACGTACGGCTTTCCAGCCGCCTGACGGGCTGGCGTATCGACATCTTGTCCGAAGCCGAATACGCTGAAAAAATGAGCGAAATTACCCAGATCCGCAAAGATTCTCTGGTGGATCGTATTGAACGTGAAAAAGAACAACAACGTAAAGAAAATGAAAAACAGCATGAAATACCAGCGGATGGCGTGCCAAGTCCAGCGACCGTGATGGCAGAGGGACAGCCGGAATAATAAAGTTTAAGAACCCCGGATTTGATTCGGGGCGGAGACAGGTCATGATACGGGTTTATGAATTAGCGAAGCAACTTGGCAAAAGTAACAAAGAAGTCATGACGATTCTGGAGTCGCTTGGGCTTAGTCTCAAGAGTCACTCAAGTTCGGTTGACGATTTTTACGCCCAAAAAGTCAAAGAAAAAACCCAAACCAGCGTTGCGCCGCCAAAACCCAAGGGCTTGCAGATTTTTGGCGTGGTTAAAAAGCACGAAGTGGATGCCTTGGTTCAGGCCAAGGCCGAAGCAGATGCACAAGTGGTCGCGTCCACTCCTGTGGCGGTCAGTTCCACTGATGCAGTGACCCCGGTTAAACCTACGCCGCTGACCACTTTGGTGGCTGCCAGATCCAATGCGCCTGCTCCGGTGGTGACTCCTCCGGTGGCAGCTCCCCCAAGCCCTGCGTCTGCACCCGTGGCGCCCCCAGCTCCTCCTGCCCGCGAAAATGCCGCTGCGGACAGTAAGGCTGCGGCATCTGCCAAACGGCCGGCCGTTTCTAAACTTGATTTAATTCGTAAACTAGACAGTGTTGAACGCCGTGAACGCATGCGGCGTCAAAAAGAAATCAAGGACAGTGGCGGCACTGAAGAGCTGCCGGGGTTTAAATTGGGCGGACTGGGTACGGCTGCCCCGCCCATGGGTCGTATGCGTCGGCGCTCACGTAAGCGCAAGGGACATTCCACCGAAAGCAATGAGTTACAGACACCGGATACGTTAAGCGAGGATCAATACAAGACCCGGCCTGTGCGCCAGGTAGAGTTTTTGGGCACTTCTGTTCAGATTAAGGATCTGGCCACGCTGATCGATCTCCCACTGGCGGTGTTGATGAAAGAATTTCTGATGCGGGGCATGTTTCTGAATCTAAATTCTCCGGTCGATCTCAATATGGCTAAAGATATTGCCAAGGTGTATAGCGTGGAGCTGATCACTGATGTTAAAAAAGAAACCCGCGAAGAAAAGGCCCGCCGCGTGGTGGACGAACACGAATACGGGCTGATTGACAGCAACCAGGAACTCAAACTGCGTCCGCCGGTGGTCACGGTCATGGGCCATGTGGATCACGGTAAAACCAAACTGCTCGATAAGATACGTTCGGCCAATGTGGTTGCTTCAGAAGCGGGGGGTATTACCCAGCATATTGGGGCTTACCAGGTTGTGGTTAAAAACCGCAAGATCACTTTTCTTGACACGCCCGGTCACGAGGCTTTTACGACCTTGCGTGCGCGTGGCGCCCAGGTCACCGATATTGTGATTCTGGTGGTGGCCGCCGACGATGGCATGATGCCGCAGACGCTTGAAGCCCTAAATCATGCGCGGGCGGCACGCGTACCGATCATTGTGGCGATCAACAAAATTGACAAGCCTTCTGCCAACATCGACAACGTTAAGCAGCAATTGGCCCAACACGATTTGGCCTCCGAAGACTGGGGAGGCAAGACCGTGGTGGTGCCCGTCTCCGCGATCAATGGTCAGGGGGTCGACGAACTGTTAGACATGATCCTGCTTACATCAGATCTGCTGGATTTGCATGCCAGCTATCAGGGCCATGCCAAAGGCGTGGTCATTGAAGCCAAGTTGTCGAGTCAGCGCGGACCGGTGGCTACGGTGCTGATTAAAACCGGCACGCTTAAGGTCGGGGATCCCTTTGTTATTGGTTCGGTTTATGGTCGGGTGCGCGCCATGCTAAACGAGCGCGGCGATGCCCAAAACGAAGCCACGCCGTCTGCGCCAGTGGAACTGCTGGGACTCAATGGGGTGCCACAGGCGGGTGATCTTTTAGAAGTAGTGTCCGATGACCGGCAGGCACGCCAGATTGCCGAGACGCGTTCTGAATCTGAACAAAGCGAAGGTGCCCATAAGGTGACCTCGGTCAGTCTCGAGCTTTTGTCGCGCCAAATTAAGGAAGGCAAAACCAAGGATCTTAATCTGGTGATCAAAGCCGATGTGCGCGGGTCACTTGAGGCCATTCAAGCCAGCCTTGGAAAATTAAATACCGAGGTGGTCTCGCTCAACACTATTTTGCATGCCACGGGTCCGGTGACCGAAAGCGATATCATGCTGGCCAAGGCATCGCATGCCATCGTGCAGGCTTTTCGCGTGCCGGTGCCAACTCAAGTGGCCAAGCTGGCAGCAGACGAAGGCATTGAGATCAAAATTTACGACATCATTTACGAAATGATCGACGACATTAAACTCACCATGGAAGGTATGCTTGAAATCGAGTACCAAGATGTTGAAAGCGGGCGTGCCGAGGTTCGGCAAGTTTTCGAATTCAGCCGCGTGGGCAAGATTGCTGGGTGCATGGTGATCAGTGGCAGGTTGCAGCGTGGTCAAAATCTGCGCATCTTGCGCGGCGACAAGGTGGTGCTCGAAAGCGTGCTCGACAGCCTCAAACGTTTTAAAGAAGACGTGCGTGAGGTCAAAGAAGGTTTCGAGTGCGGTCTGGTGATCTCCAAATACAGTGACCCTCAAGCGGGGGATGTGGTGATCAGTCATGAAAAAGTTGAAAAAAAACGCCAGCCAGCCCCGCGCAGTAGCCAGCCTGTGGCTGCCTAAGCGCCAGGGATGCTCTTATGTCGCGTTCTGAACGCTATGCAAAAATCATTCGCGAAGAAATCGCCCAAATTCTGCAAACCAAAATCAATGACCGGCGCCTGCGTGCGGTGACCATTACTCTGGTTGAAGTGACCGGAGATTTATCGGTGGCCCGCGTGCATTACAGCGTTTGGGACGAAAAAAACTTTAACAGGGCCAAGGCCAAGCAAGCCATCGAGGCTGCCACAGGTTTTATCCGGCGCGAACTGGGGCAGCGGGTCGAAGCCCGCATTGTGCCAGAACTGCGTTTTATTTACGATGACAGTATTCAGCGCGGCGTTGACCTGGCTAAAAAAATTCAGTCATTGAATCAAAATCATGAGCCTTCCGCTACGGCATAATTTAAACCCGGCGTCCATGGCGGAACTGCTCGGCATGCTTTCACAGGCGCGGGGGGTGCTGCTGACCACCCATAAGGATCCCGACGGAGATGGTTTTTCGTGCGCCCTGGCCATGCAGGAACTGCTTAAGGCACGGGGCGTGCCCAGCCTGACGGTGACGCAAACCGTGCCGCGCTTTTTAGAATTTCTGCCGGGTGCCAGCGCGGTGTGCCATACCGTGCCTGCTGATTTTATTTATACGCTGGTGCTGGCCCTTGATTGCAGTCGGCAGGAACGCTTGTGGTTGCTTCCAGGTTTGTCACTTGAAGGGCGGATGCTGGTCAATGTGGATCATCACATGGATAACAGCAACTACGGACAATTTAATCTGGTGGACGATGCCGCCGCCACGGGTGAAATGATTTTTCCGCTATGGCAGCAGGCGGGCGTGCCCTTAAACCAGGCCGCCGCAACCTGTATTTACACGGCCGTGTTTACCGATACCGGAGGCTTTCGCTACAGCAATACCAGCGCGCGCACCTTTGAAGTGGCGCAGGCCTGTGTACGGGCGGGCGCACCGGTGGCCGAAGTGGCCTTGTGTGCTTACGGCAGCCGCACGCGTGCTGATTTTGAAATGCTCGGTGCCACCCTTTCTAGTCTAGAAACCCATGCAGATGGCAAGGTGGTCAGTGCGGTCATCGACGCCGATCGTTATGGCGAATCGGCGCGTGAAGCCATCGATTTTATCCGCGACTTGGATACGGCCGAAGTGGCCGTGGCCTTTCGCAGTTATCACTCGCAGGGATACGTTAAAGTCAATCTGCGTTCCAAACGATTTTTTAACGTGCAACAAGTGGCCCAACACTTTGGCGGCGGCGGCCACGTGCGCGCGTCGGGGGTGGAGATTCCGGGTTTTGTTGAAGCGGTTAAACCCAAGGTGATCGATGAAATTGTTAGGCGATTTGCCTGATCAGGGCATTTATCTTGTAGACAAACCTCCGGGCTGGTCCTCGTTTCAGGTGGTGCAGTGGATGCGCCGACAGACGGGCGAAAAACGGGTGGGGCACGCGGGCACGCTTGATCCTTTTGCCACCGGGTTGCTGATTGTGGCAGTTGGGCGCGAGTTTACGCGCGAACTTTCTCAATTCGAAGGCATGGACAAAATCTATGAAACTGAAATCGTGCTGGGTCGGGCCACAGATACGCTGGATCCCACGGGACGCTGTACCTTTGAAGATCCGCAGTTCCGCATCGATTCACATCGTCTGCAAACGGCGCTTCAAAAGTGGACCGGCGATATTCGGCAGGTGCCGCCCGCGTACTCGGCCATCCATATCCGCGGACAGCGGGCGTACCAGTTGGCGCGAGCCGGTCAAACGGTGACCATGCCGCCAAGGGATGTAACGGTGTATGAGATTGTTCTTGGAACTTCGACGCCCCTCACCCCCAATCCCTCTCCCGAGGGAGAGGGGAGCTATCCGGTTATCAAGCTACGTATCCGGTGCTCCCGCGGAACCTACATCCGTTCCATTGCGCGCGATATTGCGGCTGAACTGGGTACGCAGGGGCATTGCCTTAGCCTGCGGCGTATGCGGATTGGAAGTTTTGATGTGGATGGGGCGGTGATCCCTCGATAAGAATAAGACGCGGTCGGCATTTTCATTTGTATTAAAAAAAATGTAAGCTCTAATTTTTTCATGAGACTCTTACAGATTTTTAACCGAATGTGATACAGATGCATTGCCGTCATGTTAGCGTTCGACCTGGGTTGAGTTTGTTATTCAGGGTACTTCCGTTATGTGGTTCCGTGGCTTGTGTGGATTACACCATTGGTAGTAAAGAAAAAGAAATTGTGTACGTGTATATCGAAGACACGGCTCCAGAGCCAGTGGATACTGCCGTACCCGATGATACAGCGCCCACGCCACTCGAAACGTATAACGCTGCAGATTACCTATATCAACCGGCACCCTTCGACAAAATGGACA
>JAHFDA010000018.1 GCA_023249225.1 bacterium
CCAATTTGAAACCACCACCCTGTGCCCTTGCCGCTGCAACACACACAAACCCGCACCTTCGTTCATGATAAAACCATCGCGGTCACGGTCGAAAGGAGTGCACAAACCACGCCGTGAAACCACACCCAAACTTTTAAAGGCTGCCTCTATCACCGGAATATGTGCGGCCTCGGCCGCAGCACCAAGCATGACATCGGCTTCGCCATCGATGATGCGTTGAGCGCCCAGAATGATGCCATGTAGCCCGGTGGCGCAGGCGCTGGCCAGTGACAGACAAGGGCCCTGAAGTGTGAGGTGCTGGGCTGTTTTTTGCGCTAAACCATGCCCCAGAATTTCAGCTATAAAATGTGAATCGTGATGCGCCTCGGGGTACTGACGTAAAAAATAATCCAGACCAAACTTGGAATTACTGATCACGCAGCCACAGCGTTCGGGCGCAACATGATCACGCAAGAACCCCAGCGTTTGTAGCAAAGGCCTTAGGTAGAACCAGCTCCGATCACTGGCCGTTGAATCCGAAACCGCTACAGGAGCGGGAGCTGCCGCAGTGTAAGTACCTGGCATGATTTAGGCCAGTGCAGGAACAACGTCCTCCACCACTTGCATGGCTTCTTCGGTAACGACTTCAAGCCCAAGGTCAGCGATCATTTTCAAATCATCCGCCGCCGCACGCCCATAGGTTGTCAAATAATTTCCGATCAGGATGGAATTTGCTCCGGCCGCAAATACCAAAGCCTGTAGATCACGAATATTGGCCTCACGACCACCCGCCACCTTGATGTCCTTGGTGGGATTGGCAAAGCGCAGCATGGCAATCGATTTGAGACATTCGATCGGTGACATCGGCTGCGCCTTGGCCGCAATCGGCGTGCCGTGAATGTGGTGCAGAAAATTAATCGGAATCACATCGACATCCAGCAAGCGAATGGTTTGCGCAAATTCAACCCGCTGATCGAGCGTCTCGCCCATGCCAAAAATTCCGCCCACGCAGGCATGAATCCCTTGGGCTTTGATATTGCGAATGGTGTTGATGCGATCTTGATAGGAATGCGTTGTCACCACTTGATCAAAAAAACTAGGTGCCGCTTCGATATTGTGGTTGTAGCAGGCCAGGCCTGCTTCTTTGAGAGCCCGCGCATCGTCTTCGTCGAGTATTCCCAATGAGGCATCTACCCGGCGTGATTTAGACAGCTGCGAAATAGTCTCTAAAATCGCCTGCCGATCTTTGTTGCGCTTAAGGCCCCAACCTTGACTGACCAATCCCAAACAAGCACCGTTATCTTTGGCTTCATCCGAAGCGGCTTTTACTTTTTCAGTGCCGACATAGCCATAAGCTTGATTGCCCGTCGCAAAATGCGCTGACTGGGCACAAAAGCCACAATTTTCGGAACAACTTCCGTTCTTAACATTGGCAATGGAACAAAGCTTGACCTTGTTGCCTTTAAAGTGAAAGCGCAAGCGGTCGGAGTAGCTAAGCAGATTCCAGATTTCGCTGTCGGGAATCTGCAAAATCGATAACAGATCCGAATTTTCGAGAGGCTGGTTATGCAAGGCTTTTTGAAAAAGGATGTTCATGGGCAGAATTTTAACACGTGTCCCAGGGTCAATCGTCCTCATGAATCTCCGCACACAGTTGTAATCGTATAATTTCATCATGTCCGCTTACCGCCAGGCTTGCACGTTTTTGAACATCCAAAACACTGTAAATGGTCTGGATATGAAGCTACAGCGGATCAGAA
Source organism: bacterium (assembly GCA_023249225.1). GTDB lineage: Bacteria > Margulisbacteria > Marinamargulisbacteria > JAHFDA01 > JAHFDA01 > JAHFDA01. The sequence goes on from JAHFDA010000018.1 coordinate 1,740, forward strand.
GCTACCTGGCTACCGCAGGCCATCCAGAAAAAAAAATTCGAATCATTCATGTGGCTGGCACGGTAGGCAAGGGCAGCACCAGTGTCTTTGCCGCCTCCCTGTTGCGCGCAGCGGGCCTGCGCACGGGAGTCTTTCTTTCTCCGCATCTCGTGGACTACACGGAGCGGATCCAGATCTATGACCACGCTTCACGACAAATTCCGCAACAACGCTTTATGGATTATTTCTCGCACATCCGCCGCAATTCTTTCGGAAAAAAACTGACACCGTTTGAAATTCTCACCGCCATGGCCGTGCATTACTTTGTGGACGAAGGCGTGGAGGCGGCTGTGTTTGAAGTGGGCCTGGGCGGACGTCTTGATGCGACCAACGCCCTTAAAACAGAGGTCTCGGTAATCACCCGCATCGGCATGGATCATATGCATTGGCTCGGAAACACCCTCGAAAAAATCGCCGCCGAAAAGTTTGCCATCATTCGCCCCGGTGTACCGGTCGTCATGGCCCCGCACGAAGCAGCCCTGTACCGCTCCCTCCCCGCTTCACGCTTCACGCCTCACGCTTCACCTTTCGCATTGCATGTTCCCCGTCCCATCGCACTCCCCACCACCGCCCAGTTATCTGGCACTCACCAAAGACAGAATGCCGCACTGTCCCTTAAGGCAGTGGAAATTTTTCTAGGTCGGCAATTAAGCGCCCTCGAAAGACATGCGGGCCTATCGCAAGCCTTTATCCCCGGCCGCCTGCAACGCTTGCGCGCCAAACCTCCCCTGATCTTGGATGGCGCCCACAATGAGGATTCAGCGCACATCCTGGCAGTCTTTCTACGCCGGAATTACCCAAGATTACGTTGGAATTTCGTGGTGGGCATTCTCGAGCGCAAAGACGCGTCTGCCATCCTTCGTCACCTCTCGCCCCTTGCCCTGCGCTTTTTATGGGTTCCGGTGCCCGGGAACCCTTGCCACAGCGCTACGGAACTTGACCAGCTACTTAAAAAACAAAAAAAACCGCCTCCCGCCAACGCCTGCCGAAGTTGGAAGGAAGCCTTGCGCAAGACAGGTATGCGCCCCGTGTGCATTACAGGCTCGCTTTACCTGGCTGGAAACGTGCTCCGTCAGCTTGGCAGACACAAGGCTTTAAGGTCTTCAATATAGTAGTCCGGATGAATTTTTTGAGCCCGGCAATAGTCTGGTACAGACTGCCCGTTGTAAAACGGGATCACCGATGGAACCAGCACGCTTTTAATGCCCGCGCAAGCCGCTCCCAACACATCCGTAAACAAACTGTCTCCGACCATCAGCAATGTGTCGCGTGGATAAAACAAAAACGGTTTTAAGGCCGTATCAAACATCATCGGAAAAGGCTTGCCCAGCATTTCTACCCTGGCCCCGAATTTTTCTTGCAACTGCAAGGCAAAAGCGCCCGTCACCTCGCGCAGCTCACGCGGTCCGTGTGGCGCTACCAAGTCAGCATTAAGACACAAGACCGGTATGTCCCTGGTGGCTAATTTTTCTACCATGGCCTGTTCTTCAGCGCTCATCTGATGCGTAGATGCCAGCACAACTCGATCCGCTATTTCGGCGCGCAGGGGCTGGCCCGGACGGTTCATGGGCAATCCGTCTGCCTCCCACACATATTGCAGGCCATCCACGCCACCTACATAAAACACGCTGGCGCCCTCGAGCATATGCTTTCGGAAATACGTCTTAAGGGCATGCCCACAGGAGATGATTTCATGTTCGTCAAAATCAAAACCCATGCCATTAAGCCAATGGGCAATTTGTCCGGCGTTGCGGCTGCCGTTGTTAGTAAGCACCCGTAGTTGTTTGCCAAGCTGGCGCAATTTCTTAATCGCAGCGGGCATGTCTGGCACGGGGGAGTCTCCGATATTAAGCACGCCAAAACCGTCAAAAAAAATCACGGTCGCATGCGCATAAACTTCGGCCAGAGAATCTAACCGCTGGATGCTTCCGGCCACCAATTTTTCAGGCTTGCACGCATACAGCTTAAGCGCCCATTCGCGGTAACTTTCATAGCCTTTAAGGATGTTTTTAACGTATGGGTCGTCAACATCGTAAGATTTCGCCCCCATCGTTGGGGAGTATAACAGAGGTTTTACAGCCTCAAGCGCTCCTGTGTATCATTAGCCCCTGTGCGCCCGTAGCCCAGCTGGATAGAGCGTCTGACTACGGATCAGAAGGTCGGGAGTTCGAATCTCTCCGGGCGCACCAGGACGATCCTTCATATACCCTCAGTTCAACGATGGAATTATGGCGATGGTCTTTGTTTTCGACCCGCGACCCGAGCAGAAAAAAATAAATGTTTAACCCGTATTGAATCCGGGAATGCTTTTATCTAGACTGAAACCAGAAAGAGAGAAAGAGGTAAAAAAATATGAAAACATTAACAAAAAAGTTAGGAGTAATTGCGCTATTGTGCGCGTTTACTGCAACGGCACAGGCTGCCTTAATTATCAAATCGGAAACGACTGGTGGAGTTGTCCCAGCAACAAATCTGGCAGGATATGTTTTGAATATGCCTCCAAAAGTGACCAGCTCTACCGATCCCGATCTCACGGCCGCACTTTTAAATAATTCAGTTACTCTTATCATTAAATACACAAATGACAAGGATTCCTATCAGCACCAGGTCGGAACGGACACCCACCCCGGTGATGTTAACAACCCCAGCAATCAACTGGCCCTTTTTTATGCCGCAAGCTTCGAGGGAAGTATAATTCGAATCACGCAAGTTGAGGTTGGGTATAAATATGTTGAAACCAAAAATGGTATTTCAAAAACAACCGGTGACAGGAGAATGAGCATTAACCCGAATCTCATTTTTAAGATAGATCCTGTAACGCATAAAATCACGCCTCCCCAGCTAAAGTCTTTGGTTGACGGTACGTACGAATTTTTAATGTTTTAACGTAAACCGACGCAAAACGTTTTTTAACACGCTTGCACATGAACCCCGGGCTAAGCACCCGGGGTTTTTTGCAGAATTAGCAGATCAAACGCTGGGAAAAACACTGGCTCAAGAAGGTATTAGAACTGGTGAACTGGCAGCCTTTTACCGAAGATGACCCCGATCAGGATACAGATGTTGCCCAGGTGATCGATATCCCGCCCGCCAAATCAAATGTAGGCAATTTTTGGCGGGGCGGATGTGGTCCTAACCGTGGGGGCTGAGGGAGGCCGTCCACCTAGCTTCTTAGAAGGGCCGCCGCCATCTTAAAAAAATCGCCCTGTCGTTCCCAAAACCAAAAAATCCCGCTATTCTTTGTGGGCTGGTTGTACGGGAACGTGTAACCCGCGCCAGGCTCGCTGTCGCTTGCAAGGAAAAAGATGAAAATCATATTGGCCAATCCAAGAGGTTTCTGCGCCGGTGTCGACCGGGCCGTAGACATTGTGGATCTGTGCCTTAAACAGTTTGGCGCTCCCATCTACGTGCGCAAAGAAATTGTGCACAACCAGTACGTGGTGCAGTCGTTTAAAGAACGCGGCGTTGTTTTTGTAAGCGAACTCGGTGAGGTTCCGGATGGAGCCCGGGTGGTTTTTTCGGCCCACGGCATTTCACCGTCCGTCCGCAGTGATGCCGAAAAACGCAACCTGAAAACGGTCGATGCCACCTGCCCCCTGGTCACCAAGGTGCACCTCGAAGTGCACCGTTTTGTCAAACAAGGCTACAAAATATTTTTAATCGGCCACCAGGGCCACGAAGAGGTCGAAGGCACCATGGGCGAAAGCCCCCGTGACATTACACTGATCACCTCGGTGGAGCATGCCGCCAGCATCGCAATGCCCACGCAGGATCACTACGTATACCTGACACAAACCACTTTGAGCGTAGACGAAACCAAAGAAATTATAAAAACTTTAAAAGCACGTTTTCCAAACCTGGTTTCACCCCCCACCGACGACATCTGCTACGCCACCCAAAACCGGCAGGACGCCGTTAAGACTCTGGCCAAGCAATGTGATGTGGTGCTGGTGATTGGCTCGCAGAACAGCAGCAACAGCCAGCGCCTTAAAGAAGTGGCCGAAAGCCTGGGCGCACACTCGTATTTGATTGACGGCCCGCATGAACTTAAACTCGAATGGATGGCCAAGGCGTCTACCGTAGGCATCACCGCCGGAGCCAGCGCGCCCGAGATTTTGGTGGAAAACGTGGTTAACTTTTTAAAAACGTATCACCCCAGTGCCACGGTGGAAAAACTTTCGGTCACCGAAGAAACCGTACATTTTCCGCTGCCGCGCGAACTGCGGCAGACGGTGGCGGGCTAAAACGAGTAACGCTTAAGGATCTCCGCCCACTTGTTTTTGGCTTCACCCTGCCAGATTTTAATCTGTTTTTTTGCGCCTATCCTAAAAGCGCGCCATAAAACCGAGACTTGGCGATTACCCAGCTTGACCCACTTTTTAGACTGCGCCCAACTGCCTTTGACACCCCGCACGCCGTCTGACGACAGCTTGGAGACTTGTTTGGGCACCTGGCGCATTTTATTTTTGGTTTGGTTCTGAACATTGCGGATCTGGGTCTGCATCACTTTGGCACTGCGTGCGCTGTTGGAACGTAACGATTTCCATTGCGCAGCCGTCTGGCGCGGGATCTGCTGCATCTTGCTCTTTGATTGTGCCTGGATCATTTTTATCTTTCGAGCACTTCCGGATCGCAACGTCTTCCAATGCGAGGCCATCTGCCGTGGCGCCTGACGGATCTTGTTTTTAACTTGCGCTTGTACCGCTGTAAAACGACGCGTACCGTTTGAACGCATCGCCTTCCAGCGCGACGCCACCTGGCGGGGCACCTGCTTGAGCTTGTTTTTTGTCTGGGTTTGAATGGTTTTAACCTGGCGAAGGCTGTTGGCTTTGATCGCCTTCCATTGGGTGGCCAGCTGTCGTGGTGCCTGACGCCACTGGGCCATGGCCTGCATTTTATATTGCTTGATGGATTTCTTGCTTTGCGCCCGATATTCGGTCATGCGTTGAGTCATCTTATTGCGCTGGGCCTGCCACGTATTTTTAAAAGTGGTGACATCTGAAAGCCCCAACTGCTTAAGGGCCTGAAAGGTTTCGCTGAAAAATTCTTTGGGCGTACGCCGCTCGCCAAAATCATGAAGCCATTCCTTCTGGCGCAGGTGCCAGCGCTGGCTGAAGGCAAAAAAAGCCACACCAAAAGCCCCAACCGCAGCCCAGAGCGAAAAAAACCGTGGCCACCAGTCCCAAGGCATTGCCAGCGAATAGGCCGAAAAATTCCGGATGTGGATCATCAGCAACAAAGTGGCCCACATGGCCGTCAGCGTCAGCCAAAGCGGACGCCCATAAATGCTAAACAGGGCCAGCAAAATAACGGGTGCTATTTTAAAGATGCACGCGTGACCCAGCGCCGCCGATGAAATCGGAATTCCATACTGTACATACGGCCATAGCCAAAGCGCCAAATCTCCTGACAGTACCAGTAGCAAACCAAATACAAGCCGATGCGTAAAATCACCATAGTCCCAATCTAAAACCGCGTAATAGGTCTTTTTAATCCATTCCCAAAAAGCGGTCACGCGTACACCGGTGTTTTTGGCGGACATTTGGACAGCAGCAAAGCATTTTCCTGGCAAGCTTATCAGGCCTTGCTTCATGCGCGGAAGATTGGCGCGACCCCATTCGCCCACGCGTGACGCAAGCCCGGTAAGCAGGCGCATGAGGAGCCCTTTTTTGCGTATGGGTTTGAGTCCACCCGTCACTGGACGCGCACTGATGGTTTTGGTAACAATCGGCACATAGATCTATTGCCCAGCCACAGGCCCAGTAATGTATAAGAAATATTCGATATGGGGTGGGTTGGAACCACTGAAAAAGTCTCTGGTTTCAAGTAACTATTCAGCCCTACCGTTGTTCGTAAGCCCAGTGGCAGGGCCACTGGGAGCTGAACAGAGGGCATTCCACTTCTAAGCCAGGCAAGGCCTGGGGGCTTCAGAACACGCAGGCCCTGCCTGCATGCTTAGAAAAAAAGCGCATGTGTCTAGCTCGCATGCGGCCCCTGCCGCTGTGCCTGATATGTGGCAAAGCTGAATAGTTACGGCTTAAAGCTGCCTAATTTTTACACCAGCCTCTGTCAAAAGCGCCTGACTCACCTGATCTAAGCTGTACCGACTGGCAAAAACCACCTCGGCAATACCCGAATTAATAATCAATTTGGTGCAGATCAGACAGGGGCTAAAAGTGGAATACACGGTGCTGCTACGAATGGATACGCCGTGAAAGGCGGCTTGTGTAATGGCATTTTCTTCGGCATGCGAGCACAGGCATTCTGCCAGGCCCTGACCCGATTCGCCAAAACTGTTACAACGCGGGCATCCGCCTTCGTTGCAGTTTTTGGTGCCCCGCGGCGTGCCGTTATAACCCGTAGAAATAATGCGCTTGTCTTTAACAAGTACAGCGGCCACTTTACGTTTGATACAGTTACTGCGCAAAGCCACCTGGCGAGCAATGTCCATAAAATAAACATCCCAGTTGGGACGCAAAGCCTTTTGCCCCAGTTCACGCATCAAATCACGTAACTTTTGATGCAACTCTGGCAGCGTACCCGCGTTCTCAAGCTGGCAATCTGCCATGGCACGTGTGGCTTTAAGTTGTTGATTGTTAGGGTCGTCGCTAGATTCTTCGGCGCGTTCGACGCGTTCAAACGCATCCGTAGTTTGTGGATCCTGTTCACGCCCACGTGCACGCAGGCGTTCAAAACGTAGTGCCGCTGGGGCTGTCACGTTAAGCAGGTAAAAGTCTGAAAGTTCACGTAACGACAACACCTCGGCCGGGTTACGTATTGAATCGACCACCGCATTAATGTCTGGCGTAATTTTTTTGCGAACGCGATCCGCAAGCACACTGACTCCTTGACGCGTGCGCAACTCGGTTCCCGTGGCAATGAGCCGGTCGCGGGTGACCTCAAAACCCCGCGCGATAATCTCTTCGCGGATGGTATCGGACAGGGAATAATAGGTAAACCCGCATTTTTTGAGAAATTCGGCTACCTCTCCCTTACCCGCCGCATTTTGCCCCGTCAGCCCAATGATCATACGTAGATTATACCCATCCTTATATCCGTCCTCGTATTCGTCCTCGAATTCGTGCTCGAATTCAACTACAACCGACTCCTGATTGCCCTTGAAACCTCGCGGTCAATTTCGTGTTTTTTAATAGCCTCACGCTTGTCATACTTCTTTTTTGATTTACACAGCCCCAGCGTAACCTTGGCAATATTGCGCGGATTCCAATGCAGGTTAAGTGGCATCAGCGTCAGGCCCTTTTCACTGACCTGCCCGTTGAGTTTTTTAAGTTCACTTGCATGCATCAGCAATTTGCGGGTACGCAAGGAGTCCACATTGTGTACATTGCCATGACTATAGGGCGGTATGTGTAACCCTATTAAAAACAACTCACCCTTCATAAAAACCGCATAGGCATCTCTTAGCTGCACCGACCCAGTACGCAAGGCCTTGACTTCAGAACCCCGCAGTTCGATACCCGCCTCAAAAGTCTCCAGCACAAAATGATCGTGCCGGGCTTTACGGTTTTCGCAGATGATTTTCATGATCCAGGCGTGCTACCAGCAAGGGCAACAGGGCTTCAACCTTGTTTTTTCCGGTGTATTCGTAACCGTCCACAAAAAACGTGGGCGTGCGCTTAACCCCCAGCGTATAGCCTTCTTGCTTGGCAGCTTGCACCCACTGCTTTACGGAGTCGCTACCCGCATCTTGCGTAAAGCGTTTTATGTCGAGTTTCAACGTGGTTGCGACCGAGATAAAATGGTCCAGCGAAATATCTTCAGGATCCTTGGCCAGAAGCTCAAAATAGGGCCAAAATTTTTGTTGCGCATGCGCCCCCATCAGCGCTTCGGCCGCTGCAAAGGAACCCTGGTGGGACATCAGCGGCCATAACTTCCAGTAAAACGCATACTGCCCTTTTAAAGCCCCACTTTCCACCGCCGCTTTGATGGACGGAATTTCTTTGCGGCAGAACGGACAGGTGAAACAGGCATAGACCACCATTTGATGCCTGGCATCGGCTGATCCCACATACGGTACCCCTGTTAAGTCGATTTTTTGGTACGTGGCGCTAAACGAAGCATGGACACCTGTCTGGCAGGTTAAAAGCGCCAAGCCCGTAAGTAGAAACATTTGAATGGATTTTTTTGAAAAATACCGCCAGACCGCCTTAAGCCCCAGCGGTTCACGGTGGCCAATCCACAAGGTCAGTGAAAGCATAAACCATACTATATCGCGTAGCAGCGTCTTAACCGAAATCAGCTCGCCCTGCCCAAGCAGATCAAAACAGGCACAACTAATGGCCAGTTTCTGCTGCAAGGCCCAGACCAGCGCCAGTGTAAACACAAGCAACAGGCCATTGATGATGAGCAGCGCGGGCCACACCCACAAGCCCAGCAGCAGCAAGGCACCCGCCAGCAGTTCTAGCCAGGGAAGGATGACCGCAACGGCTGGAAGCAGCGCCATCGGTAACAGCCCATAAGCATGCACACCTTTTAAGAAAAAAACTGGATCAGCAATCTTTGAAATAGCAGCCATGATAAACACGGTGCCTAGATAAGTCCGTAACAATAAAGACACCCAGGGCCAGCCACGCCTTATCATTGGGTTCCTTGTGCTGGCACCGTTTCGTTGCAACTTTCTAGGTCAATATACGCGGCACGCTCGATACCAGCTGGCGTAAGCGGCAGCGGTTTCGCGCGCATAAAATTGGCTCCCAGCCCCAGCACGGTCGCCGCCAAAACCAGAACGCTAACTTGAAAAGCAATCCGCATGACAACCCAGTGGCTAAGTGTCAGTTGCGGGCTGCTGCATGGTTAGACAATGACAGGCCCCCAAACCCCACACCAGTTTGCGTGAAGGAATGGCTACCACTTTACGGGTTGGAAAATGTTCCTGGAGAATGGCCCGCGCGCGGGCATCTTGCGGATCATCAAATACAGGCAGCAGCACAACCTTGTTTCCAATATAAAAGTTGGCATAACTTGCGGGTACCCGCTGGCCATCCCAGGCCACCGCTTTGGGCATGGGCAAGGGAACAATATTAAAGGGCTTGCCTGCGGGGTCATACATCCGTTGAAGCAGCTTAAAATTGTCCTGCGTCAGCCCATGGTTGGGGTCTGAAGCATCTTGCTCAAGCACGCAGACAATCACGCTGGTATTTACAAAGCGCGCCAGATCATCAATATGGCCATCGGTATCATCGCCGACAATGCCTTCGCCAAGCCATAAGACTTGCTGGACGCCCAATACATCTTTTAACTTTTGCTCGATCTGCTCCTGCGACAAGGAAGGATTACGATTTGGATTCAGCAGACAAGATTGGGTGGTTAAAAGCACCCCCTGGTCATTGACATCCAGTGATCCGCCTTCCATCACCAAGGCTTGCTTAAATCTGGGCAGGGCCAATTTACGGGCCACTTTATCCGGAATGGCATTATCCAGATCCCAGGGCGGATACTTGCCGCCCCACATGTTGAACTGCCAGTCGGTCACGGCCAGTTGAATTTGTCCTTCTACCTGGCGCCGCACAAAAAGCGGGCCTGAATCACGTATCCATGAATCATTACTCGGCCAGGGAATAAATTCGATCTGGTTTAGATCGGCATCGCAGTCTAAAAGCAAACGTGTGGCGGATTCCAGCACGGACTCGTCTTTGATCAAAATACATACTTGTTCGCCCTGCGAAAGCGCGGCTGCCATCTGACTAAAGATGGGCGGAATTTCAGCGAGCATGCCTGGCCAGGTGTTGGGGTTATGCGGCCATACCAACCAGGTGGCTTCATGCGGTTCCCATTCGGCCGGCATACGAAAGCCCTGCGATGCCGGGCTTTGGTCAAGGTGAATCTTCACGCGTCGATTACCCGCGCCAAAATGGGCTGGTAAGCATCAATGCGCCGGTCACGTAAAAAAGGCCAAAGCTGGCGGGTCTTTTCGATCAAATCGAGATCACAGCTTTGAATCAAAATATCTGGCTGGGTATCGCTCGCCTGGGCCAATAGAGCGCCAAATGGATCGCTGACAAACGATGAGCCCCAGAAATGAAGCTGCCCTTCGACACCCACACGGTTTGCAGCCGCCACAAAGACCCCATTGGCAATCGCGTGAGCGCGCTGAATCGTGATCCATGCCTCGCGCTGGCGCTGATACACGGGCTGGTCGCTTTTGCTAAAACCGATGGCTGTCGGATAAAAAAGAATCTGCGCACCCTGCAGTGCAAGCAGGCGCGCCGCCTCGGGATACCACTGATCCCAGCAAATCAACACCCCTATTTTTCCGTAACGGGTTTTAAAGACCGGAAATCCAAGGTCTCCGGGCGCAAAGTAGTATTTTTCATAAAACCCAGGATCATCGGGAATATGCATCTTGCGGTAAGTTCCCAAAACCGCACCATCGGCATCGATCACCAGCACGGCGTTGTGATACACGCCTTCCATGCGCTTTTCAAAAATGGGCACGATCAGTACCACCCCAAGCTCTTTGGCCAACTGGGCCATCTGCTTGAAACTTGGACCGGGAACGGTTTCAGCCAGTGAAAAATTTTCGACCGCCTCGGTCTGCGCAAAATACAGGCTGCGGTAAAGTTCCTGCAGACAAATCACCTGGGCGCCGCGGCGCGCCGCTTCACGAATAGCGGTTTCGGTCTGGCGTAGGTTCTGGGCAAGATCTGCGGTACAGCCTTGCTGGATAATTCCTAAAGTCACTTGGGCCATTGCGATTCTATTGTAAAACAAACGGCACAATACGAGTATAATAAATCCGCTGGTTTAACTGAATACAAACCAAAATCTTATGCGCTTAAAAAACGGTCTCATGAATTTTAGCTTGCTCCTTGCAGGCATCATGGTCGCTTTGCTGCTGCTAGAGATCATCTTGCGCGTGACCTACTTGCTACAGCCCTCTGAACTGGTTCCCACCCAAATTTCCGGACTCCCTTATGAAAACCGCCCCAGCTCTGCTTTCTGGCGTTATGACTATGGTCTAAGTTGGATTAAATACACCAAAAATTCTTATGGTTTCCGCAGCCCCGAGATCAGCGTTGAAAAACCCAAAAGCACCCGTCGCATCCTGGTGCTCGGAGATTCCGTCGCCTTTGGTGGAAACGTGCGCAATCAGGAAACTTTTTCTGCACAGCTTGAGGCTTTTCTTAACCCGATGTCCGCCTTCGGATCATGGCAGGTGATCAACACCGGCACCTCCAGTTACAATTTTCACAATTATTGGTCGATGTTGATGGGTAAAGGCGCGCAGTTTAATCCGGATGCTGTCATCATCTGCATCACAGCAAATGATTTCGAAATCGATCGCGGAAACGACATTACCCGACCTCCCTCTGCGTCAGCAACCGCCCTCCCTAGAACTGTTTCCCTGCTGCTTAAAAAAACAAAAACATTTCTTGGCAAGTCGTACCTGCTCGACCATGTCAAAAAAAAATTCAATTATGGACAGGAAGAAGCTAAATTAAGCCCCGAAGAAAAACAGGTTGTTCAGCTTGAAGTCGAAAGTGTTTTTAAGAACGATCCTTCGACCCGACAGGCTTTTACATGGCTGGCAAAAAATGAAGGCCGAAATATTTTTGCCCTCTATAAGAACCTGCTGTATTCACGCAACATGAAGTGGGATGTGGTGCAACCCATCATGGCAAACTTTGGAACCTGGTCTAAGCAACACCAGGTTCCGATTTATTTATTTTTCTGCCCCACCCGCGTCCACTGTGTTCCCGGAAACAACAGTACGGTGCCGGAACCTCTATTGCTTTCCATGGCTTTCCAAAACGGTCTGCATCCCGTGCCTATGATTGATGCCTTTCAGGAGCACTACCGCCAGGGCGACCAAGCCTTGTTTGCCCGTTCAGATTATCTGCATCCCCTGGCGCCCGGACATACGGTCATTGCCCAGCGCCTTTGTAAAAGGCTAATAGATGATGGCCTGATTAAGTAAGCTGGCAGTTCGAGCCAAGAAAGCTTAGTACAAAGCATGGTGCGCTCAGACGGGCTTGAACCGTCGACCCACTGATTAAGAGTCAGTTGCTCTACCAACTGAGCTATGAGCGCAGATTATTCTACACTGACTTTTTTTTCGGCGCCAAACTAAACGCGCTTCAGCAGAGCCACACACTCGATATGCGCGGTATGCGGAAACATATCAACCGGCTGTACCGTTTCAAGGTGGTAGGTCTCGCGACATAAAATCGCAAGATCCCTGGCAAGCGTTACTGGATCACACGATACATAAATAACCGTCATCGGTCGTAGTGTCAGAAGCTCCCGAAGCACAAGCTCTGTACAACCCTTACGCGGTGGATCCAAGATCACAATATCAGGCGTCTGCTTCATCTCATGCCGCCAACGGGGTAAAAGTTGCTCGGCTTTACCGGCTTGAAAAGACACATTTGATATTTTGTTCAGGCGCGCATTTTGTTTGGCATCCGCAATGGCTTCGGAAACATTATCAAGACCCTGGACATATCGCACACAGCGCGCAAAATACAAGGCCAGCGTGCCCGTACCGCAATACAAATCCCAGACCACATCCTGCGCACGCGGGGCCGCAAGCTCCAGGGCCTGACGGTAGAGTACACGGCCTTGGAGCGGATTCACTTGAAAAAACGACTTGGCTGAAATCCTAAAACGTAATCCGTCCATTTGATCTTCGATATGCGATGCGCCCCACAGGGTCTTGATCACACTACCCAGGATCGCCGTCCCAGGTCGGGTATTGATGTTAAGCAACACACCACGCACCCTGGGTTCGGTTCTTAGCAGGGCCACCAAGTGTTCCGCAGCCGGCAGATGAGACCCATTGATCACCAGGCATACCAGAATTTCACCGCTGGCCTGGCCCATGCGCACAAGCACATGGCGTGCCAAGCCGCAGTGTCGTTTTTCGTCGTAGATCAAAATTTGCTGCGTCTCTAGAAACTGGCGGACAAGACCCAGCGTCTTATCAACTTTTTCGGGTTGCACCAGGCAGCGATGGGTATCGACGATATGATGCGTGCCGCTTTCAAAAAATCCCATCTGTACCTGGCCCCGCCGCACACCCAGCGGTAATTGCGCCTTGTAGCGAAAACCCCAGGGATCCTGCATGCCCATGATGTCCCGCACAGGGGGCGCTGTTAATTTGAGTGCGTCTTTTAAAATCTGCCGTAGCTGCTGGGTTTTTTGGGTCAATTGCGCCCCGTAACGCCAGTCTTGAATCTGGCAGCCCCCACAGCGGTCGGCCACCAAACAAGGCGGAATCACGCGGTCTGACCCCAGGATGGGTTTGAGTTTGGCGTGCGCCATTGCGTTTACAAAAGGCGCAAGTTATCGATCAAGCGCGTTTGACCCACAAAGCCTGCGACAAACATGCGGGCATACGGCGCCTTCGTAGGTACTATGGCTAACGGCTGCAAATCGTCTTCCGAACAAACCTCGCAATATTGCAGCTTAAGCAAAGGCTCGCTTTTAAAGACCTGGCGTATCTTTTTTTTAATCTGCGCCACCCGGCGCTCTCCTTGTTGTGCCAAAAGGCCCGCGCCCAGCAAAGCCTGCCATAGCACCAGTGCCGCCTGGCGCTCACGCGTTGATAAATGGGCATTGCGGCTGGACATAGCCAAACCGGCCGTTTCACGCACGGTGGCACAAGGCCGTACTTCGATCGGAAAACACAATTCAGAGACCATGGCTTCGATCACACGCAACTGTTGAAAATCTTTTTCACCAAAATACGCCCGGCAGGATCCCACCACATTAAAAAGTTTGGCCAGCACTGTACACACGCCGTCAAAGTGCCCTGGCCGATAACGGCCGCACAGACCTTGTGAAAGCATGGGTTGTGCCAAAACCGATGCACGCACCCCCCCCGTGCTGGCCGGATAAAGTTCTGCCGCAATAGGGTTAAATACGGCATCGGCACCTGCTTGCGCAAGCAGGTGCAAGTCACGCGCCCATGGCCGGGGATAGCGCTTGAAATCTTCGTGTGGACCAAATTGTGTCGGGTTTACAAAAATACTGACCAGCACACGGTCGTTTTCGTGTCGCGCCCGGCGCAACAGTGCCAGGTGCCCCGCGTGCAAAGCACCCATGGTAGGCACAAAACCAATGGTCTCTGCGCGACCACGCCAGCCCGCAAGGAGACGCCGAAGGTTTGCCGCCGTCCCAGTGCGTTTAGGACGCAGCGGCCTGGTCTTTTTGAGAACGGAGTTCAATGCCCTTGTCTACTGTAGCAATAAATTTATCAAGGTCAAAAGGTTTCTCCATGACACCAAACACATCGTACTTTGCCAGGGCTTCCTGCACCTCGGCGCTGTCGGGAGCTCCGGTCATGATGAAAATAGAAACATTGGGGTTAATCCGGCGGATATGACCAATGGCCGAAAGGCCATCCATCCCGGGCATATTCATATCGATAGCCAGTACATCAAAATCTTTATTCATCAGTGCCGCCAGGGCATGGCTGCCATCGGTGACAATTTCAACCTCGTACTTGTCGTCGTCAAAGGCAAAACGCACCATTTCCACGGTATACCGTTCGTCATCGGCAATCAGCACTTTAGAAGTCATAAACTGGTTTTGGCCATTAGCCACAAGGCTATCGCCACAATTAACGATATAATCTTGAGCCCAATATTTTCAAGCAGCAGTTGTTTGATCTTGTTCATGTAATTCGTACTCACATTTTACACACTTTTTAAACGGAGCCTTGCCGCGCGCGCGTTTTATCACTAAAAAACCCTTACATGGCGTCTGCGGACATATGTCCCCCGTAGGTTTGTCCCATACCGCAAAGGTACATTTAGGATAGCCGCTACAGCCATAAAAGATTTTTCCACGCTTGCTGCGCCGTTCAACAATCTTGCTACCGCATTCGGGACATACAACGCCCGTATCGGCCACCAGCGACCGGGTATTTTTACAGTTGGGATAGCCGCTACAGGCGATAAACCGACCATACCGACTGGTTTTGATGATCATGGGGCTGCCGCATTTTTCGCACACTTCATCGGTTTTTTCATCGGTGTTGATTTTTTCCATTACATCCGAAGCAATCTTTAGGTCTTTTTCGAAGGGCTCAAAAAAATTCCGAACAATTTGGCGCCAGTCGATGCTACCGTCGTCGATCATGTCGAGCTTGGCTTCCATGTCTGCCGTAAAACCCACGTCCACGATATCGCTAAAGTGTTTGACCAGTTGATCATTGATCAACAGTCCCAGATCGGTTGGCACCAAGGCCTTGCTTTCTTTACCCACGTAACCACGGTCTTGAATGGTGGACATGATGGGGGCATAGGTCGAAGGGCGTCCAATGCCCTGTTCTTCAAGAAATTTAACCAGAGAGGCTTCGGTAAAACGTGGTGGCGGCTGGGTAAAATGCTGTGCTGGCAAAAGCTCTGCCAAGGCCATGGCCTGACCCGGCGTCAAAAGCGGCAAAAGGTTTTCAGCGTCTTCATCGCGCTTGTCTTCGTCCTGGCCTTCAAGATAAACCTTCATAAATCCATCAAACTTAATCACCGAACCAGAGGCCCGCAAGACAAAACCATTGCCCTGAATTTCCACCGATGTCACATCGAGAATGGCAGGTGCCATCTGGCAGGCCACAAAGCGCTGCCAGACCAGGCGGTAGAGCTTCAACTGGTCCAACGTAAGATCATTTTTAATGGAATCCGGCGCATACTCGATGTGTGTGGGCCGAATGGCCTCGTGTGCATCCTGCACACGACCCTTGGACTTATAGACGTTGGCCGACTCGGGCAAATAACCAGCGCCATACCACTGCGTGATGGCCGCCCGTACTTCGCCGATGGCTTGTTCACTAATACGCACCGAATCGGTGCGCATATATGAAATGAGACCCGTCGATTCACCATGCAAGTCTATGCCTTCGTAAAGCTGCTGTGCCACCATCATGGTTTTGCGCGCGCCCCAACCCAGCTTGCGCGATGCTTCTTGTTGCAGGGTGCTGGTAATAAAAGGTGCCGTGGGGTTACGGCGTTTTTCCTTTTGCACCACATCCGCAACCTGATAGGTGCCGCCTTCTAGCTGCGACACCAGTGCCTGTGCTTCCTGGCCGTTATTGATTTTTATTTTTTCCTTGTCACCCACGCGTCCGTAAAGTTGAGCCCGCACGGTTTCATCTGCCGATGTTTTAAATAGGCCTTCGATCGACCAATACTCGACCGGCTTAAACGCCTGAATCTCACGCTCACGCTCGCAGATAATGCGCACAGCCACCGACTGCACCCGTCCGGCTGAAAGCCCCCGGCGGATTTTCTGCCATAAAAGCGGCGAGAGCTTGTACCCCACCAGCCGGTCTAGCACACGCCGGGCCTGTTGGGCGTAAAACCGGTCAAGGTTAATCTCGCGCGGGTGTTCGATGGCGTAGGTTACGGCCTGTTTTGTGATCTCATTAAACTCGATACGATAGATATGCTCTTTGTTGACCTTTTTAGACGACAAAAGCGCCTGCGCCAGGTGGTAGGCAATGGCTTCGCCTTCACGATCCGGGTCAGGTGCCAGAAAAATCTGGTCAGCGCCTTCGGCCGCTTTCTTGAGTTCGTTAATGGTTTTGGTTTTGCCCTTGATGGTGATGTACTGCGGTTCAAAATTGTTTTCGACATCCACACCCAGCTTGCTCTTAGGCAAATCACGCACATGGCCAAAACTGGCCTTTACAAAAAAGTGCTTGCCTAAAAAACGTTCCAGGGTTTTTGCTTTGGCGGGTGACTCCACGATGACCAGAGATTTTTTAGCTTTTTTTTCGGCCATGAAACATCTAACTTACCTGTCTAAAATCAACCGTGTCAAATCTGCGCATATTAATAAAAACCCTCAACAGGCAATGAATCGATCAAATAGTGGGCTTTTACCGGGCAAACACAAGCGTGGGGCTGTGCCAAAGTTTCCCCTCCGTATCCAGTGTCAGGACATTGATGCTGGGCGGCAGGGATAGGGTTTCGAGCTTACCCAGCACAAACAGTGTGGTGCTTAAAATATCCGCATCCAGTCCGCTTTCTGCACATACCGAAACCAGCGTGTAACCCGGTTTAACCTGCGTCTTTAAGCGCGGATCAAAAATAGGATGCGTTACCCAGGCCTCGCCTAGCGGCCAATGCTGCGACAGACTGGAACTTGCCAGTGTCTGACCGCTTTGCAGCATGATCTTTCCGAGCAAGGCATTGGGCTGGCGCGGGTCTTCGATGCCTACCGGCCAATCTCCATGGGCGGGATCTTGCCCCCATACCGTAATCTGCCCGCCCAGGTCGAGCAGCGCGGCAGGCACTTTAAGCGCTTTGAACATCAAGAGCGCACGGTCAGCGGCATACCCTTTAGACGCCCCCCAGACATCGACTTGCGTCAGAGGGTGGCGCAGAGCCCCCACTTGGTTATAAGGATCAAGCCAAAGATTCTGCCAGCCAATACCGGCTGCCTGGCTTTGCCATATACGGCTGACGGCAGATGGATCGGTCGTGACCCGGTAAGCCAATGTAAGCGCACCCACGGTGGGATCAAAGGCACCCTGCGACCAACGGGCATAATACAGGCTGCGGTCAAGAATGGCGTACAGTTCTGGACTCAAGCGCATATTGCGCTGCGCATTAAGCAAAGACACTTCACTGTGGGGGTCGTAGAGGTTACTTTTGTTTTCGACCGATTTAAGCTCGGCAAATACGGCCTCGGCCACCTGTCCGGCTCCAGCAGGATCTTGCATATATAAAGTAAGCCGACAACGGGTCCCCAGAGCATGGGTTTCAAATGAGAGCGCCTTATACGGCAGGCGTGGTTTTAACGCATACAAAATTCCCAGCACACAAAGCAGTGCCAGAATGGGTAAGTGCCATTTTTTTTTGAGTGAAATCAAGCCTCGGGACGGTCTTTGATTTGCCAGTTATACCGGTCCCAAAACCATAAATAGGCTAGCAACGCCAACATCAAAAACCCAAGCACCGACTGCAGGCACACAAAAGAGAAAACTTTAAGCCAGGCCCAGGCCGGATGCCCAAAACGCACCAGCCAGCTTGAAGCCTCTTGCAAAAAAGCGCTGGCAAATGCCAGCACAATCACAAATACCTTAAGCGGTTTTGAGACCGGCACAAAAATCATCAGGTGTGTCAGCATCAGAATAACCAGCGCCATGATCGGCAGGTGAAAATGCGAGGTTTCGGACAGACCTTCGAACGTTTTTGGCACCTGAAATGTGGCGTCAGAACCCCGATAATACGCCACCACCGATTGCGGATTTAAATTCATGTGCGCAAAATACATGGCAAAATTGGTCAGCCAGAAGAAAAACAAAAACATCAGCGTCAGGCTAAGCGTCAGGCGCATGAGCGGGTTGTGTTTAAAGCCGCCTTTTTCCATATACTTCATGGGATACTGTCCTTGGAGCGAATCATAACATCATAGACTGCCAGGGCACGCCGGACGGCTTTAAGCGTGGCCCAGCTGCTTAACGTAGACCCCGCCACCGCCACGATATCTTGCTTGAGCCAAAGAGCATCCGAAAGCGTCCTGCCTTGGAACAACTTAAGCCACCGCTGTGGCGGCAGAAAATCCTGCGGTTCGTTAAACGCCAGCGTACAGATGCTGGTCACCCGACTTTCGGCATCCAAGACCACTAAAAGTGTTTCGGGCTGCGTGCGCACCACATGCGTGTCAAAAAAGGCATACCCCAGATTTTTTCCATCGCGCATGGCCTGGTAGTACACCAGCAGCTGACTATCCAGCTTGGATCTGGCCCGTTGTTCGATCATTGATTTTTGTTCTGGCGTAAGAAAGAGCTCCTGACGCAGTACGTTGGCGCTTAAAAAAACCTCATGCAACGCTTGTGCCTGGGTCTGAAAGACCTGGGCGTGAGCCACGCTGGAAAGCATGACCCACGTCCAGATAAAGCTGCTTAATCTACGCACAACAAATGCTATTAAAACATAAAGGTAGACGCAAAACGCATGGAGTCCACCCCGGAATTATCGCCAAGGATTTCATTTTGGTAGTCTACCTTAAGCGCCACGTTGGGATGCGGCAGGTAACACAGGCCAAATACCAGATAGCTTTTGTCATTGGCGGCGCTGGCCGTGACTGTCGAAAGCACCGCTGCCTGGGTGTTGAACTTTTCGTAACGCACAAAGGGCATCAATGCCTGTTCACTTTGTGGCATAAAATGCGGCAGAATGTCGTATGCTGCTTCAACATAGTAACCGTATTGCGAGGTTCCTGCCGCAAAATCGGCCGTGACAGAACTGGCATTGGTCAGACTGGTATTGGCATACAGCGCACGCAATTCAAGTTGCCCAAGCTTTAAACGACTGTGCAAATCCCATAACAAGAGTCCCACGTTGGCGCCGGTCTGGCCTTGATCCGTGCCACCCATGAAAAACGAAGCCCCCAACAGCGACCCCGGTTGCAGTTCGTAATCAAGGCGTCCGCTAAGCGCAATATCTTCCATTTTGGCTTTAGACCCCTCTTGGCGTCCGTCACGAATGCCGCTTTCGTCAAAACTGCCGCTGCTGCCGGTGGCCGAAAGACTTTCAGAGGCGTAAAATTCATAGCGGATTTGTTCACCCAATTGTCCAAAAACACCGGCACCGTTTGCTCTCCAAGTGGTAGGTATCATTTTTTGTTCCACTTCAGGACGGCGGACAGAAAAAAATGTGGGTGGTTCGTGGATTTGATTGTAAATACCCACGGGAATCAGCAGCATGCCCGTGCGAAAGTTTGCCACTGGACACATGAGAAAATCAAGATACGCAAACTCCACCGAAACCTCACCATTTTTTCCGCCACTGCCATGTTCAAATTCAATTTCAGAATTCATCAAGATGCTGTCAGAAAACTTATAACCCAGATAAAGCACCTGTCGCAGGTAGTCGATGGTGTCGTTTTTGCCACCTGCCGTTCCATTGTCTTTAAGATCGGCATACCGGTCGTAGACCATCTCGCCGTAACCCGCCAGTGACAGGCCTTTTGACTGGCTGTAGATTTTAGACGCTGCCGGACCAAGGCCCGTCTTAACGCTGGTTTCGCCAGCCACCTCGCCCAGTTTTAATTGTTCAATTTCCCTGGAAAGAATGTCGATTTTTCTATCAAGTTCACTCACATCTGCTGCGCTAGCAATGCCATAGCATAAACACAACATAAGACCCGCCACACACCATTTTTGCATTTATATCTCCTTATTTGATAATGATAACTGTTATCATAAACAAATTACTTATCTATTTTAATTCGGACTAAAATAGTCTGTCAATAAAAAATTAATTTAATTATTTAGTGTGATTTAAGTCAAATTAAATCGGACTATATAGGATTTAATTACAGAAAAATCGCTTTCAGGCTACTTATTTGCAATCAACTTTTCAATTTCCTTATCGGCAAAAAACAAACCGCGACTGTCCGTGCCAGCCATCTTAATGGTGCCAATAATGGTGTTGAAAAGTTTTTCTTCTTCATGTTGTTCGGCCACAAACCACTGCAAAAAATTAAAGGTGGCAAAATCTTTTTCCTTAAGGGCAAGCTCTACAATACTGCTGATTGATTGGGTCACTTCCTTTTCGTGCTTGAGTACGATTTCAAACAGTTGCAGCAACGACTTGAAAGTGTGGGGCACCTTGGGCACAGGTTGCACCAAGGCATGCGCGCCTGCATCAATCACATATTTAAACATCTTCATCATATGGCCCTTTTCCTCTTCGGAGTGGGCGTACAGAAACTTGGCCGAACCAAAGTAACCTTCTTTGTCGCACCACGATGCCATCGAAAGATAATAATGCGAGGCGTAATCTTCAAGTCCAACTTGCGTATTAAGGGCGTTTTGGATTTTTACGGACAACATAAACCAGCTCCTTTTATCGTTATTCATTGACAGTCTGTGCCCGACTTGCAGGCGTGTCAAGTTAGGGTAAAGAAGGCATTTTTCTAGGTTTTATATGGCGTAATCAAACTTCGCCCATGCTGGCCTGCACAAATTCAAGCAACACGATGGGCACGAGGTATTCATGCATATCCGGTTTGCTGGCATCGTCTTGCGTCAGCCGGAAACAGAGTGTGTAATCGAAACCGTAGTCGGTACGCACAATGTCATGCCTGATAAAACGCGGACCCATGGCTTTTTCAATAGCGGCCACGAACCTTACAAAGGCGTCGCACGGATAGGCATAATACGCCAGGGTATTTAACAGCGTCAGGGCCGTTTTCAGATCAGGATGTTCTACGGCTTCTGAACTAAACCCGTAAACCTCTACTAAGCGGTCGAGCAAAGTTAAAAATCCCGCACTTTGGGTATAACGTTCAACTTCTGCGTCCAGAACGGCAAGAAAAGCTCCCGCGTCGATAATGCAGCGATTTGGATTGACTTGCAGAGCGCGGATGTATCGTTGACGCACCTCTTCAGGCGTCTGGCCTTTAAAAATTGGAAGCACTGCTTTTTTGGCGGTGGGAGCCTGATCAAGCTGGGCGGCGATACGTCTCAAGTTCAACAAATCCATCGAAAATTATCCCCCAAAACCCGCTTCACCCAGAATCTCAATTTCCTTTAACCGGAAATCATGGGGATGACGCACTGGACGCAACTTTTCTCCGCCGTCCAAGGCATCCCGTAAAATGCCATGATCGCTGTAGATCTGAACGATATCGATGTGAACCGCAAGATGTTTTGTTGCATCGCTGTTGGTATGTCGTGGGTTGGGAGAGAAAGTTGCAGGCAATCCATAAGGCCGGGAGGGGTTCGCACCCGCTAAGCGGCTCCCCCCACAGAGCTTCTTAACGCTGCGCTTCACCTGACATGAAATATTGATGCTTCACTTTGTTACGCAACAGGTTAAGGCTGACTGTATTCCGGCCACCGTAAAAATTGCGGTCATGGTGATAATGATGGCCGCGCTGCTGGGCCAGTCATAGCGGACGGATAAACCCAAACCAAGTGCGGCTGCGGTGATGCCCATGGTTGAACCTATCAAAAAACGCCTGCCAAAACTTTGGGCAAAAAGCAGTGAAAACAAACTGGGAACAATCAAAAACGTAAACACCAAAAGCACGCCGGCAATGCGCACCGAACTTGTAACCACCACGCCGAACAAGGCGTAAAAAGCCATGTCCCAAAAACGCTGGGGCCAGTCAGGCTCCTGATGGAAGTTTTCGGAATTCTTTGCAAAGCGCTTGTGCAGCAGCGCGGCGGCAGCGCCCACACCGGCATAAATCAGCGCTGCATGCTTTAAACCTTTGGGGGTTAGAAACAAAATTGAACCGTTCAGGATATGTTCCAGGTGCTCCGCGCCCTGGGGCAAATGGCTCATCACCAGCGTGGCCAGGGCCGTGGCAGCTACAAAGGTCATGCCAATGATGGCCTCGTGCGGAATGCGGTCGCTGCGGCTGCGCGTAAGCGAAAAAATCGCTGCACCGATGAGCGTGAACAAAAAGGAGATGCCGTAAGCCCACAGGCTTTGCTCATCAATGTTCATAAGATGCGCAAAGCTGATGCCCAACGCAGCCAGCTGGGCCAGCGCAAGATCCACAAAAATGACCTTGCGGCTGACCACATGCTGGCCAAAGTACCCATGGATGAATACCAATATCACACACGCCAAAAACGGTACAAGCAAAAAAGAAAGCATGGTTTAATCTTTGAGCGCAGCGTATAGCACGCGTACATTGTAATCAAACATGGCGTTATAGCTGGCTGTCTGTGCATCTCCTCCACTGGCCGAAGGCAACACCAATACCTGCAAGCGGGGGTTATCTTTTTGAAAGCACTCGCCCTCGGCGCTGCTGTGAAACGGATCAATGATAATCACCTTGATTTTTTCGCGCGCGATCTTCTGCGACAGTGCCACCATGTGCGAGGGCGGGGGCGTGATGCCCGGCTTGGGCTCCAGCTCGCCCACCAGCTCCAGATTAAAAGCATCTGCAAAGTAAGTCCAGTTGCGGTGATAAGTAATCACGCGCCGGTCCTTAAGCCCATCGAGGAGTTTTTTCCATTCCAACTGTTTTTGGTTAAGCAGAGCACTATACGTACGAAAATTGGCCTGAAAATATGCCGCGTGCTGCGGGTCAAGCGCAGCCAGCCGCTTTTGCATGGTGTCGGCCACCCGTACGCCATTGAGCGGGTTAAGCATGTAATGCGGATTGCCCTGTGGGTGCAAGTCGCCCTTGGCGCGCGTCAGTTCAGTAGGAATATCCAAAATGGGAATACCCACGCTGGCATCCAGGTATCCCGATTGTCCTTTTTGAATGCGCGGATTGCGCGAGTTTTCAATCAGGTAATCCATCCACTGATCGAGTTCCATACCGTTTACCACAGCCAGGTCGGCGTGCGCCAGACGGGCAATAAAACTGGGCTTGGGATCGATAAAGTGCGGATCCTCGTTACCCTTGGCCACCGCACTGACTTCGACAAATTGACCGCCAATGTTTTTAGCAATGTCCGCAAAATCTGGCAACGCACAAACCACCATGAGCTTGGCATGGCCCACAGAAAATAAGACCCGCGTAAAAACGACCAGGAAAATTATTATTTTCATAAATAATCCTTTTTTAGTACGGATGCACCGCATGCGGGCCCAGCACAAAAACATACTGGATACGCACATCAAGCGTCTTGACGCCGGCGGTGTCGGTATTTTGGCTGATTTGCCCACGGTATCTGCCAAATTCGCTGGGACTAAATGATCCAAAGACCGCCAGGCGCATGTCCCGTCCAGTGCTGGCCGGGCTTTGAGACGTTTCCCCAAGACTGCCGAACTCCCATTCGCGATTTAAGCACAGGGAGAGCACACCAAAATAAGCATTGGTATTTACCAGCGCGCCAGCATTGTCATAGTTGCTGCTCAGATATTCGCTGTGTAATTTCCAATAAGTGTTGGCGGCAAGCTTGTCTTTAAGCTGTGCATAAAAACCGGTCAGCGCGGTATTGCCGCCGGTGCTGTTATGGCCATTGGCCAAGGACAAGCCGGTCTCAAGGCCGATCGCGTCTGTCAGCTCAAAAAAGTTTTTCCATTGGCCCACATAAACCGGAAAAACATCACCCGTGCTAAAAGAGGTTCCGTTGTCGTTGATCAGTTGCAGCGTCCATTCCGAAAAAAAAGGCAGCGGCAGTAAGCCCGATGCCGAAACCCCGGCGTCGGCCAGACGTTCGCCAAAATAATGCGTGATCAGCAAGGGTTCGGTCAAAAAAGGATAGACGTGGGTGTGGAGTCGATTCAGCTTTCCAAAGTCGGCAAAAAATTTTCCTAACTTGTACTGCAAATCAAACGGGCCCACCGGAACCTGCACAAAACCTTCTTCAAGGTTAAATTCGTCACCCTCTTTGGACAGCAGAACATAGGCTTTGGCAAAGGGATCAATGTCTGCGTTAAGTCCCAGTTCGATTTCTTTAACACTGGCGCGGGCGTTGTCGGCATTGGCCGGATCATTTGAATAATCTGCTTCGAGCGTACCTACCACCGACAGCTTGGGATTTAAGGCTGCGGGGTTGGCAACGGTCATTTCGGCATACAGCACTACAGGAAAAAGGCAAGCGGTCAAAAAAAATAAAAGTGTTTTTTTAATTGAAAGCATAAATTTCCCCTAGAAAAAAGAATGCGTTCAAGTACCTTTAAGGCACTTGCACTAAACAAAAGGCGGAAAAAATTTATGCGTGAGGCGGAGCACGTTCCTGTAAAGGGCGGGTAAACGCCTGGAGTGGCTTGGCTGCTTGAACCGGGAGTACGTCCTGGATTTCAAGGTATGCGCCAGCCATCTCGGGCAAGGCTTCGGGAGCCAAGGTCCACGCGCCTTGACAGGCAAGGCAACTATGATGAGTCTGCGTAGCCATCAGGTCGTGGGTATGCGCCACGCCCCAAAAAAGGACGCTGGCCGAAAACACAAGCAGTAGAAACTTTTTAAGCATTAACGCCTCTAGTATAACGAGGAGCTAAAATAGATTACAAGTTGCTTATGCGATGGCTTGCACCCTAATTCTGCGCACCGCGTCTTCCTCAAGCGCCACAGTGCCTTCGTCAGCAACCAGCACATAGGTCGGATAACGCTGGTGAATGCGCACCCGCGCACCGGGATACAAACCCATATGCATGAGTTGGCGCACCAGCGATGGATCGCCTTCGGCCTCAATAGATACCACGCGTACAGGTGTATTGTTTTGGATCTGGTCGAGCGCTGGCATGGTTTTATGCTTTCATTTTCTATACAAGCCGCATGCCCACCTGGCGCACAAGCCAACCAATAAACACCGCATAGGTCACCACAAAAACACTGATGCCCATGGCGCGCAGGCGGCCTTGTTCCTTGATCATCATTAAAAAGTGCGCCACGCAGGGAATAAACAAGGTAATCACCACCAGACTAACCACCGTTTGCAATACGGTCAGTTGGCCCTGCTCAAAAAGCCGAAAGAACCCGGCCGAGCCATAATCACGCCGTAAGAAACCCATCACAAAAGCCGGAGTGGCCGCTCCGGGCAAGCCCAGCACACCCTGCACCACCGGCATAAGAATGCGTTCGGCCAGCTTGAGCAACCCGACCTTGTCGAATATAAACAAACCCAGTGTGGCCCACAAAAACAGAGGCACCACCTCGCGCGTAAACCAACGCATGCGGTACCAGGTTTTTTTAAGGATCGGCAGCAACTTTGGCAAACGAATGGGTGCCATCTCCATGACCAGCGCCGACGGTTTTCCGGGCATAATGAGGTTGGCGCAAAAACCTACAATACAAAGCTGCATCAACACAATACCAAGCACAGTAAACACTGCCCACGAACCAATGGCCGCTGTAATACCCAGCACCACGCCCAGTTGGGCCGAGCAAGGCACCCCCACCGCCAAAAGCAGGGTGGCAATAAAGCGCTCGCGCTTGGTCTGCAAAATACGCGTCGTCATGGTGGCCATGGTGGCACAACCCAGACCCAGTACCATTGGCAAAATGGCCTTGCCGTTTAAACCCAGATACTTAAAGAGGCGGTTTGACAGAATAGTCAGCCGAGGCAGGTAACCCGAGTCTTCAAACAAGGCAAAAGCCAGAAAAAAAGTAAATACAATCGGCAGCACAATGGCCAGGGAATAGGTGAGACCCATGCTGATGACTCCGTATTCGCCAAAGAGCAGGTCATGAAAAAACGGCAACGGCACCACAGCCGTAAAGGCTTTGGCCAAGGCAGGTACCATGTAAGCACCAAAAACTTTTTTTTCTAAATAATTGACCAGGGTTCCTGCCCCAAACACACCCACAAACTGGTACATAAAGTACATGGCCATACAAAAAAATGGCACACCCCAGAGAGGATGCATCATCAGGTTGCCTGCACGCACCTTAAGATCGGCCGTAGGTGATTTTTTGCGGGTCAGCACCTGATCCACAAGCTGGTGGATGGCGTTGTCACAGATAATCGATACGGCGGGCTTTTCAAAGACCTGCGGCATGCGCGGCACGGCTGCAAACGGAAGTTGCTCGGCAATGCCATCAATACCTTGCCGTTTGGTGGCTACCGTCATCAGCACCGGAATGCTTAAGGCCTTAGAAAGCTTGGGAATATCGATGGTCAGACCCGCTTGGGTGGCTTCATCCATCATGTTAAGTACCAAGATCATTGGAATGCGCAACTCGGCCAGCTCGGCGGTCAAAAGCAGGCTACGGTGCAGGTTCTTGGCTTCAGCCACCTGCACCACAATTGGATTTTTGGCGCTGATGATCATACGCCGGGTGGCTTTTTCGTCTTCGGAGGTCTGGGCCGCATGCAAACTGTGCACCCCAGGTGTGTCAACGGCCACGATCTGTTTACCGGCATAAGGCATACTGCCGCGCGTCACCGCCACCGTGGTGCCAGAGTAGTTGGAGGCAATCACATATTTTTGGGTCAACCCATGAAAGAGAACAGACTTACCCACGTTGGGATGCCCCACCAGCAACACTGTGGGTTCGGCTTGTACATCGGCTGTAATTTTATTTTCCGGCAATACAGCAACATCACTCATGTGGAAGGATTTTCCTTACTTTGGCATTCGGGACAAACACCAAAAATTTCGAGCCGGTGCCACAACATTTTAAAACCATGGTCTATGGCAATCTTGGCTTTTTTATCTTCAAGCTGCTGATCGACAAATTCAATGACTTTGCGGCAGCGCACACAAATAATGTGTTCATGATGCACATGCCCAAAGGACTGATCGTAACGCACACGGCCATCATCAAAGCGTTTTTCTTCGGCAATATTACAGTGCGCCAGCAGCTTCATGTTGCGGTAAACCGTCGCCTGGCCCATCAGATAACCCTGCCGCCGCAACATACTCAGCATGTCTTCGACTGATACGTGTTCTTCGGTGCTTAAAAATGTACGAACGATATACTCGCGCTGATGGGTCCACTTAAGCGCTTTGCGCTTTACAAAGTCTTTAAATAGAATGACGGCAGAGTCGAGTTGGGTTGTTTCCACAAGATAACTATAACCTAGATTTTGATAATCATTATCAATAATATGATAAAAGTCAAATGAACCCTGACAACACAAGCATCAATTTATTCTTTTTCCTTGATAAAGTCGGTCCAGACCAGCCCAAAAACCATCGCCGGGTCTGAAGGCAGCACATTGCCCAGCGAGGGTCTGCCAATCCCATCAAAAATATTCAGACCGTAAATTCGCAATTGTAGGTTGTTCATGACATAAAAACGCATACCCATATTGACCAGATAATCGCTTCCTTCGCCTACAGTATCCGCCACCAGCGACATCAGCGGAAATGGAAAGTATTCAAGGCCCAGCATGACAAAAGCATCGGTCCGGTTAGCCGGAAAAGCCGCCAAAAACCCCACATGCGCATCTACGCCTTCGGGAAAACGCTTGCTGGCCACCATATAAAAGTTGCTTAAACTGGCCGAGGTTACGTTTAACAAGCCTAGCGCAATGCCCAGTGGATAGTGGCTGGCATCGGATAACAAATAATATTTCATATTAAGGTACACACCGTCATTGGGCTGCGTACCCCCCACCATGCCTACTTCAACTCCGCGGAAACTACCTAAATTGGCCTTGTAAAAAAGAGAAGATTGACGATTAGTGACACTGTCATACACCACATCCAAACCCACGTTATATTCTTTATAACGCAGCGATTCTGCCGTAGGGATATAGACCAGCCCCGACGCACCACTTAGGGCTGGCGCAGCACCAAGTAAACCTGGTAGAAGCGGCAGTAGCATAAGGCCTACCAGAACACTTTTTACATTTCGATCATTTATCATTTTTGTCCATTCCGCGTGCAAATTTCCGCAGACGTGCCTCACGCTTTAGCTGTTCCCGATGATCGCGGGCTGGAAAACCACTTACCCGCGCTCCTGTGGGCAGGGGCGTGGTGACACCGGCCTGTGCATGAATTAACACATCATCCCCCACTTCAATGTGCCCAAGGATCGCCGCCTGGCCTCCGATCGAAACACGATTGCCGATTTTAACGCTTCCGGCAATAGCCACCGTGGCTGCAAAGGCACAATCCTCACCAATAATTACATTATGGGCAACCTGGCACAGGTTATCAATTTTAGTTCCCCGTCCGATCACCGTATCGCCAATAGAGCCCCGATCCACTGTGGTGTTGGCGCCAATTTCTACATCATCATGAAGGATCACGCTGCCGATTTGCGGAACTTTATGCCAATGGTGATCCCGGTCTGGAACATAGCCAAAGCCATCGCTGCCAATGACCGCTCCCGAATGCAGAATGACCCGGTGGCCAATATGCACCCCCTCATAAATAACCACATGCGCGTAAATAAGACATTTTTCACCGACACTCACATCGGGACCAATCACGACACCGGCATCAATTTGCGTACCGGCGCCAATGTGGCAGCATGCCCCGATCACAGCCAAGGGCCCCACCCCTACGCCTGGCGCCAACTGGGATGTTGGGTCAACCACCGCACTGGGATGTATCCCTTGGTAAAAAATACTGCGGCGGGTGCTAAAAAGTGCATTCAGTTTGGCCAAAGCCGAACGCGGCTGGGATACGATCACGCGTGGACGCGAGTCCTGAAAATCGGGCGTACAAACCAGTGCGCCGGCCCGTGACGCGTGCACTGACTTTTCGTGTTTTTTTTCAAGGCAAACACACAGATCCGCTGGACCGGCCAGCGCAGGAACCTTGAGTTGCTGTACAAAAAATCCGGGATCTCCCTCTATACGACCGCCAATGGCCTGGGCCAGCTCTGCCAGAGTGGGCATGCCTTATTTATTTTTTAACAGCATTCAGGCGCGCCACAACCAGTTCGGTAATATCAGTGCCCCCGACAATGATCACTTGTTTGTCGAGCACCACATCGATACCCAGTTCTTTAGCCACTTGGTCGACAGCCTTAATAATGTCTTGTTGCAACTGCATCGAAAGACGGCTGTTTATATCCATAATTTCTTTCTTCTGGGGTTCCAGTTCGTCTTCGTATTGTTTGATCAGCTTTTGGATATCGGCTTCGGATTTGTTCTGGTCTTTGGCCTCCTGGATCTTTTTATTTTTTTCCTCAAAAGCCTCGGAAAACTTTTTTTCTTTTACTTCAAGCTCGGCCTGGGCAGTTTGGGTCTTGTTATAACTGGTAAACACTTTTTTGACGTCAATAAAACCCATGGCATCGGCATAGGCCGTATTGACAAGCCAGGCTGCCAAAAACAACACGCCCAAACAAAATTTAATCCGATCCATTGTCTTTAACATTGTCCGCATGAAAATCTCCTTAAAATCATTTGACTTATCATACTAAAAAGTATGGCCAATGGAAAAATGGGGCACCGTATGCCCATCGTCGGCAATACCATAATCAAGGCGTATCGGTCCTAGCGGTGTCACCATGCGTACACCCAAACCTTTGCCCGTACGCACTTGGGATAGATCGAAGGAGGAAAGAGACTGGGTCGCAAAACCGGCATCGTAAAACGCCACCAAAGTGAACATCTCATTAAAGGGATAGCGGTATTCGATATTAAAGATGCCTTGACGGGTACCCGTGGCAAACGGTGAGGCATCCTCGAAACCACGCACGGTAGTTGATCCCCCGACATAATAAAGCTCACTTGACTCCACCACACCCAGTTTTAATCCTCCAATCAGGCGAAAAGCCAGCGTCGCCTTGTCTCCGATGGGATAAAAATGATTGAGGTTCACGTCCAGGCGGGTAAAAGCAATGGATTGGCTGTCGATGGGAATACCCTGCTCGACACTCATGCTGTAAAGCACCCCCATACGGGGCGAAAGAATGTAATCACGCGTATCAAAAGCCAATGTTTCGCGCACGCTACGGATCTTGTAAAAGCTGCGGTCACCCGGGTTGGGGCTGGGTACGCTGACTTCCTCGCCCTTGAGCGTGGTGCTTAAACTGAACTGCTCCGACAAGGGTTGGGTCAGGCTGCCGTCCATGCCCACCCGCGTTTCATTGCGGTAATTGATCTGTGAGCTACTTCCCAGGTATGACGTGACACCCGAGGTGTTCCACACCCGCAGCGTCACTGGACGGTAAGCCTCTAAAAACCAGTTGCTTGAGTACTTAAATTGATAGGTGTTGGACTTGCCAAACTGCCCTTTGAGCATGGCGTTATACCCCTCGCCAAAAAGATTTTCAAGATTGAGATCGGTAAAAAGAAACAGTCCGTCCAATTGGGAATAGCCTCCGCCCAAGCTGACCGATCCGCCCGATTTTTCATCCACTTCGATGGTAATCACCACGTGGGATGGATCGCGCCCGGGCGTTACGTTGGGGTTGATACTGTCAAAGTAACCCAGGTTGAAGATACGGCGTATGTCTTTTTCGAAAAGGTCCCGGCGAAACACTTCGCCTTCATGCAGGTACATTTCCCTTAAAATCACATGCGGTTTGGTGCGGTCATTGCCCAGGATAATAATTTTTTCGATCATGCCTTCAGCCAACGTAAATTCCAAGGTTGGATCCTGTGGGTCTGGCCGTTTGACGTTGAGTACCTTGGTCAGAATATAACCTTTGTCCTGGTAATGTTGTTCGATAACTTTGATATCTTCGCGCAAACCGTTAACGTTTAACGCTTGACCAGCACGATGCGCCAGAAGCGCCTCCAGTTCTTGCGCGGTAAAAACCGTGTTCCCCGTAAAAAGAATGCTTTCGACAATAGGGTTTTCGACCAGACTGATGCATAGCTCACCGCTTTCTGGCCGGTACTCCCAGGTCACATCTTCAAAGACACCCAGGGCATGCATATTTTTGATCTCACGTTCGATGCGCAAGCGATGGTAATTTTCGCCCACCCGCAGGGTCAGTTTCTCCTGCACCAGTTTAATGTTAGCTTCGCTTGCGCCGGTCACAACCACGCTTGAAAACGAGACATAGTCTGCATCCTCCGGTACTTCAGGAAGCAGGGCGGGCGGAAGTTCGTTTTCACTGGGTGATGCGGTATCGGCATGTTCACGAACGTCAATGCTGATGGGCAAGAGTTGTTCTAATAAATATTGTAAAGAATCTACTTTGGGTTCTTCTTCAAAATCCAAGCCGCACCAGGCGCTTTGCGGTAGCCCCACCAGCATGATTAACCCGGCGCAGACCAGCGCTGTCCGAAACCGGGAAAACCGCATAACGCTAATTGTACAAAATAGAATGCCAAAAGGATTAATGCTAATATTTTTACATGAGCACACAAGACCCTAAAAAGCTGACCGAAACTGCCGAGACCTTTGAGGATACCCCCGACGAACGTCTGGAATTTAACGATGGTGTCGGCGATATGCTGCGCCCACGTGAGAAAGATGGTTTTGGCTGGTTTTCCACCCTATTGATTATTGCTTTGTCGGTATTGGTGATCATCATTAGTTTTTGGATCAGTTTTAACGTGGGTAAAAAAATATTTCTCAAAGAAGCTCCCGCGCCAAAGGTGGAAAGTCCGCTGTGGGAAGAAGTGCCTGCCACACCTGAAAATGCAGCTCCCCCGGCAACAGCACCCGCTGCCGAAAAGGCTCCCGCCGAGGAGTTGTTGCCGCCCTCACAACCCAGTGTTAAGCCCGTCGAAAACGTTGCCCCTCCTGTTCCGGCCGTTAAACCTGTTCCAGCTCAAGTCGCCCCTGCCCTAAAACCACAAGTTCAAAACGTTCAAGCACAAAATAAGCCGGTACCTCCCGCACCCAAGCCAGCGCCTGTGGTCACAATACCCAAGCCCACTGTCCCCGCACCCAGACCGGCGGCTGTGGTTCCCATTGCTAAACCCAGCAAAGTGCTGATGCGCGTGATCGCTGGTAGTTTTAGTGATGCGGCTGGCGCCCAGCAGCTGGCAAACATGCTGACTCAAAAAGGCATTCCTTCATTTGTATGGGCCCATGCCTTGGGAGATAAAACAGTTTACCGTGTGCAAGCGGGCGCTTTTGGTTATGCCGAACGCGCCGAAGCCATGGTCAGCCACCTTAAAAACCTGGGTTACGACGCCTACATCATGCAGTAAATCCTGGTAACGTGGTGCAGCTGATACTGTCTTCACAGTCGCCCCGTCGGCATACCCTTTTAAGCCAATTAGGTTATCACTTTGAGACCCATGTACCCGATATTTCCGAGCACTTGGATCCGCTTGACCTTGAGCCTTCGCTTTTAGCACTGGCCCGTCTTAAAGCCTTGGACGCCCGCAAGAAATTTTCAAGCGGCTTGAGCATCGGCTGCGATACCGTTGTGCTCATCGACGGTCAGGTGCTTGGTAAACCCCGCGATGCAAAGGCTGCCCGCGCCATGTTGCGCCAACTCTCGGGACGTACGCATCAGGTCAAAAGCGCTCTGGCCCTGGTTAAGCTTGACAACGGACAAAGCAAAAGCGATCTTGAAACCACCGATGTCACGTTTCGGACGCTGTCAGACAAGGACATAGAAACCTATATTGTCGGCCCAGAACCTTACGACAAGGCCGGCGCTTATGCCGCACAAGGTCAAGGCACGGTATTCATTGCGTGCGTATCCGGCTGCTTAAACAATGTCATCGGTTTTCCGGTGGCCTTGTTTTTGCGGCTACTGTCACAGTTTAAGGATTGATACACTAGTCCTGTGAGTTTTCTGACAAAACTGCATAAACGCTTTTCACGCGACATGGGCATTGATCTTGGAACTGCCAATACCCTGGTGTATGTGCGCAACGAGGGTATTGTTCTACAAGAGCCCTCGGTGGTGGCCATAGAAAAAGGCACCAAAAAAGTATTGGCGGTAGGCGACGAAGCCCGCAAAATGATTGGACGTACGCCGCAGTCGATCATTGCCGTGCGCCCGATGAAAGGCGGCGTCATCGCCGATTTTGAAATTGCGCACGCCATGCTACGCAGCTTTATTCAAAAAGTGCATACAAAAAAAACCTTGTTTAAACCACGCGTGGTCATTGGTATTCCATCGGGTATTACCGAAGTGGAAAAACGCGCTGTGATTGATGCCGCCATGGCCGCTGGCGTCAAAGACGTGTACCTGATTGAAGAACCCATGGCTGCGGCCATCGGGGCCAAATTGCCTGTTTCGGAACCCACCGGAAACATGATTGTCGACATCGGTGGCGGCACCACCGAAGTGGCTGTCATCAGCTTGGGAGGCATCGTGGAATCGCGTTCGATACGCGTGGCTGGTGACGCGCTGGATGAAGCCCTGATGAGCCACTGCCGCAAAAACTATAATCTGCTCATCGGCGAACAAAGCGCTGAAGAAATTAAAATCAGGGTGGGTTCAGCTTACCCTCTGCATGAGGAGCTTTCGATGTCGATCCGTGGACGCGACACCGTCTCGGGCATGCCTAAAACGCTGGCACTGACTTCCACCGAAATCCGCGATGCCTTGTCGGAACCTCTCAATACCATCATAGAAGCCATCCGTTTTACATTGGAAAAAATCCCGCCAGAGCTTTCTTCGGATATTGCCGAAAAAGGTATCGTCATGGCCGGGGGCGGAGCCTTACTGCGGGGCCTGGATGATCTGATTACGCTTGAAACCGAAATGCCGGTGCACCGTGTGGATAACCCCCTGCAGTGCGTTGTCATGGGCACCGGCTATGTGCTGGAGGAACTTGAAAACATTTCGCCCAGCCGGTACATTATCAAGAACTATTACAAGTAACGAGGGGTTTTATGAGCGATTCATCTCATTTTCAAGCAGTCATTGAGCGTATTGAAGAAGACAAGGCGGTTTTGTCTATCCAACCCGTAGGTCGCATCGAAATTCCGCTTGAGTACCTGCCCTCGGAAGCTGAAGAAGGTGCCCGTTTGCATTTTGAAGTCATCATCGACGCCGAAGGCAGCCAGTATATAAAGAAAGCCCCCGCCGAAGAGGAAAGTTCCGAAGAGGAAGAAGCTGCATACGAATACAGTGATGATGTGGCTTAGCCTGAACACCCAACCAGATTAATCCTGGCGTTTACGTTCTAAAAGAAATTCTGTT
Organism: bacterium; assembly: GCA_023249225.1. Lineage (GTDB taxonomy): Bacteria > Margulisbacteria > Marinamargulisbacteria > JAHFDA01 > JAHFDA01 > JAHFDA01. The sequence goes on from JAHFDA010000018.1 coordinate 36,138, forward strand.
TCAACCTGACCGATGGCCTCAAAAGATTCTTCGTTGAGATGCGCCACAACGCGCCTGGCCGAAATCCATTCGCCATTATCTTTAAGAATCGACACTTGATCATCTAACTCAATAATATCTTCGGCCTCAATGTAACGCGCATGCTGCGCGCGTGCGCGTTGTTCTTTTTGGATCACCAGCACGTTACCCGAAGCCTGTGCATTTTGCGTCTTGCGTTCAAGTTGCAGCATATCCGCCATGAGCAAAGCCGGTTTGCGTAAAGCCGACACGACCGTGGGATTTTCGATGCGTTCGGCGCTTTCTGGCCGGATCAGGTCACGAAATTCGTGCACATGCATTTGTGCATTGCCGTAAAGTTCCAGCATGTCGCGCTTGCGGTAAAACGCCCCGCGCTCGGAACGCAATGCTTTGTCGCGTTCCTGAATATCCACATCGCCTGAAAAGGTAGCTTCGGTAAGGCTTTGATCGGCAGTCACGATACGCGCCGACAATTCGCGGGCGTGGATCACCGTGCCTCGGTCGACCAACACAAGCTCCACCTGATCCTGCAGTTTGAGATTTCCCTTTCCGTCCTGATAGCTTCCACGGCCGGCAAAGGCCTCGTGGTCTGATCGGATAAATTTAACCCGACCATTAAAACGCACTTCGTTGCCCGACGTGTCGTTAAGCAAAAAGGTCAGTTGTTGACAGTTTAAAGTCGTCGACGGTTGATCGGGCTGGTCGGCATCAAACAGCCACCATTGCACGTCACGGTTGACCGTGGTCACTTCGGTGTCGAGATCAGCCCATAGTTCCTGGGCCGTGACGATGCTGCGTACGCTGTGCAGCGAAAAACCCACCGGCACAAAGACTTCATTGTTTTCATGGTTGATCTCGGCCTTTTGAGTGTCGATAACGCTGCCTTCATAGTTAAGCGACACCGCCCCCTCGGCGATGCTCTTGCGAATGTTGGAGTTGTAATACAGCTTGCTGCAAGCCACGTTAAGGTAACGGATCTTGTCCGGACGTTGCAGATACACGTCGGCCCGCACAGCGCCTTCGGCTTCGAGCCATTCGCGCTGGCTGTCACCCTTGCCCTTATGGGCGTACAGACCCGCCATGACCACGCGGCCTTTTTCAAAGAGCGTGCCATTGCGGATATCCTCAAAAAATCCGGTATTTTTGTCTACCCCAGTCCAGGTGTAGGCCGATTCAATTTCCCAGGCTTTTTCCTGGCCCCGGTATCCCACCACCTTGAGCCGGTTCATTTCTACCACACGTTCCGGAGGCAGGCCGCCACTCACCAGCGTATAGTTGCGTGTATGGTACACAAAGGCCCCCGCACCAACGGTAAGCGCCAATAGCAGCCAGACCCCCCAAAACGTCAGTGAACGCATCCCAGGCTAGGCCGCTGGCAAGAGCACAAGGTTGCGGGGTTCGGAGTAGTGCTCCATGGCAAAGCGCACACCCTCGCGTCCAAAACCACTGTCCTTGGTGCCCCCATAGGGCATGGTATCTAGCCGAAAGGTTGGAATCTCGTTAACGAGCACGGTGCCCATACGCAACGATTCAAAGGCTTCAAAGGCCGTGGCCTGCGAGCGGGTATAGATCGAAGCCTGTAAACCGTAACGAAACTGGTTAACACACGCGTACACCTCGGGCAGATTTCGGTAACGGTGCACAATCAGCACCGGGCCAAAGGCTTCTTCGCACACCAGCGGCAGTTGTTCCGGTACCTGCGTGAGTACGGTGGGATACACCAGCGCGCCTTGACGTTTACCTCCACAAAGCAACTTTGCACCCTGCGCTGTGGCTTGCCCGATCCAGGCCATGACGCGGTCCGCTGCTGCAGCATCGATCAGTGGGGGCACCAGGGTCTTGGCACGACGTGGGTCGCCGACACCCAGACGCAAGGTTTCTTTTTTTAAGGCTTTTATAAAAGAATCATAAAAACTTTCGTGCACCCAAATTTGTTGCACCGCAATACAGACCTGGCCAGCATACATAAAAGCGCCCCATGCCAACCGTGGCAGAGCGCTTTGCCATAAGGCATCGGGCGCTAAGATCACGGAGGCGTTTCCCCCCAGTTCAAGCAAGACCTGTTTTTTTCCGGCCTCGGCCTTGATACGCCAGCCAATGTCTGCTGATCCGGTAAAACTAACCACCGCAAAACGTGCATCCCATACCCAACGCATGACATCCTGATTAGAACATTGCAACACTTGTGCCGCCGCTGCTGGCCAGCCCGCGCGGTGTACCAGATTAACCAGGGCCTGGCCCGTTTGCACCGCCCGGGGCGAAGGCTTAAGCGCAAATGGCATGCCCAGCGCCATGGCCGGGGCAATCTTGTGCATGGGCAGATTAAACGGGTAGTTAAACGGCGTAATTGCCAGCAGGGGCCCGCGTGGCAGCTTTTTTGAAAAAATCTGGTGCCGCAGCGTATGTTGCTGAACATCGGCCTGCAGCCACTCACCATGTTGCCTGACGCTCTCTTCCGCCGCATCCTGGCACACGGCCACCGCGCGGCGGACTTCGTTTTGCGCCAGCGAAATTGGTTTTTTGACTTCGCTGCAGATCAGACGCGCAAGTTGAGACTGCTCTTTTTCGATCAGTCCCGCCAGGCGCTGGAGTATTTTCTTGCGTTCATAGGCTGGCAAAGTCAATTGCGGAAAAGGTTTTAAGCTTTTAGAAGCCATTGCATAAATACCTTGTCGCGAAAAAACAGGATTTTGAGCGAGACGAGGCGCATGAGAAAAATGCCCGGAGGCCTAGCAGCGCTAGGTTGAGGACATTTTTTGAAAGGCAACGATGTCGCAGCCAAAAGGCTGATTTTGCAGTAAAGGGGTTGATGCGATGGCTTCTAGACACAATTTAATGATACCCCAAGCATGACAGTGCCTCTTGGTCGGCAAAAATTTACCTCAAATTTGATTGATGACCTAAAGATATGTTTTTAACCTGTGTTTTAAGGGAAATAATCAATGCAAAACTTGTCCGCCAAGTAAGACCATGCAAGGAGTTGATATGTCTTACATAAAACGTAGCCGATCGTCGGGGGGGCAAGCCATCATCTTAGGCGTACTGCTTTTGTCGGGCTTGGTGTTTACCAGTTCCCTAGCCATGGATATCGCCAGCCTGGTCAATCAAAAGGGGCGCCTGCAAGCTGTGGCCGAAGTGGCGGCTTTGTCTGCAATCGGCAAAAAAAATGATGGCACCGCGGCTGTGCTGAATGCTGCTCAAGCGGTTATCGCAGACAATCTGGGTGAGAGTAATATGGGTAACCATAGCATTACCATTGAATATCCCTACAACGGCACCAATGAAGAAATTGTCTACGTGTCGATTAGCAAACCTTTAAGCAACTCACCCTTTTTAATGTCAGATTTTTTTGTAAGCGGCAATACCGCCGGCCGGGCTTACGCCCACTTTAGCGGAGACAACAGCAACTGGCCCGAGTTTCAACGCGACGCCGAGAGCGACGGCTATAACGTCAATACCCAGATTGCTCCGCCCTTGCAGAAGCTTTTTACTTATGAAACTTCGGGTTTTCCGCGCAGCCAGGTCGCCATTTATAACCGCATCGGTTACCTGACCTCGAGCACGCATTTACATGCCGTGGATCTGATTACCGGACAAGAACAATGGAAAGTCGATATAGGCTCGGCCTCGGGTTGCGCGCCCACCGTCCATAACGGCAAAATTTATATAGGTACAAATTCAAATTCGGCGGTATTTTATTGTTTTAACACCAGTGGCGCCGTCTTATGGCAAACCGCCATGCGTAAAATTGGCACCAACTGCGGCCTGGCGGTCAATGACCAATATGTGTTTATCAACAGTTCGGATGACGGGCGCCTGTATGTGCTTAACGCTGACACGGGTGCCATTGTTATTCCCAATCCGGTACTGGCCTCATATTACAATCCGCCCAAGGGTTTTTTAAATACCGGTATCGCTGGCCCGGGAAGCTTTGGCGGTTTTAGCAAACCCGCTTTTTGGAACAACTCGTTAATCTACACCGCCGATGTGGCGCGGGTGGCTGCCTATGACGTCAACACCTTTGCGCAGCTATGGTCGCGTGATTTGTCTGGCATAGACAATGCCGTCCTTGACGGCGTATGCGTCTACCAAAACGCCGTGTACCTGGGGGGCAGCAAATACGCCTTTGGGCTCGATGCCGCTAACGGCAATACCCTGTGGACATACCTTGTGAACCTGCGCTGCACTTCGCCCGCCGCTTACGATGGCATCGTGGTGCTGGGATCCGAAGAAAGGATCACCGGACTCAATTCCGCCAGCGGCGCACTGGTATGGCAATACATCGAAACTGAAAAAGCCAAGTCTTTTTCGACCCCCGCCATTGCCAATGGCAACGTGTACGCCATTAATGACAACTCAAAATCAGGTCTGCATGTGGTCGATCTTTATACCGGAGCTTTGGTGTGGAAAAGTGAAGATAAGATTAACATCTACTACCGCGACTGCGCGCCATCGATTGGCTACGGCAAGGTCGTCTGTCCGGGACATTCGACCAAGCAAAAAATTGTTTATGGCCCCAGCAACGGCAACAAACCACGCCTGATCACCCCACCGGCCTAACAACATGAACAACTTATCTCCCCATCTCCCTGTCTCCCCATCTCCTTGTCGATTTAGCAAGGGACAGGCCATGGTCGAATTTGCCATCGTCGCCCCCTTGCTGATGCTGGTGATGCTGGGAGGTTTGGATGTGACGATCAACACCTGGCGCAAACTGATGGCCAACCACGCCGTGTACACCGGCACACAATTGGCGACGCAACAAGACAGCACCGATGATACTGCCGTGAAAACACAGATTACGACGCTGGCGCCCTTTATCACCAACGCCAATATTTCTATTGACCGGAATGTCACCCTGGTGGCTTCGGCAGACGCGGTCGCCATCAGCGCAAAATATCAAGGCTTATGGATCGCGAGCCTGACTGGCTTTGCCTGGCCCGATATGACATCGGCCACCACGCTGCTAAAAGAAGAAAGGCCCCTATGATGATCAAAAAAAATCATGGCCAATCGCTGATTGAATTTGCCATTTTTGTGCCTGTGGCTCTGACCTTGATTTTTGGCAGTGTAGACCTGGGTATCGCTTTTTACCACAAAACCCAAATCAACCAGGCGGTGGTGGCCGGTGCACGCCTGGCTGCCATTCAAAGCTCTCCCAACGACAACCAAGTCATCGGTGCCATTCAAGGTATCGCCAGTTTTGTGGCCACTGGCGACATCACCATTAACCGTAGTTACACCATTCAGAGCGCCAATGATGCGGTCGAGGTTAAAATTACCAACACACATACTTTTATTACCCACTATGTCCCTGGATCCAGCGTGATCCTGACTGCCCGAATGAGCATGTTGATTGAAGACTTATCCTAAACGGCGTCTTTTGCTACACTAAACCCCAGTAAAATTTACCCGTGGCGGGAGGATCTGCTATGACAATTCGAGTTGCAATTAATGGTTTTGGCCGCATTGGCCGCTTGGTGTTTCGCGCCTTGTATACCCAGGGTCGCTTTGGTAAAGATATCGAAGTAGTGGCCGTCGGTGACATTGTTCCGGCAGACAACCTGGCCTACCTGCTTAAGTACGACTCAATTCAAGGCAAGTTCGAAGGCCAGGTGGGCTCCAAAAAGTCCAGCGCAGACAAGGCCGAGGATGACATTTTGCTCGTGGACGGCAAAGAAATTCGCGTGGTCAGCGCCAAGACCCCGGCTGAACTTCCGTGGAAGGCTTTAAATGTGGATGTGGTGATTGAGTCGACAGGCTTGTTTGTCGACAAAGAAAAAGCCGAAGGTCATATCACGGCCGGTGCCAAAAAAGTGATTATCTCGGCCCCCGGCAAAAACGAAGACATCACCATTGTCATGGGTGTCAACCATGAAAAATATGACCCCGCCAAACACCACGTGGTATCCAACGCGTCTTGCACCACCAACTGCCTTGCTCCGCTGGTGCATGTCATTTTAAAAGAAGGTCTGGGTTTGACCGAAGGCCTGATGACCACCGTGCACTCTTATACCGCCACCCAGAAAACCGTGGATGGTCCGTCAAAGAAAGATTGGAAAGGTGGCCGCAGCGCCGCCATTAACACAATTCCCTCGACCACTGGCGCCGCCAAGGCCGTGGGTTTAGTCATTCCAGAAGTAAAGGGCAAGCTGACGGGTATGGCCTTTCGCATCCCGACACCCACGGTATCGGTGGTAGATCTCACGTTTAAGACTGCCAAAGCCACCAGCCTTGCAGAGATCAATGCGCTGATGAAAAAAGCGTCTGAATCTTATCTGAAAGGGATTTTAGGTTACACCGACGAAGAAGTGGTATCGACCGACTTCATCCACGACCAACGCTCTAGCATTTACGACGCCAGCAGCTCGATTGAGCTCAACAGCAACTTCTTTAAGCTGATCAGCTGGTACGACAATGAATGGGGTTACTCTAACCGCGTGGTGGATCTTTTGGTGTACATGGCATCAAAGGGCCTGCAGGGCAGCCGGGTAGAACCAGCCATGGCCAGGGCGTAGTCAGGTCTCGGTTCAGTTTGGAAAAATGACTGACTCCCCCCACAGATTAAAAAAACGCATCTTCTGATAGGTTTTCTCCATCATCTGCCCATTGCGCAGGATTATCAGCAATGTATTGGCGGATACGATTCAGAGATTCTTCGTTACGGATGATATGTTCGTAATAATTGCGTTGCCAAACCGTTGCACCTTGGGTTCCATTTATTTCGTTAATACGTTTGGTTACCGCAGATTTGAACGACCGCAGAATGGTCGGTATCGATCCGACAACCGGCGCACCAAACCGTTCCATCGTAGGGGCACGGCGCGCCGTGCCCCTACCTTCCGTACCCATGCCCCTACCTTCCGTCCCCGCGCCCTTATCCTCCGCAACCATGCCACCATGCAACACAACAATTCCATGAAAATGGTTGGGCATAACGACAAATTCATCTATTTCCACATCATCTCGCAATTCACCGGTTTTAACCCATTCCAAAATAACCACGTTTCCCGCTTCATTCAAATGCATCTGTCCGTCAACTATCTCGCCAAAAAGACAAACCCGATCCTTTGTGCAAATCGTCACAAAATACGCACCGGCCTGCGTATAGTCGTACCCGGCCAATCGAAGAGATCGGCGGTGTAATTTTTGATCAAACATCAGGACATCATTTTAACGGAATTTGATAATCGAACCTACGTTAACCGATGTATGGCCAAAACAGGTACTGCATCGTAATGCCGGTGTTTTACCGAAACCGCTTACACGCAATTGTCATATCTACCGAAGAAACGGTATCCAAACGGACTGTCGAATTACCACGTTGATTTACATAATGTGTACGTTGACCGGATGTAGATGTAGGGGCACGGCGTGCCGTACCCCTACCCAAACAATTTATATTTTAGACGGCTCTCAATTTTATTAACCGTCTCCAAAAATTTCTCTGGCGTAATCACCGTGATCTTGGCGTTTTCGTGCGGGTGAACCACCTGGTACAAATGCGGATTTTGTTTAACCACCCAGCTAAAACGGAATTCAGAAATGACGCTGCCGCCGTTGTCTTTGCCGATCGGAAAACCGCGCGAAGCCATTTCTTTTTCAAAATTAAGGTTTACCAGTTTTTGCTTTTGTACCATGAGTACAACCTCCTGTTTGATCGTTCAATAATATATCGCCTTAATTAGAGATTGATTTCAAGATTTTTACTCATACAAAAATCCTGTATGAAATCCCTTAAATTTTGTAAACTTTACGGGCGTTTAACCTTTATTTGAAGGAGCCAAATTATGGTCATCAGTGAAAAAACGGTTGCCATGGGCAAGCAGTCTGTCAAAGATATTGCTGCCACAGATTTAAACGCCAAACGCGTCCTGGTGCGCGTTGATTTTAACGTACCTATGGAAGCAGGCGTCATCACAGACGATGTGCGTATCCGCGCCGCCCTGCCGACCATTCGCTATCTGATCGAAAAAAACAGCATCGTTATTTTGTGCTCGCATTTTGGTCGCCCTAAGGGTCAGGTCAAGGACGAGTTCCGCCTGCAGCCCATCGCCAAGCGTTTACAAGAACTGCTGGGTCAACCCGTGAGCATGCTCGAGGACTGCATCGGCCAGGACGTTGAAACCGCCGTACATGCCGCAAAACCCAAAAGTGTCCTCCTGCTGGAGAACTTGCGTTTTTATAAGGAAGAAGAAGACAACAACGAGGTCTTTGCCAGAAAATTGGCCGCCCTTGCGGATGTGTACGTGAACGATGCGTTTGGAACAGCCCATCGCGCGCATGCCAGTACCGAAGGCGTGGCACACTTTTTGCCGGCCTATGCGGGATTGTTAATTGAAAAAGAGCTGGCCTTCCTGGGGCAAGCCATCCATCAGCCCCAGCGACCTTTTGTATGCATTATTGGCGGTGCCAAGGTTTCAACCAAGATGAGCGTACTTAAAAATTTGCTGGGCAAGGTGGACACTTTGATCATTGGTGGAGGCATGGCCTATACCTTTTTTAAAGCCCAGGGCCTGCAAATCGGAAAGTCTCTGTGCGAAGACAATTTTATCGAAGCCGCCAACCTGTTTTTAAATTTGGCCAAGTCATCTAAAACCAAGGTCATGTTTCCGGTGGATTGCGTGGTAGCCGATGCCTTTGATCAGGATGCCCATACCCGCCTTGTAACCATCGATCAGATTCCTTCGGACTGGCAGGCCCTGGATTGCGGCCCCGAGACCATCGCACTGATCAAGGCCGAAATCGCTGGCGCACGCACCGTGCTGTGGAACGGGCCTCTGGGGGTGTTTGAAATGGATCGCTTTGCCACTGGCACCAACGAAGTCGCCAAGGCTCTGGCGCATAGTCAGGCAGTCACCATCGTGGGCGGCGGAGATTCGGCGGCAGCCATCGAAAAGGCTGGCCTGGTAGATAAGATCACCCACGTCAGCACTGGCGGAGGCGCTTCGCTGGAGTTTTTAGAAGGCCAAGAACTTCCTGGCATCGCGGTGCTGAAGGATAAAACTCCAACGCCGGTTTAAGTTTCCCTTCGGCACAACCCGGCTATCGGCCTTTTTAAAAGCACGTTTATCTATCGCGTGATTCGGGAATAATAACTTTGATGCTTTACCGTAGATTCGCAGACCAGACCAGACCAACTAACGCTATATCAGTTTTGGTGGACGGACGTGACTTAAGTTATTTCGGATTCCGTAAAATAAATCGTCCAGATGCCCGCATGGTTCCCGAACTGCAGCCCTACGTAGCAGCACTGAGCGGATCCGATCCGTCGTCGTTGCAAATGATGAATATTTTTGGCCTGTCTGTATTTGAAGGCGCTTTGCCGGAATTCGATGGTGCACACGTATCCATAGACCCTAAGCCGGTCTCTGACAAGTTCAGGGATCAAATCGAAAGTAAAAATCAAATGTGCGCCCGGTTTGCACAGTTTTTTGGAGGCCGGTTTTCTAAACGTATCCTCGAAAAAATGGAGTTCATGTTTCCTTTGGTAAAACCTTTCGAGAGGACATTACCCTGGCATACAGATTCCTTATTCCCGGGAAACAAAAGAATACTAAGGTTTGCGGTTTCTACCGAAAGATCATCGCTATTCTTGAACCTTGCAAACCTTCCAAAAGTACGGAACCCGAACGGCTTAAACAGCATTGACGAGATCTGTGACTTGATCAACGAATGGGGTCCCGAAATCTTGCTTTCGTTCAGGCCGGGAACAATATACGCCTGGGTAAATTATGGCGAAATTCACAAATCTCCGTCTACATCGTCCCCGGGAGCTTTATTTGTGGCTGATTTAGACTTGGATTAACCGCAGTGTATTCCAATCCTAGAATGAGCCTGAAGAGAAGGCCGTAGCCGCCGCCTTTCTTTCTTTTTTTGGTTCTTTTTTTCTTTCTTTGTGGACAGCTGTGATCATGTGGATAAGTCAGC
>JAHFDA010000079.1 GCA_023249225.1 bacterium
GCACAAATCTGCACGTGCTTGAGGTATGCCGGAATAAAATTGTTTTTTTTTTGAATATGGGAATGGTTCTGGTTAAACTGCAAATCCGGAAAACCAATGGCAGTGTGGCAGCCGTCATGACCATTACCGAAGAGGGATCGTTGTTTCGAATAGTCAAGGTCAGGTGACGCAAAACCATTCGGGTAATTTTGCGGCCAAAAAAACCGGCAAAAAATGGAATTGGGTTTGGCCGATGCTGCGGTTTTGTCACAAGTTTTTTAAAAAGCAGAATTTATTCCGCTGTTGGCCCGCCCGGCAGCATTGACGCAAGCATGTTCCCCCTGAAATTTTCTGACGTATGCACCGTCAGTTCGGGCTTGAACTTGCAAACGTAAGCCAGCGTCTCCTTTGGAAAAGCCGAAACCAGTGCCGGCCACAAGTGTTTGCGCATTTCTGGATAAAGGTTCATTAACAGATCGTCGATGAAAAAATAAAACAAGCGGGGCGATTGTTTCCAGAGCGCGCCAAACAGCATGGCCAGTTCGGTGTTATCAAAGGCCTTGATGTCCGGCGCAAAAAAACCCAGCAGCAGCGCGTTGGCCCGCTTTTTGCGCGGGTCGAGCGTGGCAAAAAAATTGTCCATGTTCTGAACCTTTTGCAAAAGCGGCCTAAGCCAGGTGCGGATCTGGCGATGGTCTTGCCAGTCCAGCAGCTGTTTTTCGGGTAGCAGGCACTCCAATAATCCTGCCAGTTCATCCGCTTGCGGAAAAAGGGGCGTATCTGCGATTTCCATGTTGCCCGCTGCAAGCAGCAGCAGTGTCAGGTAGCCCCGGGCGTAAATGCGGTAGTAGGGGTGTTTTTGCTGCTCCGAAAATTCATCGTGTATGTGACGATACTGGGTCTGAAAAAACCGCAACCATTCCGCCAGTTGATAGGAGTACCCCAAATACTGCGCCGGAAACAGATAAAACATTTCCAATTGGCACAGACGCAACATGTTTTCGTGTCCGTTCCAGTTGACGCGCTGCCCGACGTTCTGGTGCAGGGTAAAGAAAAACGGGCCGTACAGCAGCGCGGCCTTGGGGGTCAGTTGCCGCAAGTGCAGGCCGGTGATGGGATCCTCGTTAATGACCAGACGATTGCGAATGTAGTCGTTGAGATGCGCCCACGGAAGGCGCTGCAGAAAGAGGGCATAAATGTTGTGCGCATCGGCGTAAGGAAGTTCCCGGGTCAGGGGACCAAAGTTCCGCAAGCCACGCAACTGTTCGGTCCAGCGCCAGCTTTGAAGTTTGATGTAGTCACGAAACTTAAACTGGCGAAAGGTCACCGCTGGTCCGCGATAAATCGAAATCAGCGCCAGATCGATAAAAAAGTGCATCGGATTATCGCCCTGATATTTTTCCAGCGCGTTTTGCGAGGCTATTTCCAGTACCGTAATGGCTTCTTCCATCGTGAGCCCCTGCAGCGCGCGTCCCAGAATGCGGTGCATGTCGGTCAGACCCAGAATGCTGTGGCCATAGCGCAGCGCCGCCTGCTCGAGATATTTTGCCGCCCGGTCGATTTTGGGGTTAAGGAGCGTCAGCGGTTCCGGAAAAGAGAGGTGGTGCGCTTGCATATCAATGCACCACCCGGAATCTGGCTCGTTCGTAAATGGCCAGGGCTTCCATCCACTGCGTGCTGAATTCCGCTGGAACCAGCGTCAGGTCGTGCGGATTCAACGTGAGCATGGTTTCGACTTCGGCATGGTGCTGCGGGTTTTCGCACAAGCGTTCAATAACCTTCGCCAGGCCACGGACACCTACTTGTTGTGTCAGCCGGTGCAAGTAATAGTAAAACAGTTTGTGTGAACGGATCCACATGTAGATCAATATGGGCGAAGAGACATTGTCCGCCTCGGGTTGATCCGGAAGCATCAAATCGGCCATCAGCCGGCGGGTATTTTCAAATTGCGGGTTCAGGCCAGCGAGGTAAAGATCCCAGTGCTCGATGCGCTCACGAAAGGGCTGCAGCCACAGGTGGACGTAATAAGCTTCATCTTCTGAAAATTTGGGATTGACCGTCAGGGCATCGGCCAGCAGATCGGCCATGTTCTGGGCGTCGACGAGTAGCGCCTGGGTGGCGGGATTGCCGACCACTTCGATTTTGAGCAGGCGGCAGGTTTTTAGGGCCAGGTCGAGATAAGCGTAGGCGATGTGCGGCAGTTGGCAAGGGCTGTCTTTGACCGCCGCATACATGTATGCGTACAGCGCCAACCAGGCGCGCAGCGGCTTTTCCATTTCTTCCGCATCATGCGCGGATTGCAAAAGGCAGGCGGCCATGTTCAAAAGCGTGGCGGGGTCGGGTTCCGGCGCCAGGGTTTTGACGGACGGATGGGCAAGCGTGGTGTGCAGCCACATGCGATCCCGGCCGCTAAGCCCTATTTCCGGATGCTGCCCCAAATGGCCGACGTAACGCCGGTAACTGTTTTCCAGGTCGGTCGAAAAATCCTGCCAGATGGGCAGACGATGGGCCCCCGATCCGCTTAGTGCCCGGATTCCGCGCATGCCCATTGTTTGCCACAGCGCGTACAGGGTTTGACGGTAACAGCGTTTTTCTTCTTGCCGGGTATAACAGCCGGAATCCTGATGCAGCGGCAGCCGGTAGAGCAGGGTGACGGACAGGGCCACAAAAAACATTTCGGAGTGACGCGCTGCCGGCGCCGAATGCGCGTCGTGGAGGGGCACGACCGTATCAGCGCTCGCCCGCTTCCACGCCAGACGCAACGCGCGCGCATTTTCCGGATACGGAAGTTGCGCCAGTACGTGCTCAACCAGTTTTAAACTGCGTGGTAAAAACAAAATCTGGTGGCCAAGTGTGTGGGCCAGGTTTTCTAAAAAGTCTGCCGCCCGTTGAGTGTCGGCCGACATGGTGACAGATGGGGTTTCGATGCGGAAGCGATCAGCGATGATGCGAAAGCGCATGTTTCTCACTATCGTACACAGGCGTGTTTTGATGCGGTGAGAAAATCGAAAATCTAAAATTGTAAATTCAACCGTGGCTCTGCCTCGCCGATAAACATTCGACTATATGCAACTCCGCATTCTTGCCATACGAGATGAAATTGCGCGTAACGTGGAGCAGTTACTGCGGTTGGTTTTAACACCCGGTAAGGCGCTGCACATTCCTGCTGTACGTCGTTTGGATGCCTTGTTTTTGGCGGCCCGCGCATCCCGTACCAATGTGTTTACCGGAAATGACGCTTTTCAGCGCCGCTGGTGCAAGCTGCTGCTTGCGGCAGAACAGGCGGTACCGGGATCCATCGAAGGTTGGATGCGGGCCTATATCGGCGAAGATAAAATCCGCGCCCGGGCTGACGGTCGGATGCTCGACGAACAGCACATTACCTATTTTGCGGCGATTCACGATGATGATGCGCTGCCGGTTCAGACCTACGCCTGGTATTTAACCGAAGAAGTGGGCATGGAACCCTGGGTGCCGCCGCTTGAGGAATGGCTCAAGCAACTGGGGCACACGCAGGTTGTTTCGTTAGCAGAACACGGAACCTATGTGGCGGTGGCACTTTCGTTTGCTGGCCTGGAGGCGTTGGGCATCGATCTTTTCAATGTTTTTGAAAATAGCCCCTACATTGGTTTTAAGCGCAATGCGTTAGGTTACCTGACGGAACTGAACTTTTTTCAGCAACGACTTTTGCTTCAAGCCCTGGGCGAAAAATTTCCGTTCCTGCGCAGCCGCTTGGGGTTTTTTAATACCAACTCTGCAATGCCCAACACGATGAACATGGATACGATTCAGACGAATCCAGTTTTTTTGCATCCAACGTTCAGAGTCAAAGGTTTTGATGCAGCCACCGGCATCCAATGGTTCTGGCTGGGGGATATCCACTTGCCGATCAAGATGAAATATTTTCCCGACGCAGGCGTTTATCCTTTGAAACGGCTGGATGAACGCGAGCGCGAAGTTCAGGCCAGTGGCATGCTGATGGGTGCTCCCAAATATTGCGCCTTAAACCTTGGGGAGGGACCGGGGTTTTTTCCGCCCGAGTTTCAGAGCCCAGACTGTGGCGTGGTGTTTGGAGCGCATATTTTATAAGGGTTTACTAGGATTTCGATTTTGTGTGGGCGTTCAGGATGGTCATGCCAACCAGTGTTTTTCCATCGTAGTGGTAGATAAAGTCTCCATCCATAACACTGTCATCGGCGCACTGGGGTTTGCGGAAGCTGATATATAAAACATCAGCATCCTGGTCGTAATTGACGTGATAGTTGTTGATTCCGAACTTTAGAAAGTAAGGAATTACAGTTTTGTTAACCCCCCTAAGGGTTTTTACTTTGGCCATAGAACGCCTCCTTTTTTAATCGACTCTGGTTTGGATGTGAGAAATGCGGTAATGACAAAGCCATTTCCGTTTTCGCGGTAAACCACAACGCAGTGTTTCTTGCCCAAATTAGTTTGCGTGTATGCTTTAAGCGCAATACGTTCTCCTTTGAGGCCCCTGACGATAAAGTCCGGGGTATTAACGGTTTCCATTATTATTCCCAGATTTCCGGCCATGTAATCATGCGACTCCACAATATGGAACCACTGGACATGTGTTAATCGGATGATTTTGCCCGTTACCGAACGGGTAGAGTCCAAGCGGTCTTGTAACACATTAACGATTGTATCAATACACTATTATCTAAAAAATACAATCAATTATATTGAAACTAATCGATTAAACGGGCGATATATAACAGTCGTTTTTAAAAGGAGAAACCCATGCGCCGTTTTATTGCTTCGACTGTCGAGACGCTCGTAGGTCTTGCCCGCTTATCAAGGGTGGAAACCGGAGCGCGCCTGGTTAAATCTTTCCGTGGTGACTGGCGTCTGATTGGCCAGCGAGTGGAATATCATGGCTACGAACGGGCGATCATTTTTCGTCCGTTGTCACCGGCAGCCTTGGTGTTTGGCGACCGGATCTACGACGCACACTTTCATGAGGGCAACCTGCGCCTCTCACCCGTCGACGAGGAAACGATGCAGTCTGCCGGTCTCGGCGGTCTGATCGTTTTTAACGCCCACGGAGAGTACCGCATTTACGACAATCCAAACTTTGACCCTGCCAAGCAAGATGCCCGCATGTTGGTGCGTTACGCCTCCTGCAACATTCAGCGTGCGCTGCAAACCGGCTTGAGCGCGGTGCTGCCGGGTATCGAGGATTACTGGGATCGCATTCAAACCCAGCTGCAGTCGCACATCGACCAGATTACCGAACTGATTACCGCATTCAGCGGAGAGACGACCGATAAGGCGGGTAAACCCCAACATGCTCACAGTGTGGCCAACGTTATTTCGCAATGGCTCACAACGCGCGGCGAAAATTTGGGCAACTTTTGTCTCGACGGACATCAAATTTCGCACGCCATCGAAGACTTTATGTTTGATCAGGGCCTGAACGCGGCCAACGCTTCGCCCGCCCTGGCAAAACACATCTTCAAGACGGTCTACCAAAAGTCTTACGACGAAGCTGCAGCCGAGGATGCAGGTTTTGCGCAGGATTTACTCAAGGCCGTCGAAGACGCCATCAACAACGACGAGTTTTCCGGTGGCAACCCGCGCCAGTCGTTCATGAAAAAATTCCAGACGCAGCTTGCCGGCCTCAAGACCGACGCCGAAAAAGCGTTGCAGGCCGAAGGCTGGGATCCGGCGCATTATGCGGGCCACGGGCATGATCACAGTCATGGGCACGATCACGGACATGATCATGGGCACACACACCCTCATCCAGCGCGTGCGGTCAAAGTAGGAACTGCGATTCTCGACATGCTCAAGCGCGGGGGCAAAAAACCCCGTTCCGAAGGCGGCAACTAAAACATGTTCTCCACCCGTCGCGTTGCTGGAACAAGCCCTGGTACTCCTCATGGACACGACGAGCCGCCGCCGTTCTTAAAAAGCTACGCGCAAAAGTTCCCCAAAGACCCCGACGCCAAATACAAGCCCATTGGCATGCGCGAGCCCATCGAGCGCGTGCTTAAAATTGTTCGTAAACCCAAAATGGGCAACGTGCTGGTCAAGGGTTGGCCGGGTTCGGGCAAGAGTACTTTGGCGCAGGGCGTCATGGCCATGTTGCAACGCGACGAACTCCCGGGTTGGAAAGTGCTCTATCTTTCGGCCTCCGATGTCGAAGGGCCCGACTACATTGAAAAACTCAACCTGTTGCAAGACTATCTGCTGCAGCATCCCAAGACGGTTGTCGTGGTAGACGAGGCGCATCGCTGGGGCCAGATCGGCCTGGGGCAGGCGCGGCCGGTGTTCGACGAAATGAAGGAGTTCCTGACCACCTATGCTTCCCGTTTTATTTTTGTGACCACCACCACCGAAGCCGAAAAGTACATCGAGGGTCTTACGGCCATTGACCGGCGCGTGCACATTGTGACGGTGCCCGAGCCGCGCCGCACGGGTGCGATTAAAATTTTGCAGGGCCTGCGCACCCTGTTTGAACGCGGCGAATGGCTGACGGACATTGAAGACTACGCTTATAAAAAACTGCCCATCCAAATTACCGACGATGCTCTCTTTCATATCTACGAGCTTTCCAAACGTTTTGAGTCGCACCTCTACGAGCCGGGACGCAGCATCAATCTGCTTGAGCTGTGCCTTACCGCGATTAACGTTGAAATGGCGGATTTCAAACGTCAGTTAAACGCTTTGGCCGACGACATGCGCATGTCGGTCGAAGCGCTCATCCGCAGCCTCAAGGTCAAGGCGCGTTCTGGCAACGCCATTGTGGTGGAAGAAACCCAGACCGAAATCGCCAACATGATTGCCGAGCGCCGCGCCAAGCTGGCCGCCCGCCGCGCCGAAGGCGACCTGGAGCTGACGCCCGACAAGGTGGAACAGATTCTTGCGGACGAAATCGGCAAGCCGGTGGCCGAAGTCACGCTCAACGCCATGGAACGCGTCAAGCAGGCTGAAAAGCATTGGCGTGAAAAAGTTTACGGACAAGATCACATCGGCGACGTGTTGTTTGCCCGCGCCCGATCCATGGCGCGCGGCGCCAATGACCCCGACCGACCGGCTTCGGCCACGGTTATGGCCGGACCCACCGGCGTGGGCAAGACGCATGGCTATCAGGTGTTTGCCGAGGAGCTGGGCATGCCGGTGATGATCATCGAGTGCAACAAGCTCAAGAAGGACCACCAGATTATGGAAATTATCGGTGCGCCGCCCTCGTACGTGGGGTATACCGAGGGTTCGGCCATGCAAAAGTTTGCCAAGCGCCACAAGCAGGGCTGTGTGATTGTCTTCGACGAAATTGAAAAAGCGCACCCCGATGTGCTCGAAGCCGTTATGCAGATCAACGACCAGGGCAAGCTGACCACCAGTGCGGACGGCGAGGTGTCGTATAGCCACGTGCACATCGGCCACACCACCAACCTAGCGGCCAAGGAGATTAAGTACGACGAAAACTATCATCTGCTGCTGCAGGCCGACCGCGAGGAAAATCAGCGCCGCCAAATCGAAGACATTCGCGCCCTGTACGAGCACCGCCTGCAGCAACTGTGCGACGCAGTGGCCGAGCGCCAGATCTCCGCGCAGGAAGCCGACCGCACCGAAGACGCCATTGCCTTTAAGCTCAAGCAGCAAATGCTGCGCGAGTATTTGGGCAGCCGCGGCATCATGCGCGGCGAACGTCCCACCTGGAAATCTACGGAACACCGCGTCTACACCGAACGCGACCGAGCTATTGAAATTCCGGTCGATATCGACATGGGTGACGCTCTCAAATTATTGGCAGATTGTCAGGTGGAAATAGATGCCTTGGGCGGAAGTGCGATCCGTGTTCTGATAACGGCGGTTCCAGACCAAACAATACCGGGACCAACGCCCAAAACATCCATTGAAACTGAACTCAAATCCCGCCGCGCGCAACTGGCCGAAGAGACGTGCGCTAAACTGCGCGAATTTTATGCCGCTATTCCCGACGCCATTACGCGCGTGGGGAACCACGAGTACTTTGAGGCCTTGTTCAAGGAGAATTCACCGGGCGAACGACTGGCTTATTTTATTGCCGGCCAGCAACAGCAGGGTGTTACCGAAGAGGGTCAGGCTTTTGTCACCGAAGGGTTTTCGCTTGGGGCTGAACTTTATGGCCAACTCTATACGCTACTCATGGGGCACTCCACGCGCGAGTCCAGCCTTGAAGCGGAGTTTCACGGCAGGTTGCAGACCCAAATTCTTTCTGATTCAGCCCAGCAAGTGCCGTCGGAACTGGTGGCAAAGGCCCAGGGGGATCCCGAGCAACTTGCCCGCCTCCTCGAATTGCGCCGTAGCAATGAAACGATTGTTCTGGAAGCATTTTCAAAGCGTTTCAAACCAGAACTGATCGGCCGCTGGCGGTCGGGCGGCGGCATTAAGATCGCCAACCCGTTGACGCCCACAGCTGCCCGCAAGGTTCTCGATCTTATCGCCCGGCGTTACCTCATCGACCCCGAACGCAAAAACAACCACAACGAAGTTATTGTTGCCGATGCGGTGCTGGATGGCCTCATGACCCAGTACAACCCGGACTTGGGCGGGCGCGACATGCGCACGGTGTTTGAAAACGAAATTAAAAAACGCGTTGATGCCGAAATTTCGCGCCTGGGCGTCAAGGGCCAATACCTGAACATTTCCATTGTGCTTAGCCCCGACCAACGCATTATCGTGGACGTGCGCGAACAGGAGCGCAAAGAATTCGAAGCCCTCGCGCAAGGCAGCGCAGAAGACCAGCGCCTCTTAAAGCATATTTTCCGCCAGGCACAGGCCTATGCGCGCATCTTTCGTGGACAATTTGAAATTACGCCGGAGCAGATGGAAAAACTGCTTAACTTTGAAAACATTGTTGATGCCGGGCGCGAACACGAATTTGACGCGCCGGGCGAATTTAGTTTTGCATCGGCCAAGGTCGACCGCGGACGGCTGTCGCCGGCCACGCGCGCCGCAGAACTTTTGGGCGAACGTTTCAATAGTTTGGGCGTGCATTCCGAGTGGGCCGAGGCGCTTTTTTGGGGCAACGGTTCGTGGTTGCGTGTCATGTTAAACGAAGCGCAGGTGTTGCTGGCCGAAACCGCGCTGGAGGAACTTGGTTACAAGCAACGCTGGGCCGACCTTCAGGCCCAATTGAATTCCGACGATGCGGTGGTCAAGGCCCGCGCGGCGCAAATTTGCCGCGACGTAGAAGCGCGGCTCGATCGCCCGGATCTTTTGTCGTTGCGCTGGCGCGTTGCGGGCGGCCGCGTCGATGTGGCCATTAGCGCCAAAGTGCAGCCTAGCATTGAAACCACCAAGCGTATTGCATACTACCGCAGCCAGCTTGGCAAAACCCTCACCGATGCCGAGAGCCGCCGTGAAGAGGCGCGCATGAACGTCGAGGGCGTGCCGATTGCCGAAACTTTTCTCAAGCGCCTCGGAGACCTGGGTCGCGCCGAAGTTGATTTTGACTTTAACGTGCGTGAAAGCGGTGAACTGGTGCTGTGGGCCAGCGGACCGCTGCTGACGGTGGAATCCGGTCGCAAAACGGAAGAGCCGGAAGAGGTGGTTTTGCTTCCGGACGCCCAAGTGGACGATGCCCAGAAAAAAGCCTGGCTGGACGAATTGGGCAGGCGTTTGAGCCAGATGGCGTCACTTGATAACTGCAACGTGGGCATAGTCCGGGGATGGTTGCAGGATTTGGAACGCATTTCGGCCGAGCCGTACGGGATGCTCTTGTTTACCCCAGAAGGTAAGGATCTGTTTCTTAAAAATGTCCTTTCGCGTATCGGCGAAAATTCTTTGGGGCGACTGCCGGCACATGTCAACCAGTTGATGGGTGGGTTTAAGGAGGTGCTTGACCAATATTCGGACAATCCCTGTGTGGTCGCGCATATCGAGTTACTTATCCACAAAATGGTGTCCCCAAAGTCTCAAAAAGCATTTGCCTCCATCCTTGAAAAAATCCGCGAGATTGTCGCGCGTCATGAGGCCGCGGTGGCGTCCGAAAAGGAACGACGGATGCGCATTGCCCGGCTGGCGGCGCGGCTCAAGCGCAAGCTTAAAACAACGCAGGTCCCGGAACTGAACATCGACCCCTCCGTGCGCGAAGCGTGGGATGGGATCATGCGCACAACCAATCTGGCGGATGTATTGCGTCGTCATGTCTTTATGCAGTCGTGTTGGACCAAAGAATCCAAATTGACCGCCATTAACGTCATTCCCGCCCCCGATCACAGTCGAGGGCAGGCTCCGGCGGGAATCCAGAATTTACTTTTGACTTTCGAAGCCAAAGATTATCGTGACACCTTCGAATTACAAGTGCTGCCAACCAATCCTTCCGCGCAGGCCGAACAACGCGATGCCCTGCTGGACGGTTTTTTTGAAAAATTCCAGAACCCCGATCAGGCCAACACTGACCAGTGCATTCATGCAGCGGAAAAACTGATGGCCGGTCTCGACCAAATGTCTGGCCAGATGCAGCCGGCGCTTGAACGCATCAACGCCAAAGCCTACGCAGGCCATTCCGGCGCCCACATGCTGCTTGCGGCGCTGAACTACAATGGGGTCTCTCAAGTAGCCGTGCCCTTCGGGGGATCCATTCTGCCGCCCCGGAGTCTGGCCGACTTTCAGCAACGGCTGACCACCCTTTGCATGCGTATTGAAAGCAACCTCCGTTCGGATCTGGGGCCTGTATACAATCCCGAAATGGTGACCGAACATTATCGCCAGCTTTTGCGCAGCGCCGACGAAAACACTGCCGCCCCCTTGCGCGGTGTCATTGAAGGCTGGGTGGCCGATGTCGTGCGCCAGAACGGCAAAGAAGATGATGCGGTGTTGCTGGAAGCCCTGCGTTCCGTTGGGAGCGTGACTTTGCCGGATGCCGTGTTCCAAATCCAAAACGCAGACTTTTTTGAGCTGCCCGAAGCAGCAGACGAGCGCGTGCGGCAGGTACTGCGCGGCATTTTTGGCAGGCGCCTCGCCAACGGGCAGTTTGCGTCTTTAAAACGCGATGAGTTTTCTCAAGCCGAAGCTACAGCAATGTTGCAGATTATCGAAACAGAATTTTTGCCGCGCAAGGATTATTGGCTGGTTCAAGCCGTACTGCCGTTTATTCAAGACACACTTGCACTGCTCAAATTAGAAGGCGACCAACGCATGCGCAAGCTGAAACGCAGCCGCCCCAACGTGCCGCCCGAACTAGGCTGGATTTTTGACGGCAAGCGTTACCAGGGCAATGAAAAAGTGTTGTTCATGGGCGATTGGGCCGCAGGCATCGGCGATCCGCGGGGTGCCCAGTTCAAGCAGGTGATGGACTTTTTCCGCACAGAACTCGAACAGGGCGGCCTGCTCCAGCCCGTCAAAAATCTCTGCCGCGGCGGCAACGAAACGCTCAAGCAACTTTTAGATTCCATCCCCAACCCCGAAGACGAAAAAGTGCGCGGCCTGTACATGACCGTCGAGCGCGACGGCGCTGATTACGTGATCACCATCACCAACGGCGTTCAATTGGATACAAAATGGCAGCGCGTTTATCGCGGACGGCCCAAATGATCTTCCACCTGGTTTCGCTGCGCACCGAACTTGCCCAAACCATTCACGAAATATTGAAATTGGATCCCACGTCCAGTGAGATCACCGGCCGTTTAGAGGCCTTGTTCACCACTGCCCGTGATGCGCGGATCAATGTTTTTTCTGGCAGCCTGGAATCAAAGCTGGTGTGGGTAGACATCTTTATGCGGCTTGGCGCGCCAGTCCGCGAACGCTTGCTTACCCTGTACTTTGGCCAGCTTCTCGGCGAACAAAACGATCCCGGCCCGGAGTTTCTGGATCCGCGTTACATCAGTGGTTTTGAGCATATGATCGACGCCGATGGAGTCACGCGCGACGGCCAGCCCATCATCGACTTCGACCGGTTTCTTGAACGCGCAGGGTGGGCGGAAGTCAAGGTAAAGCAAGGGAACATATTCGGGTTGGGCTGTCTGCAGACCATCTTTCCCCAGGGCCCGAACGACACGTACACGCCAGAGCAGCGCCGCATTATTGAATACCGCATCCTGGCCAATCGCCAGCGGCGCATTATCCGGGCCGGAAAACTGATCGAAGTCGTGGGCTTGGCGCCGGCCAATGTTTCGCCCGATGGACATTACGCGGTGGAACTGGTCAGCACCAATCAAAGACCCGATCCGAGTCTCCCTTTGAACTTTGATAAAGCGGGATCGAAAGTGGCGACGGGTCAATTTGCCCGTGTTTTAGATTTGTGGGAGGGCAAAGCCACTCCTGATTTTGATTTTGGGGAAATCGTGTGCGCAGCATCCCTGCGCATTTCGAACGAGGGCCGCATTGCCGCCCTGGCCGAAGACCAGTGCCGGGTGCTGATCGGCTCCATAAGAAATTTATCCGGGTTTCCGGACATCACTTACGATATGCGTGAAATGATTTTTCCGGAGTCCCTGCAAATGAATTCTACTGGATGGGTGTGTGCTTTGATGCGTGCGGTTAACAACAGCATGCAGACGGTATCGGTCAAGGATCCCCGGAGCGATTTCAGGACTGTATATTTCGACAAGGTGTTTATCGCGGCGGTGGATGCATCGTCTGTCCGTTTACACCCCAGCGGGCGGGTAATGGCGGCGCTGGGTTTGCCGGATGAAAGAAAAACGGTCCAATGGAGTTCAGAATCGCAACCTTGTGAAAAACAGTTGACGATCACAGCCTACCCCGAATCCATCCGCTGGGACGACGATTTTTTTTCGGTCTTGAATCGGCCCGATAAATTTGCCAACCCCAGCGTGCTCAAGGTTTATGACGACATTCTCGGCGAACAGGTGGCCTCGGTGGAGTTCGAAGGCGCCGACCGCGATGAGCCGGTTTTTATTTTGACGAACGAGGCGGGCATGACCGTGCTGGTTTGCAGTTCGGATGCCCGAACGATTCACGTTCTGGATCAAAATAACCGACCGGTCAGGGAGCCCCTTCGTTCGCTTGATCTGATTGAATTTTCGTCCACGCGCCTAAGTCCCGGCGGCAAGCTGGCGGTGCTGCGGCTGGAACAGTGGGAAAATACGGCGCTTAAAAGAACCATGCAGGTCGAGGTAGTGAGTGATGAGGCGCTGGAGGGGTGGGCCACGGTCGATGCGGTCAACATTTTGGTCTACAGCGTTAAGGATACCGATGCCCCCAAGGCGCTTCAGCCTATTTACCTGCCATATCCCGTGCTTGCCGGCAGTTTGGAATGGAAAGATGATCGTTATTTGATATGCGTGGATGTGCGCGGTGACCAATATCTTGTGGACACCCAGACTGGAACTTTTGAGCTGACCGGCGTCCGCGTTATTCGGATTTAGAACCGAGAAATCCTTTGGGTTAGCGCGATAACGGCGGGCGTTGATGTTTGCGGTAAAATGAGGTTGGCATCCTGTTAATGGAAACCCTTACTGTCTCCCCGTCTCACCCGCTTAAAGGCGATATCACCGTCCCCGGAGACAAATCGATCACCCATCGCGCCATTATTCTGGCCTCACTTTCCAACGGAAAAAGCGAAATCCGAAATGTGCTGGGGGCAGAGGATTGCCTGCATACGGCCGATGCCATGCGTCACATGGGCGCGGGCATTCAGCACAGCCTGATTCATAAACACATGACGGTGCAAGGTGTCGGGATGCATGGGTTGCTGCCTCCTCCGGCGGTGGTCGACTGCGGAAACAGCGGCACGGGCTTTCGCTTGCTGCTTGGCTTACTTGCGGGGCAGACATTTTCGGCTACGCTCACGGGTGACGCATCGCTTCAGTCGCGACCCATGAACCGCGTGATCCTGCCGTTGCGCATGATGGGAGCCAAATTCTTCGGCCTCGAGTCCGAGGACAAAAACGGTTTGCCAAACACCTTTCCGCCCGTCATGGTGCAAGGTTGCCGGCCGCTTAAATCCATCACCTATGAGTTGCCCATGGCTTCGGCCCAGGTCAAATCGGCCATTCTGCTGGCGGGACTGTTCAGCGAGGGCGTGACCATGGTGGTGGAACCCTTGCCCAGCCGCGACCACACCGAACGCATGTTTCAAGGTCTGGGTCTGCCGCTACGCATCGAGCAGCGTCCCGAAGGCCGGGTGTTGCAACTTGTGCCGGGTGAAATTCAAGCCATGGATTTTGACGTACCGGGTGATATTTCATCGGCGGCATTTTGGATGGTGGCGGCCAGCATTGTGCCGGGCAGTCATGTGCTGATCAAGAACGTGGGCGTCAATCCTACGCGCACCGGTATTCTTGATGTGCTATGGGCCATGGGGGCAGACATGCGTCTTGAAAGCCAGCGCCAGGTCTGTGGCGAGCCAGTGGCCGATATCCGCGTGCGTTCCAGAAAATTGCGTGGTGCCAGCATAGGCGGAGTCCTGATTCCGCGCCTGATCGACGAAATTCCCATTTTGGCTGTGGCGGCTGCCTGTGCCGAAGGGCAAAGCATTGTGCGCGATGCGCAGGAACTGCGGGTCAAGGAGTCGGATCGTATTAAGACGGTGGTGGCGGAGTTCAGCAAAATGGGGGTGGGTATCCGCGAAACCGATGACGGCATGGTGATTGAGGGTGCCAGCCACGCCATTCGAGGTGCCACGGTGCAAAGTTACGGCGACCA
>JAHFDA010000019.1:0-35503 GCA_023249225.1 bacterium
CTCCTCGGAAAATCACTTTTCATGTGGTGCCAGGTGATCAAGTGCGTACCCAATTTCAACTGATGCATCCGATGGGCTTTCGTGAAGCCGACCAACGCGAATACGAGCCGCAGAACCGTACGGGCTATTGGCTTTTTGGGCACAGCGTGGATCCAGCCGGGCGGGAACAGTCTGTGGTTTATCCAGTCTATGTTTTCGACAACGCCAACGATGCGGTCAAGGCTGCAGCGGGTCTGGGACGCATGTTAGAAGAAAACGCGTTGGAGCGGGTGTTCTACCGCCAGACTTTTCAGAACCTGCACGTGGTCAATGGTACGGTGCTGGGTACGGCGGACTGGAACCTGTGGCTTGGAAACGCGCTGGGCGAAAAAATGCTGATGCAGGCACCATGGCTTGATCATCAGATGATCGGCATGCTCGATGATCTGGTGCAATTTGCGGTGCCCAACGGACATCCCGATGTTCCTGATCTGATGCTGGGGGCCATGTTACGCAGCCCAGAACTGGAGTCACTGACCGGAACTGCAGCACGGGCAGAGCAGTTGCGTCAGGAAATCACGCGCACGCTGGTGACGCCGGGCGCAGAAACCGTTGTTTCCAAGGATGCCATGTGGCAGGCCTTGCTGGACGCGGCGCAGGTCGATCCTGTTTCAGTGCTGGCGGAGGTGCTCGATGATCCGGCGCAGCGTGAAGTATTTAAATACATGTTTCGTGAACAGGTATTAAATGCCAAAGATGCGCGTTCGGCCATTGCCATGCAGTATCTGCTGGCGGTGCATGCTTTGGGGGTGCCTAACGATGAAGCCATTCATGGCGCTGCGCAGCGCAAGATTGATTTTGTCGCCTTCGAAACCGCCCCGGGCATTCCGGTACACCAGGCCGTGAAGCACCTGCACGCCATGGCCATGGAACTGGCGTTTGACGGAGACTTTGCAGCGGCCGTGCATGCCATGGATGAAGCCGACCGGCGCATGCACGGAGATGCGTTTCAAGGCATCGACAGCAAAGTGCGCGACCGTGATCCGCTGTATTATGCCAGTCTTGAAATACGCGCAGACATTCTGGTGTTGCAGGCCTTAAGCGGCCAATCGATGCATGCCAACCCAGATGATCTGCATACCCCCATGGTGGCTTTAGAACAAGCCAAACAACTTTTTGAAACCCTGCTGGCCGACTATGCGCAGGGCGGTCTGCGGGCCGAGAACATGGGTTATCGCGCGCAGATCCATAAAAAATTGGGGGACGCCCTCTTGCTTGATGCCATGTATCGTCAGAACTTTGGCGCCTTTCGCGCCATCGATGGGCATTTTGACGAAGCCATCCGCTTGAACCAGGATCCACACTGGTTTGATGGTGAGGATCGTTTTATTACGATGGAAGCACGCCTGGGAAAGGCCGAGCTGCGCATGCAGCACTATTACAGTCAGTATGCCGTGTCGGTCGATAAACACAACGCCAAGGACGGAGGCACGCAGCTTCCGGTCGAAGAACGCGACGCATTGCGCGTGTTACTTTCGCAGGCCGAGGACACCTATGCCGAGGCGATTCAGTCTGTGCGTGCGGCCGAAGACCATTACCGCGAACCTTCTTTTCGCGCACTGCCCCTTAAACCCCAGGCATTGGACGAAGCCAGCTTTGTGGGCGACCAGGACAAGGCCGAACTTGATGCCTTGGCGGTGTACTATGCCCAGGCTTTTTCAGGCGCTGGAAAGGTTAAGATTTCGCGTTATTACCTTGATATGCGTTATGGCGCTGGCCAGGCACAAGTAGCCACCCTGTCGCTTGATCTTTTGGGAGCCCAGGCTGATTTTAGCCGCGCGGGGGCCTATGCCACGCGCATCGCCAAGGGCACGGCGCTCTTTAGCGATTGGAAGGCCCGCCGCTATTGGACCGATACCATGATGGCCTGCGCCGAAGGGCAGCTGGCGTACACGCATGCCCTGGCCTTGCGTCAGGTGACTACGCTTGGACGCAAATTGGATCACCAAAGCTGGCCCTATCAGGATGACCAGGATAAGACACCCGAGTTGCAGGCTTGGTGGAAAGAATACTTTGCCAGCAAGCAGCGGGCTTACGATTTATTGCAGCAACTCGAACGCAACCGTGATCTGGTGCCGCTTTCAATTCAGCGTACGCAACGGCACTTTTTAATGGCGCGTGCCGATCATTATGAGGCTGTCTTGGTGCACCCTGCCGAACGCGCGCACACCTGGACGCTATACACCGATGCGGTGACGCATGCCGTGGCGGGCCTGAATGAGTTTTATCCGTATGATGGGGTCAGCGGCAGGGTACGGCCGATAGCCATGCCCTTGTTTGTGCAGCGCGATGCCACGCAGTTAGGCGAAGAACTGTATGAGCTCGATGAGCTTTTTGGCGGAGGAGAATAACCATGGCTGACGTTTGTTTTGCGCCCGCATACGATGCCCACAATCCGCAGGTGTACTACCGCGACATGCAGGGGCTCAAGGCTGCTCCGGACTGCTTTTTGCAGGGTCTGGATGCCTTTGAGACCGGAGGTTTGCAACAGTTTGGAAAGTTAGAGTTGTCCGAACAACGTGAAATTCACCAGACCTTTAAAGCGTTGGTGGCGGCCTACACCCTTGACCCGCAAGGGCAGCCGTATCGCCTGGATACGCTGCCGCTTTTGCATGCCACGCGTGAAGATGCTCTGCGTCTTTTAACCTATACCGACCTTAACGATTTCATGGCCCATGCCGCGACCAATCTTAAAGCCTTTTACCAGCTCTGTTATGCGCCCTCGGTAGGGCTTTCAGCCGCGGAACAATTGCGTCTTAAGACCACCTTCAATGACGGATTGCAGGTGCTGCGCCATGTCCTCAAGACCGGGCCCAGCCGTTCTGGACGCACCGTGGTCAATCCTGCCGACGGCAGCAGTGATGCGCGCCGTGGCGTTGATCTTGCGGACTATAAGACGCCGGTCGAAAAAGCACGCGCCTTGCTTGAACAAGTGGGCGACTTCGATGCGCGCGGCCGTTTTGTGACCGATGTCAAAAACATTCAAAACGATGATCTGGCCTATTGCCTGGGTGGGGGCGACCGTTTGGCCGAAATCACTGATGTGATTGAAAAATTGTATATCGAAATGATCAAGTCGGGCAGCGAAAAAGAAATTGCTTTTGAGTTGATCTATGCCTTGTCGGCAGTGGTGCTCGAAGGCTACAGCCGACCGCCGCGTAAAAACGACTTAGAGGCTTGCCTGCGCGACCCGCTGGCAAACGGCGCTGAAGGGTGGATGCTGGCATCGGGTTTTACACGCATCATGATCATTTACGCCGATTCGATTGCGGCCGATGCCGAACTGACGCGCGGGACGGGTTATGCCGCCGTGCAAAGAGTACGACAAATGCGTCCCCTGCTTAAGCAGTGTGTGCTTGACCATGCCGATGGATTGCGTCAGGCGGCGGCCAGCGATGTGCACAACCCCGCGCTGGTGACCGCCACCGAAGTGGCTTTGCTGCGGGCCGAGGTGCTTGATCTTAAATTGCGGGTTTTTGAAGCGGGCCTCTTGTCGCTTGACAGCAATTGGATGCTTACACCCGACGAGGCACGGCGCATGATGGCTGATCTCAACACATACGAACAGCGTGCTTTGGCGCTGGAGACCCGCGTGCGCAATGCCACGGGTACCCGTGACGACCGGGTCACCGACCAGCTTTTTTCTTATTTATACGGAGACATCCGCTACGTGGCAGCGCGGCTTTTAGAAGATGCCAACCATGTGACGCGGGGCACTTTTATGACCGATCCAGCCGCACGGGCCGCCTTTGATCGCATGACTTCGGTGGCTATCCAAAAGGACAGCGATATTCTGCGTCTTTTGAACGACCTGGATATTCCCTTGCAAGAGGGACGGGCCGACGTGGGTTATTACGGGCCGCAGGGTGCTTACACACTTAAAGACCAGCCGGTGTACCAACCGGCAGCCTCGGCCACAGCTGCCCAGGCGCGCGTCTTTATGCTTTATGGGTTGATGGCCGCCAGTTCGTCCGACTCTTATAACTATGTGTGGGCCCAGTACGAAATTGCCAAGTTTCGCATTGATCGGTACCAGTCGAGCAACTGGAACGACAATTACCGACAGGCCTTAAACACTATCTTTAACGAAGTCTTACCCATTGGGCGCATTAAGTTTGCCACCTCGGCCCGTGAAAATATGGCGCAAGGTTTTCTTTATAATCAGGCGCTGCTGTCGGTGGCCGAATTGTTTTTGCGCGTGCAGGATCCCAATATTGTCATCGATGTGTCTTGGCCCCAGAATTTGTGGGACACCCCCCAAGCATCTGGCCCGCGTTCGGCACGAGACCTCTGGAAGCTTTCACAAAAACTTTGCGAACAAGTGCTTGACCGCAGCAATAGCACCTACTTGCAGCGCGAAGCCCGCAAGTGGATGGTACGTAGTCTGCTCAAACTGGCGCCGTATGACCCGCAGGCCATCGACCATGCCCGGGACTGGGTGGAACAAAACATTCCGGCGCAGTATCCCTACGAACAAGAACGTGCGGCCTTGCTTTCAGAAGTGGCGCGTGAAGCGGCCAACCTGGGTTATCTGCCGCAGGCCGAAAGCTTGTTTCAAACAGCGGTGACGCATTTTGAAAAAGCGCAGGCCTACTATCAAAACCATACCCAGTCCAAGTACCTGCCGCTGGCGTATCGCCGGGCCTACGTCAGTACAGTCATCGCTTATGCCAATCTCGAAATTCGTCTGCAGAAACTGCCGCAGGCGCAAGCGGTGCTCGCCCCGGTATGGGATTTTTCGCAACACGCGCCGCAATCCAAAGTATGGGGCAGCGGTGGCTGGTTTAACAGTGCCACGCCGCAAGATCGCTTCGAGCGCGAATCAGCGCAGTTTGAACTCTACGGAGCCGTGCTGGGATTTTATGAGCAGGCATACCCTTTGCAACAGGCATTCAATGCGGTTGATCCCCATTCACCACAAGCCTTTTATCCGGCTTTGGTGCAGGCTGCGGATGCTGCGGCTCTTCGACTGACTTCGGAGCAGCTTTTAAAACAAAATCCAGAATTGCAGACGGTACTGGCCACGCGCTGGCAATTGCTTAAAGCCAAGGTGCTTTCAGATCAGCCGCCGGCATTGGATGCGGTGACTGAAAGCAACGTACTCGGGCAGATTCAGACGATCCTTGCGCAGGTTTTGTCCGAGACACAGAACGATCCGGATCTATGGTACCTCAAACGTGAAGCCCAGCAGGGTCTGTTGCGGCTTTTGGCACGCAGCAGTTACAGCGCGGTCATCTTGCCAGAATATCCCGATTCACAGCAGGCCATGCAACAGCTTTACCTTGACTATGGCAGCAAACTCACAGCTGAAGCCCAGCGTTACAGTGGCGAAGTTAAAAGCAATGAACGCCGGGCGGTTTTTGCGGGACGCGTGCAGATGGCCGAGGATATGCTGGCCTACCAGCAAAATGCCATGGTTGAGTCCATGCTGATCTACGCGGTGGAGCAATACTACGACAGTCCGGGATTGGCCGAGTCACCGGGTGCGCTCGCAAAACTGGCAACAGATGAATTTGAGCGTGCAAAAAATCACGAATCGGGAGCGGATGCCGAAGGCGCACGCACACTGGTGCGCGCCTTGCTGGCGCTGACGGATGCCTATGTTCAGCGGGGAGATTACGAACACGCCGCCGTGTTTTTGGCCGTATTGTCCGATGCACAGGGCGTTATTAAGCCCGGTGTGCAGGCCTTGTACGAAAACCAACGCATCGAAGCGGTTTTGCTCGAAGCCAAAGTGCTCGAACGTTCACTGATCCTGGCAATGAACCGCCTGGATCCCCTGGCCAGCAACGCCGGACTTGAAATGTATTTTAAAGACACACTTTGGCCGCAGTGGATCAAGCTGCATCAGCTGCAGGACACGATTAAGACCTTGTTTGCGGGTGCCAACAGCGATGTGCATGTCACGGCCCAGGTGCAGCTGATGATGCTGTCGCAGGAACTGCTCGCTTACGTGTCTGGTCTTGATCCCAAGGCGGCCGAGGCCATGCAGTTGCAGCCGCTTGCGGCGCTGGACCATCTCGATTTAAGCAATCCCGATTTGGCGGCGGCGGCGCGGGTCTATGACCGCTTGCTGGCCGATATTGACGGGTTGCTGGCCAGCCCTTATCTGGCACCCAGTCAGCGGCAGATTTTGATTGCCCGTCGTATGTCGCTCGGAATGCGCCGGGCTTTTGTGGAACCCACTGAAACCAAGGTCAAGGTGGCTGTGGCCACGCTGGTATCGTTATACCTGCTTGACGGGCAGGATGTCACGCGAGCACCCTTGCACACGCAACTTTCTGCCGCCAAACTGCAAGCCGTGCTTGACCGGCAGGCGCGCCTTTTGGGCCCACAGTCCTATCGCTATGTTGAACTTGAAATGCTTGAGTTGCTGCGTATTTATGTGCAGATGAGCGAAGATATCGAAGCCACCGGATTCCTGGAACAGGCGTTTTTAAACAGCTTATCGAGGCCCTTGCCAGCCGACCTGGCGGCCAAGGCCCATATTAATCTTGCGCAACTTAAATTATTTAGTTTGCGTCAGCTTGGACAGGGAGAACCGGCCCAAGTGACCGAAGCCGCACGCGAGGTGCTGCAAATAGATCTTGCGACCGACCGGCCGGTGCCTGTGGGATTGCGTTTTCAATATCAGAGTTTGCAGGCCGATCTGATGGCTTTAATGGCCTTTAAAACCCAGGATGACCTGGGCACGCAGCGTTCGCGCGCCGAAGAAGCCTGGCGTTTGTACGATGCCACAGCGGGGCTTGCGGTACCGGGTGTCTCGACCCTGGATCGCCTTAAACTGCGTATCTCACAAGCCTTGTTGATGGGCATCCTGCCACACAGTAGTGACATGAGCATTATCAGCGATATTCTGAAGCATCCGGATTTTCAAAATTTTGACGTACAGGATCAATGGCTTTACACCTATCGCCTGATCCACGCCATGTGGACCGGTCCGGGCGCGCAGGCCGAAACCCTGTTGCAATGCGAGGGCAAGATGCGTGAACTTTTGGCGCAACCCGGACAGGGGCCCCAGGCCATGCCCTTTGAAATTGAACTGGCTTTTCGTTATGACGTGATCCGCCTGCAAGCGCAACTGGTGGAGCTGGGTGCCAGCGACCGCCAACCGGCAGACCGTTATCGCGACATTGTGGCCTTTGCGGACTGGTTGATTTCCCGCGCCGATGGTGTCGGTGAACTTCCGTTACAGGATCTTTTGGATCCCATGGAAATTTCTGAAATTGCCGCCTTTTTGCAAGGCTGGCAGTGGCCCTTGTCGGATGCAGGCCATAACGAACTGGGGGTCAGCCTTTCGGTGTTGCCGCTAGAGGCTGCGCCCGAATTTCAGCGCGTATTGCAGAGCCTGCCGATATTGGATGAACACGCGCAGCAGCTGCGTTTTAAGCGCTGGGATTATGAACGTTATGCCGGCAACTATGCTGCCGTCCTCAAGGATAGCCAGTCTGAACTAGGTCGCATGAGCCTGCCCACAGACAGTGCTGCCTTGCATGCTTGGATAGAGGGTGGCCATGTCACCGAACTTCCGCGCACAGCGCAGACGGCCCTCATGCAGATCTTGTTAGAACGTGCACGAGTCTATCGCGACCGTGGCAACGCTGGCGATCTTGTACAAGCGCTGACCTGGTACGAAATGGTCTTGCAGTTGCCTGTGCCGCTTGAGTCGCAGTGGCTGCTTTTGCAAGCCGAAACTGAATACGGAGACCTCATGTTGTTTTCGGCCAGCCGCTTGCCTCATAGCGTCAACTTATGGAAGCAGCTCGAAGCGGCACGTCCCAGCGCACAACTCTCCAAAGCCCAGTTTCCGCGCCTGACGTTGCAGCGCTCTTACGAACACGTGCGCTGGCAGGCCTGGGTGCGCCTGATGGTGAGTAGGTCTGGCAAGTTGCAGAAGCCCGGCGCCGCCACCACGCTTAAAATTGCGGCTTTCGAAAAGCGTTTATTACAGCAGGCCCACGAACGCGTTGCGCCGAGTACTGTGTCGCCCGAACTCTATCAACGCTGGGCCGAGGCCTATGCCCTGACGACCAGCGGCGACTTGTGGTTTGCAGTGGGTGAAGCCGAGCGCGGCATGCACAACTATGAACAAGCCTTGGCCGTCTTGCGTGACAGCGAACTGCGCTTTGCCTATGTCCAGCGTCTATTGAGCGCCTATGCCCAAACTCCAGCAAGCGATGCCACCACGCAAGCCATGCTGCGTGTTGCCCTTGACACGCAACTGCTGCGTTTGCTGGCCGATGATCCGTATCACTTGGGGGCGTTAAGGATACAGAAACAATTGCAATAACGATTCGATAACGATTTCCTGAAATTCTTCTGTGTCCTGATCGATAAAATAAACAGATGTTCATACCAGGTGGATTTCATGTCATTCAAAAATTTCTGTTTGTATTTTTAACGGGAACCGTGATTTTGTGTCCACAGCCGCTCTGGGCTGCCCATCCAAAATCTCCCACTCTGATCGAGACCCAGCTTAGCTACTATTACTACGATTACCGTGAAACCTTGCCGATGCCTTATAAAAGCAATGAGTTGGGCTGGATGCCTGGAGCAAGTCTGCGCCTGGGAAACATGGATGTGGCGGGGTCTGGATTTGCCGATTTTCTGGCAGATTATGCCCAGTCTCCCACGGTCTACGACGGCAGTACCCAGTCAGGTATTCCAGTGTTAGACCAGAGCCAGCATGTTTTTATCAATCTTGAAGGCCGGCTGGGGCGCTGGCTGACGCCGCCTGACTGGGATCGTTTTGCAGTCAATGGGTATGCCGGTGCGGGGTATCGCTATTGGAACCGCAGTGTGGCAGGCGAGTATAACGAACAGTATTCGTGGAAATATCTATCACTGGGCTTTAACCCCAGTCTGGCATTGATTCAGGGCCTTTCGCTGGGTATCGAGCTGACCATCAAGCAAATGCTCGACGGACACATGAAACTTTATTTAGACGATAGCACAGCGCTGGATTTTGACCTTGGCAACAAGGCCGGATACAAAATTTGCGTTCCGCTGGTTTATCAACCTCACCCAGACTGGAAAATCAAATGGGCACCCTGGTACGAATATTCGGCCATCGGTCGCAGCAACAGCATATACGGTTATTATGACAATGGGGCCGATACGTATTACTACGAGATCTACGAACCTGCCAGCCAAACGGTACAGTACGGCGTCAGCATGGCCGTGTTGTTTACGTTGGAGTAAAAAATAGTTTAAAGTGCCAAGTTCAAAGTTAAAAGTTTCATCCCTATACTAAAATTATGGCCGCTTCAAATGCCTGTGTGACTGCGGTGCGGGGGCGGACGGGGCTTGCGCGTGCGCTTTGCCAGGCGCACAAAATTAGCCTGCTGGCCCAACAGCCCCACAGGCCTCCGGCAGACGAACTGCTTGCCATCTGGCGCGAAAAAATGACCCGGCGTGAATTTCTCAAGCGTTCCGCGCAATCACTTGCGGTTCTAACCGTGGCGGGCAGCTTGCCCTTGCTCGAAGCGTGCAATCGCAAGGCATTCTCACCACGGGTGGCCATCGTGGGCGCAGGTTTGGCAGGTTTAAATGCTGCCCGGATTTTAAAAAAAGGCGGCCTAACGGCGCAGGTCTACGAAGCCAGCACACGGGTGGGTGGACGTGTGTATACGGCCAAGGATCTTTTGGGGGCCGATCGCCTGACCGAATTGGGGGGCGAATTTATCGACAGCGGCCACCTGGATATTCTGGCGTTGGTGAAAGAATTTGATCTCGAACTTATTGATCTGCATGATTCGGCACAGGCTGGATTGCAGACGCTGTATTATTTTGGCGGGCGAAAATACGCCATGAAAGATCTCCTGGCGGCCTATCAGCCTTTTGCGGAACGCATCCAGGCCGATGCCGATCGCACGGCCGATGTGGTTGACTTTGAACACGAGGGCGGGGCAGGGCGTCTTGATCGCATGTCACTTTCAGACTATTTTAACCGGCTGGATATCATCGGTTGGTTGCGCAGTTTTCTTGAAGTGGCTTATGTGACGGAATATGGTCTTGAGACAGGTGAACAATCAGCTTTGAATTTTATTTTCATGGTGGACACTGACCTTGCAGATGGCGATTTTTCTGTTTTTGGAGCAAGCGACGAGCGTTTTAAAATCAAGGGCGGAAACGGCGCGTTGGTGCGTGCCATGCAAAAACGTGTGCAGCATCAGATCTCGACCGGTTACCGTTTGCTGGCTTTGCGCAGCACGGGCATCGGATACCAATTAAGTTTTGGTACCGAGGGCGGCGGTATTCGTGATGTGGATGCCGATGTGGTTTTGCTGGCGTTACCGTTTACGTTGCTGCGTGAGGTAGACATCCGTGTCGAACTACCGGCTTTCAAGCGCCGCGCCATCGACCAGCTGGGTTACGGCAGCAACGCCAAAATTTTTGCGGGGTTTAACCAGCGCGTGTGGCATCAACATGGTTTTAGTGGAGAAGTGTTTAGCGATCTTTCGAGTCAGTTGCTGTGGGATAACAGTGTGGGGCAGTCGGGCGAAGCGGGCGGTCTGACCTCATTTTTAGGCGGAACGGCCGGACTGCGTTGCGGGGCCATCGACAGCGCACAGTGGGTGACAGACATGCTTAAACAACTTGAAAAAGTGATTCCAAAATTACCGGCTGCTTTTAATGGCCAGATCGGGCGCTTTCATTGGCCCAGTCATCCTTATACCAAGGGGAGTTATGCCTGTTACCGGCCCGGACAGTGGACCCGTATTGCCGGGGCTGAATTCAGACCGGTCGGGAACCTGTTTTTTGCCGGAGAGCATTGCAGCAGTGAATATCAGGGCTATATG
This sequence comes from bacterium, assembly GCA_023249225.1. GTDB lineage: Bacteria > Margulisbacteria > Marinamargulisbacteria > JAHFDA01 > JAHFDA01 > JAHFDA01. Next base: position 10,842 of record JAHFDA010000019.1, read on the forward strand.
AACGGCGCTGCCGAGACAGGACGTCTGGCAGCGGAGGCTATTTTAAAGCTGATCAAGTAATTTTACGTAAAATTTACTCAAATTCTAAATAAAATGTTGTAAAGTTGTGAAATAAAGCCACTTTTTTTCCGAAGAATAAATAGATTAATTTATGAGTGAAAACAACCCGGTTGGCCAGGCTCAAAGCCCCGTGCTTTGGGACCGTCGATTTAACATGGGCGAGGGCGTCAAGCCCGATGATCCCGTTTTGGCTATTCCTGAAAATTTAAAACAACGTTATCAGATTTACCGGCCTTACCTTTCGCAAGACGTTTTAACGTATCTCGATGCCACGTTTGCGCGCGGAGAACTTAAAGCCTACGAATTGGATCACTTGCAGGCTTACCTCAACACACTGGAGTTACGCATACAAATTTTAAGCGATCAGGATGCTTCCATATCCCAGGCTCCGCAGGGAGCCTTGGTTTTTTATCATAGCGCCGACTTGTTTGATCGCGTGCTGCCCACAGGTGTTCCGCATGCCTGGGGCTGGATGGCCCAGATGGAAATTTTGCTGCAACGGGGTTATTTAAGTTCGCTGGCCGCCTGTGATCTGCTGCGCCTTGCGGCGGCGGATGGCGGCGAAAAGCTGCCCGAGATGATTGCCTACGAAACCGGAACGGGGAATTTTACGTATCACGCTTCGTCCTCGTCTTTTCCGCCTTCAGCCGAAGTTTTGGGTAGCTGGGCGCAATCGCTGATCGAGACGCATCCAGTGATCAGCAGCAACGCGTTTCTTAAAATACGGCTGCTGCTGGTGCTTTCTGAAATGCTGCTTGCGGGTGTGCAAGACGGCACGCTTTTGGCAGAAGATTATTCGGATTTATTGCAGTCCTGGCAGGCCCAGCTTCCGGTCGGAGAAACACCCCAGGCCCAGGCCGCCTATGCCCCGTACCGCGCCCAGTTTGAATTCACGTTGCAGTATTTGCAATACTGCGCGGGAACGTTGCCAGAAGCTCAATTTTTAAAAGTCGCCCAGGCGGTGCAGCAGAGCGCGCAGGCCCAAACTCCGCCGCAGCGCTTGCTGGGGCAGCGTGCAGCGTTGGCCGTGCTTGAAATTCAAAATCGCGGCAAAGCACCACTGGCCCAACTGGTAGCCTGGAATGCGCTGCTGCAATCTTGCGAGGGCGTCTATACCTTGCCGCTTTTATATGCGCGTGAAACGCAATGTGCCCAGTTGGTGCAAGAGCAACTGGCGGTGTCGGGCTTATACGATAACAACGGCGATGGCTGGATAAGCGCTGCCGAAGAATCAGATGACAGCGGTTACCGCAGTGCCTACGATATTCACCCCAATCAACTTCAGACCGCTGGACGGGATGCGCAGGTTTCAGGGGCCCAAGCTTCAGTGTACAAACGGGCCATTTCAGTAGCGGAATATTTGCAGGTGGCGCTGGCGCGGGAGGCGCATCAATCTGCAAAAAAATACGTGGTGTATTTACCACTTGAAGGTACAACCTTTACCCAAGGAGCCTTATCGGAGTCTCGGCAATTGCAAGTAGATGAAAGCCGCGCGCTGACGACCGAAGTGATGACGCGTTGGATGCCAGCCACCGGATTGCTTCCCGAAGTGGTGCTGGCGGCCGAGGCCATGACTTTTGAAAAACGTGCTGCGCTTTTAAAAATTTTTGATGGCCGGGATCTCAACTTAAAAGCAGACCGTCAGGCGGTGAGTGCGGCTTTGCGTGAATGCATGGCTGCCTCAACCGATCAAACCTATTCAGCACTGGATGCCGATGCGCTGCTCATGGTGCGTGACTATCTAAGCAAGGCCCAGGCGGTGGCCGCCGATGCGGGTGCATATACGCCGACACAAGTTAAGGCCATTGCAGCCGTTTGCGATGCCGAGGCGCTGCAGATCCTGTTGCGGCCAATCGGAGTGGTTCATTTAGATCATTTCCGCTCGGATCCGCTTGAGGCCTGGAACGCCAAAGACCGCCGCGCCCTGCAAAAAGATATCGATGCTTTGCACCGAGCCCTGCGGCAAGTTCCGCAAAACCGGGCAGCGGCCTATATGTTGGCGTATTTATACGAGAATGCATTAAAGGATCCGCAAGCCGCGTTGGGCATGTATCGGCATTTGTTATGGGCCGCAAACACGCCAGACACGGTGGGTCTCATGGATGATGAACAGACCCTTGAGCGCTTGCGGCTTCTGGCTGAAACCAAGACACAATCATTGCCGCTGGCCATTGCCGCACAAACGGCTGAAGCGGCCCAAAACGGCATGTTGCAAAATACAGCGCGCTTGCGTTACCGGCAGGCGGGCGTTGAGGCCATGCATGCACAAGCCATTAACGTGGCGGTCGGACGGGCGTCGGCGTTGGAGGCCGAATACCAGTATGGCTTAAGCGTGTTTCTTGACCGCGCGCGCCAGACGCAGTTAGGTGTGACGGCTGTAGGCGGCACGTATCGCGCCGGTCTGGGGCTGGATTTTGATTGGCAACTTGCTTCGCATACCACGCTGGGTTTTGGCGCGGGAGCCTTTTTTCAGACGCTTAATTCCAATGATTCGGCGCTCTTTCACGGATTTTTAGGGGCCGATTTTTCGCACCGTTTTTATGGAGACAATCCGTACACGCTGACGGGACAAGTCAAACCCTTTCAGGGTGCCCAATTTGAGGCACGGGCGGGGTATGACGTGCTTACGGGTCAGCCCGAGGGAGTGCTTCAAATTTCACAAAGCTGGATTCCATCTGTCATTTTTGATCATCCCGAACATTTTTTTCTGGCGCAAATGCGCGTGGGCGTGGAACTTTCGGCGGCCGATCAGTTTACGCTGGCAACGCTGGCGCAAGCCCTTAATCCGGTCCAGTTTGGGATCCATGGCGATAGCCGCCTGTGGTCGGGCATGCAAATGTATTACGACGCCCGTTTGGCCTTTTGGGGCAGTTATGCCAGTGCGCTTTTGGCCACCGATCCGGGTGTGGGTTTGCAGTTTGGTTTAGGTGGCATGGCGTGGTTGCCTTCGCTCACCAGTCCGCTTTCCATAGGGGCTTCGCCTTATCTGGCGCTCGGCATCAAAGATTTTATGCAAGCCGATCAGATTCACCTGGGGCTTTTTTACTTTGGTTTGCAGCACAGCAGCCATATGCCGGGCGCAGCCAATTACCGTTATGGTTTTACGCTGCCGCTGGGATTTTTTGCTGATACCTACGTGAACCCCGGAGAAACGGCGCCGGATGGCCGCTATGGAGCCTACCCCGACCTGCAACATCCCGATTATGCCGTGATCAATCTACAAAACGGCGGTGTCGAATTTAGTCATGTCGATGAGGCTTATTCGGTGCAGCGGGGCACATCCAAGGAACTTTCCAAGACTGATTGGCAACTGGTTTATCAGGGCTGGACCAAAACCAAGGATCTCGACGCCAAGGTGGCGGCAAAAAAATGGGGTGCTTACGACCCTACGCACGCTGCCATCCGCACGGATCTATATTTACAGGTCGATGCGGCCAGCGGTCAAATTCAGTTTCGGTATCTGCAGGGCGGAGTACCGGTGACCTTGGATGCGCTGGATGCCACCCAGCGCGCGGTGGTGCAGACCCGCATGGCGCAACTGACGCAGGAATATCTCACGGCCCTGACGCAACAGGCCGCGCAGGCATTGCAAAGCAAAGACGAACGATTGGCGTTTGAGTATCTGCAGCAGGCCGTGATTTTGTCGCAAGATGACCCCGTCCAGGTCGAAAACCTGGTGGGACTGCTTGAAAGCTGGCTGGGGCGGGACACGCTGCCACTTGACGCGGCCGTAGTGGTACGCGAGATCAGCCGTTTACAAAACCGCTTACGCGGCGAGCATAGCGCACTCGCTGGTAAGGTGGCTTCTATTTACATTGCATACGCACAAAAATATCCCGACCTTTTTAAAGATGCGCGGCTGGCCGATGCATGGGTTGCGGCGGCACCTGTGGATGGGCATGCGGTACGCGGTTTTGATGTGATTGCCATGGCCGAGATCAAAGGCGCAGGGGCTCAAAAACGTCAGCGCTTGCAGGCGTTTATCCAGCCGCAGCACCCCGAAGTGGCGCGCCTTGGGCAGGAGCTGGCCGCAGCGATTCAGGCCCAGTACGGAGACGCGTTGACATCCGAACAGCTGGCCCTGTCAATTTTAAAGTACCTGACCCTGGTGACCGAATACCACCAGGATGGGCCTGCCGAAGGCGGTTTTGTAGAGCCTTCGGCCCTGGCCACAGTGCTTTTGGGTTCGGCACAATACGATCCCGCAGCGGTGTTGCAAGGCCAGCTACCGCAGCAGCGTCTGTTGGCCGACTGCGATCTGGCGAATAGTTTTGTCAGCCTGTATCAGGCTGCGCTGCCCGAAGCCTTTCCGCAACTGTCTCCGGCTGCAGTGGACGAACTGGCTGCGCAAACGCGCGTGGCCATGCTGCTTTCAGACTCCGGCGCTGACCTTGAAGACACGCGCGACGATACCTACCACGCGGCGGCGCTCTGGGATAGCGGCGGTCAACTATACGCGCTCGATGTTCCGCCGGCCGACATTAAACTGCGCGAAGATTACGGACTGGCCAGTGATTTTAAGCAACTCGATGCCAGGGTGGATGCCGCTGGAGCCAGCTTAAAACTTAATGGCGACCGCTTGCTTTTAACGTACGACGCCAAGGGTATTCAGCTGGGCAATCCCCGTTTTCAATGTGCGCCCTATGCCACTTTAGACGCAGCAACAGGGCGCCTGATTTTTGGAACTTTTGACTTGCAGGGCACTTTTCGGCGGGTGGCTTCTTCGCTAAAGATCTCTGACGTTTACGAGCAAATGTACTGGTTGCGCCGTTCCATCCTTGACGAGGGTCTGTATGATTCGGTGACCATCGGCTACAGCGATGCAGCCGGACGCGTGCACGACATTGTCTTTTCGTCCGATGAAAACAACCCCGACACGCTTACCATGCGCGAGACGGTTTCGGAGGCGGGTGAAAACGATCTGTATGAGCTGTATGCCTACGATGCTTCGGCCACCTGGGTGGCGCTTAGCAGCGCTGCCGGTACCGACTACGCTGTGACCGAAGATGAGACCACCACTTACGTCAACACCAGCGGAAACGAAGTCACCCTGGGCTACGACAATTCGCTGTGGTCTGGTGAAACGCTGTCTTCTGACGACGTATCTTCGGGGGCCTTTACCGCTTATGCTTATCTGACCGGCCAGGAAAGTTCGCAGACCCAAACCTACGCATACAACGTGACCACGGGTGCCATTGAACTGGTGGCCGAATCTACGGGTGAGAATACGGTGGATTATCAAAACAGCGTGGCGACAGAAGATTCCAACGTAGCGGCTCCGCTGTACCGCGAGATCAGTTTTACCGAAGACGAGGCGGGCCACGGATCCTTTAGCGTGTGGTCAACCGAAGACCATGATTCCACTGGCACCACTGTCACTTACAACGAAGATGGCACCTATAACTACACGATGCATACCGAAGGGGGCACAACCGAATTGATCCTGGGCGCAGATGATGAGGTCACCGATTTGCAGGTGACCGAAACTGGAACCACGGTGCTGGTGATGAGCAGCGATGGCACGCGTAGTGTGACGGTTAATATCGCAGGCCAGGCCGTAGGTGCTTCGCAGCTTTCGGGCTTGATCATCGATACCCAGTCTTATCATGCGGATACCACTATTACCATTGAAAGCAGTTCCGATTCCGAGGTTTTGGTCGACAATGCCACCGAAGAAGAAAGCAGCTTATACAGTGACGAGTCGAGTACCACGACCACGGTCACCATCGAGACCGGCGGCGAAACGGTAGAAAAAAACCTGACGCTGTCCAACGCCTTTACCGGAACCACGATCACCATTGAAGGCACCGAAGATCTGGCTTACACGACCGATGTCAATGATGTGACCATCGAAGACACGATCGGCAGTGAAGGCACGCACACGCTGGAGAGTTCCGGAAGCAGCGTTACCACTTATGCGGGCAGCGGCACTACGCAGCAAACCACGACCATCGATTTTAGCGGTGCCCTGGGGCAGGTCGCGGGCCTGGTGCTCGATATCAGTGCGTATGACGTGAGCAACGGGTATATCTATGTGACCTATGACAGTTCAGAAGATCTCAATGGCTCCACGTCAAACAGCACCACGGTCTATGGCTATACCTATAACGGCACAGGCACAAACGAAACCAGCATCGTGATTTCGGGGTCAGTCTATAACAATGACCGCATCGAGATCGAAGGCAACGGAACCTACACCTACACCACATATACCGATGACCCCAATACCGAAGCCGTCGAAGAAGGTTTAAGTACCGAAGTGGTGGTGACCGATGGCGACCAAGCCACCATCACGCGCAGCGACGATCTGACGACAGTGACGTTTATGAATTATCAAGCCGATACCACCACCACCTATTTCATCGACCGGGCTAATCCGCTGGGCCAGACCACCACGGGCATCCAGGTCAGCAATCGCCACGAAGAGGGAAACAGCACCATCACGGTGACAAGCAGCGTGGATGAGCAACAAGTGGTCAGCGTCGACGGTTTGTGGGACGCCGTGTTTGCCGATCCCGAGTTGCAGTCAGCGCTTGAAGCCTATCTTGAAGACGGCCAAGCACTCGATGATTTAACGCTCGAAGAATTGGCCTTGCTGGTGGCCGAAGCCATTGCCGATGGCGCCATCGATGACAGCAGTTTTATTGAAACCTATACCTACGATGCCAGCACCGAAACCTGGGTGGTCACCGACAGCACGGTCACCGAGAACAATTCATATACGGTGGAAATCGTCAATCCCATCACGGGGGGCACCTTGCTGGTGTCAGAGGTCAGTGATATCACCTACGACTTGCATAGCGAGTCGTACGAAAAAGTTGAAACCGACGCATCAGATTCCGAAACGCCTGATGCCAGCGAAAGCAGCTTAAGCAGCACGCGCGCGTATACCAGCGATACCACCGGCACTTTTAGTTCCGATACCACGCGTTTTACGATTTATGACCAGCATCAGGTTTTGCTTTATGGCATGACCATTGATCAGAGTTCGCAAAGTTACGAAGTCTGGAAGGGCAGCGGTGATATTTTGATCAGCACCCAGACTGAAGAAACTGAAAGTAGCTATACCAGCACCAGTTCTACCGAAACCAGTTCCGATGACACTTTGCAAGAAGGCGCCAGCGTGACTGAAACGATCACCCGCGGCGGCAACCCTGTGCAGACCAACGATCACACGGTGAACACGGTCACGAGCTACAGCGAAAAAACGGCGGGCACCGAGCATACCGAAGCATTTACGGTGACCGGCAACGACAACGGCGTCGAAACAGTGGTCAGTGGTTATAACAGCGAAATTCACCTGTCGAGCGCCGTGACAGAAAGCTCCGTGACGGATACCGACTATATCGATGCGGGTGGCGCACACGTAACCGGTTCCACCATCGAGCTGTATTACGGCGAAGAGAACCAGTCCTTGCAAATCGCTTACGTGCAGCGTACCGGACCTGGGGGTCAACTTGAGGTGAGCAGCACCGAGATGGTGATTACGCGTTTGCTCAATGGCGTATACCAGTCCAGTTTTACCATCGACAATCCCGAAGAAGGCATGCAGATCACCGTTAACGAAAACGGCACGATGGATGTTTATTTGCAGGTCAATGGCGAAACAGCCGCGCTTACGCTTTACGATGCAGAGGGCAACGGGGCCATGTTGCAGGTAGACAATCAAGTGGTGCTTATGGCGGGCCATTACCAAATTCACGAGGGCCAGCGCCGCGTAGAGTATGACGATGGGGCCTGGGAACTGCGCCATTACAGCGGAGACAGTTATGTACTGATGCAATCTGAATCCAGCACCACATCGCAGGGCACAAGTGAGCGCGTTGCTTCGGATGTCGAAGAAGGTGTCTACGAACAGCAATTTACGGGGGGCAGCGTGGCAAACACCAGCACTGCCACAACGTTAAGCGCCTCGCAGATCACCTACGATGGCCAGGGCGTTAGTCACGAAGGCATTGCTTACGTCATTGCCGGTGAAACGCTGACCTATAGCGAGAGTACGCTTAACTACAATGACCAGGTGGCGCTGGAGGATGTGAATCAGGCGCTGGCAGACGGGGATATACTGGCATTGCAAAACGAACAAGTCACCGTGGTGCTGGGACGTTCCATGACGGTACGTCCGGGAGCGGCAGCTTATGCAACGGTGTTTAGCCAGACCAGCACTGCACGCGATGGCAGTACCGAAAGCGGGCCGCGGGATATTTTTGTGCAGCGCGTCAGCGCCGATGTCACGCGCAGTCTGGATTTTAAGGCCTCACATACGGTGGCGACAGTTTTACGCAGTCCGGAACAGGCAGACGTGCAGGCCCTGCGTGCATTTTTAGGTGGCAGCGAAGGACCGCGCAATCCGCGTCTGCCGGGCTATGCTTACCGCACCACGGCCATTGCCGCGTTTGAAGCGGCGGTGGCTTCTGGACTGGATGCCGAAGAACGTATGGCCAAGCTTAAGGCTGCCATCGAAGTGTTCGGACAGCTGGGCTACTATGACCGCGCCCGTGTGCTGGCTTATTACCGTGATTGGCAGGTGCGTGGCGTGACGGAGGATGCCGAAACACTGCGTCTGGCCGAAGTGTATTTGATTCACCCGGCCTGCAGCATGCATGCCGACAGTGCGCGTATGGGTATCGAAAATTTACTTGGCACCCTACAGGATCCATCGGCCAAGCAGGTGCTCCAATACCTGTACGACTACGAGAATTATCTTTTAACAGTCGGCCATTATGACGAAAGTTACCAGCATGAAGTCAAACGCTACCTGGCACTTTTATATGTGGCAGCCGACGGTGTGACGCCAGCCTTGCGCCGTGATCTGGGGCTGGTGCTCGAAGCCATAAGCTGGCTCTACATGACGGATCCCAAGTTGCGGGCGCTTTCAGATTACGTCACATCGGCCTATGCGGCTGACTCAAAAAAGGCAGCACCTTCCGGAACCACATACCGCACACAGACACACGGCCAGCAGTCGCAGGGTGACTATTATTACGATTTCAGCTGGGGAGCGGAACTACAAAAAATTTATGATCAAACCCAACAATCTGTAAACGCGGTGGCCGGCACGGTAGACAACAACGCAGCGGCAGTGGCGGCCACCCATGCCCAAATTGCGCCCGTGATTTCAACCGGGGTTTTACCGGCAGTGCAATCAGACGACACCACCATCATATCGCCCGAAGGTTTTGACGTCAGTCAGCCGCAGACACCCAACGTAGATGTGGCTGAAGAAACCTATCAACCCACGCAGCACTACGATGAATCACTTGATGATGCTTACATCCATCCGCAGGAACGCGAGCTGGGGCAAGAGGCCGAAGCCGACCTGGGGCCGGTCACCTTGTTGTGGGGTCTTGATTTAAAAGAAAGTAACACGGGCGACAAGGTGGCTTACACGGCCGGTGCCGAGTCAGATTTTGTTGAAGTGCATGTGACGGTGCCGGTGGAGCAGTGGCAATTGCCGGCCTTGCAATTTGTAGCGGTGAGTTCAACCAGCGCATTAACCCAGCATCTTTCGGCAGCCGATGCGGCGGGCAATGCCTTTGATTGGACGCAGGTCACCGACACCGATGTCTTTGACGTGTACATGCTGACCTATGATGTGCAGGAGTCCGATTCATACCAGGCCGATCTCACCTTAAAGGTGCCGCTCGGAAGCAGCGTGTATTGGGTAACCCGCGCCGATGCCAATACCTTTGACCCTTATTATTTGCGGGGTTTGGTCGAAGCCAACACCGAAGTGCTGTACGAAGGCTTGCGTACCGGTGTCAGTGTCCAAGCCTCTGTGGCGGTTTTCGAAGACGGCACCGTATCGCAGGGCGGTGGTTTGGGCGGGCTGTACCGCTTTAGCCAGCAATGGGCGCTGACGGGTGGTGCATCGCTGCGGCGCGACAGCGCCCAGCTTGAACTGGGTGAACGCGATGGTATCCAAAGTGACCAATTAGGCGTGAACACTTACGGTGCCGTGCTGGGACTAGAATCTTCTTACGATACAGGAGTCTTTGCGGACGAGGTGCACAGCTTTGAAGTCAGCGCCGAACATCTGGCCTATGACGATGGATTTACCGATGACCGCCTGCGCGTTGGATTTTCTTACAGCGGCCCGGTACAGCGGCAGTCCTGGGTCAAAAACCTGCCGCTGATTGGTTTGTTTGCGGTGCATGCCGGGCAAGCAACGGAGCAAGGTCATGCCCTGGCTCTGCGTGACAAACGTGATGTGTACGATGCTTTTGTCAGCGACGTGTCGCTATGGTTTCCAGACTACCTGTTGCCGGCCGTCGAGGTGTTTCCGATGGAGAGTGTGACCCAACTCAAGACCGAACACGAGCAGCTTAAAAAGGCTTTGCAACATTATCAGTACCACAAAGCCATCGGCTGTTTTAAACGCTTGTATGCGCAGGCGCCCAATGACGCGGTGCGCTTGTTTTATTACCAGATGGCGCTCGAGCTTCAGGATCAATTGCCGGAAGCTGCAGCGGCACAGATGCAGCGCCGTTTTCTAGCACCGTATTTTGCCGAAAAATTAGCGACGCCCGCCGGAGACATGGATGCCTTGCTGACCGAATTGCTCGACGAAGTACTGGCGCATTTTTCGGCCCGCGAGCAGCTTGGTTTTTTAACGCGCTATGCGCAGCAGCATCCCGAAGTGGATGTCAGCGCCCGGATCCAAAAAGCCACCGCCCAAATGTTGGATGAACGCCATACGTATCAGCAGTTTATCGGGCAACTGGCGGGACAACCTTATGCTGTTCAGCAGACCATGGTCGAAAACTTTTTACAGACCCATCCCATGTTCTCATATGCCAAGCAACTGAAAAAGCACGAAGCCTTTTTATTCAAGCAATATCTGACGGATGCCGACACCCTCATAGAAAAACAATGCCGCAGTTTGCAGCTTGCCTGGATTCATGATGACCAGGCTGCATTTTTAACCCAAAAACAGGCTTTGCTGGCCCAGGCGGCTGGCTTGCCTACGGAGCAGCGCGAGACGTTGGAACAGTATGTATATGGTTTTCAATAATATTTTACATAAAATTTACAAATACCCGCTTACTTGAATAAATATATTTTAAAATCGTTATTCAAATCTTTCGATATATAGAGTATGGAATTACGTGCTGTTGCCGAACCTGAACAAAGGACGGTGCTTTTTTCTGATTCACCAGAAGGCAGCGTTGCTGTGCAGACGCCCCCGCCCAGACGCGAATCAGATACGCAACACCTGCTTGCATCCGCGCCTGCTCCCAGAGAACCATCGGTGGTAACTCCGCGACCGCCCGTCAAGACTCCTAAAAAACCAACCGTATTTAAAGTTGGAGAAGTTTTTAAAGAACGTTACATGTTTAGAGAACTTCTAGGGCAGGGTGGCATGGGCGAGGTATGGCGGGTGTACGACATGCGCTTTGAGTCTGAAGTGGCCCTTAAGGTGACGATGGTGCCTGATACGCAGTCTTCGGGGGTATCTGCCAAAATGCATGAACGTTTTCGGCAAGAGGCGCGCATTCAACATAATCTCATTCATCGGCATATTGTGCGGGTGCATGATATTGATCACTTTCAACGTGCGGACAAATCCCTGGCGTATATGACGATGGACTTGGGGGGCATCGAAATGCACCATTATCTGCAGCAACATAATCTGGCGCCGCATCAGTTTGTGGCCTTGGTGTTGCAACTGCTCGATGCCCTGCATTATTGCCATGCCAGCAAGGTGGCACACCGCGATGTTAAATTTGCCAATGCACTGGTTCAAGACAGTGACGAGGGTCCGGTGCTGAAGCTGATGGATTTTGGTATCGGCAAGTGGTACCAGGAAGTGGGCGCAACTGAACACCCCGATGCCACCCAGCAGGGCGAGATTTTGGGAACACTGGGTTACATGCCCCCAGAAGAGATTCGCGGTGATGTGGGGCAAAGCGATGGCATGTCTTTCGAAGACGGAGTGCGTCGCGATCTATGGTCAACGGCCGAAATATTGTTCCGCCGTTTTACCGGACGAAAAGAAGCCAACGTGATTCCTGCGTTTGGCGATCTGGATGCATTTGAAAAGAAACCTCGTAGCAGCCCCAATTTTTATGCTTTTGAGTTATTAAAGCGTGATGCCGAAGACAATGGACCGGCGCAAGAGAAAATTCAGCCACCGGTTGATTTTCTGGCGCGGTTTACCCAGGACTTGCCTAAAGGGCTTGCCCAGGTGCTGCGCAAAGCGCTTAACCGCAAAGACCCCAGGGCACGTTTTCGCAGTGCCTTAGAGTTTAAGCAAGCCTTGTTGCCGTATGCGCGTGAAGACGCCTGGCAAGATAACATGGAGGATCATCTTACAACCACGGCGCGGTACAACGACTTAACCACATTTACGCGCCTTTCAGACGATAAGCCCTCTACGGTTCAGTTGGTGGCCCGCATGTCGCCGTATATTTTGATATTGCTTGGTCTGGGGTTTTTAGGGGGAGCAGGTTTCAGTTGGTTGCTGGTGCAGCACTTTGCCAGGGATCACGAAGATCATTCTGAAGGCACACCCGTGGCGCAAACACAGAGTGCGCCCATTGAACCGCCGCCAAATGAAAATGCCGCCGCCGAGCCATTACCTGCGCCGGCAGCCCAGCTTGAACAGATCAAAACTGCGCCAGCGGCGTCCAAAGAAGCTGTGCCTGCTGCCGTCAAAGAAGCGCCTAAAGCCAAGGTTCAAGAGGTTGCGGATGATATAGAAACGTTGGGGCTCGATATTAACGCAGTACTGGCGATGGGGTCGGAGGCGCATGGGAATGCGGGCTTTCGCAAACAACTAAAACGTGATTTTCCGCAGTATTTTAACGATTCTGATACATTTAAAAAGCTGGTCAGCAAAGAGGCGGCTTACTTTACGTTAATCGGTCCAGACCTGCGTAATAACTTTGACTATGTGGCCGGGCTTTACAACGCACCAGAGATGGCTGACTTGGATCGTTACTACGCCCAGGTTTTTAAAGGCGATGTGGCGTTTTGGAGCAAATTTTTAGAACGTTATCCAGATTATCCGCGTTACCTGCTTGATCACGATGTCAAAGAAGCGCTAGGCATACAGGAGTAAAGGTTGTCATCCCGGCTTTTGCCGGGGTGATAATGAATAATTCAGGCTGGATGATGTACACGCGAGTAAAATTTACTTTAAAATTCAAGTAAATATCTAAACAAATCTAAATTAGTTTATATAGAAAATCTATATCTACATATATTTTTTGAAATCGTCATTTTTTTTCTCCGATAGGTAAATGTAATTCAAGCCCTCTGGAGTTAAACAAATGACAAGTGTTCCCCTTGCCACTGCCACTGGATCAGTCCCCTTAGCGAGGTCTGCGGGCACACGTCAGCTTAATGCCAGTCTGACCTCGCAGACTGCATCGCCAACCCTTGAGCTTGAACAATTGCTTGCACAGGGTTGGCCGGATGTCAGTGTGCTGGCGTATACCCTGGCTTCTATTTCAATGTTGCCGCCTGACCTGAATGCGGCCGAAAATCGTGTTGCAGTGCGAGCGGTGCTTCAGCAGGCGCTTGAACAAGAAAATCATAAACCCTTAAACACGCAAGCCCGCAATCAAGCCTATGTGTTGGCACTGGCTTATTACCACGTGCTGGTGGCCGAGCCTGCGGCTCTTTCGGATCCCACGCAAATCTCGATCGCATCCCAATATGGTTTGGCGCGCGGTGTACAACTTTATGGCAGCCTCACATTGAGCGACTCGACGCATTTTCAAAACATGGTGAGTCTGATGCAACCCAGCCATCCCAGCAATTTTGTAGTGGTGAACACGCCAGTAGCTCCTTTGGCCAGCAGTCCTGTCCCAGACCAAGCCATCGAAGTTGCTCCCATAGAAGCAGTAGAAACGCTGTCCGAAGATCAAATAGACAGCTTGCTGGGCAATTTTATTTCATCGCGCGCCACAGCCCTGGTCAAAGAAAAAAGCACGTTGGTCGAAAAAGTTTATGGTGCCAGCCGTTACGAGGTGCTCAAGGGCAAAAGCATTTCGGCTTCATTGGTAGCCGTCAGGGGCGAACTGCGCGTGTACTTTACTATCCCCGATGCCGCCAACGCGACCGGACAGACTTTTTATCAAGCGCTCGAACGCGGTCAGCAATACCATGAACGCCAGGGGAACAGCGCCGAGGCTGCCAAATATAAAGCACGCGGCCAAGCGACCGTAAGTGCTGAAGCGGCCGGTCTCTCCGAACAAGATTACGCACGCTTGCTGACCTACGTGCAAAGCAAAAAAAATGGCCTCAACTTGAGCCATGGGGCGGCGGTTAAATAACATGGCCAAAGTTTCTTTTGTCCCGCGTATCCCGGTTCCTTACGGTCCCATTTTGGAGCCCAACCCCGCGCCTGCCAGTTCGGCCAAGGAATTGTCACGCACATCGCAGTCAAGTTCTGAAAATGTCAGCAGCTTTGATTGGAACCATTTTGAATATGCGGCCTGGAACCAGCTTTATCCGGGCCGTGATCCTAAGGCGGATCAAAACAACAATCAGCTGGCCGATGGTATCGAATGGGCCTATGGGCACGATCCCAATAGTTACAGCGACTACTATCAGGGACAAGAAACCGACACGCAATCTGATGCTGCCATTACCAGCACGCGCCAGGCGACTGAATACCGCACGCTGGGTTCGGACGGATTGATTGAACTCAATCCCTACGCGTTGGGACGGGTTGATTTTGAAGTACCCCTGGGTAAAGTTTTGTATCAGCCTACGCTGGCATACTTGTATGCTCCGGCAGCCTATACTCCCTTTGAACACCGTTTTTATGCGGGACAATCCCTGATATACCCCATGGTGCTTGATAATGACACGGCGCTTGACCTGGGTGTCGATGCTGCCTTGCGGCCCACCTGGGGCGCAAACGAATTTCATATGGGTGCAGGCGCGGGCGGTTTTGCGCGTTTGACGCGCAACGGTGCTCAAGGCAGCCGCGTGCAGGCGGCGGCACGTTTTTCGGCACATTCCACCGCCCGTTCGTACGGTTTGCAAACCAGCACTGAATCCAGCACCGAAACGGTGACGGATACCTATGTGCTCGACGCTGAACATACTTATACCGAAAGCGTGGTGACGAGCACCGAGTCCCAGATCAGCAGCGAGCTGACCACCCGATCCACTTACCGCAGTGTCGAAAGCGACCTGGGGTTATTGTTTGATTGGAACAGTCCGACATGGGCGCTGGGTCATGGCTGGGGCACCGACCTGCGCACGTTGGCCGTTTATGAAAGCAACCCTTACCACTATGATGAACGCAAGTTGCTGGATGGCACGCTGGATGCCAGATTGCTATCGCCGGGCTTGCGAGCCAGTTACCTGGGTGTCTACAACCGCACGGCAACGCTGGCAAGCAGCTTTGGCAGTGAAGCACCCGTTTACGAAAATTTGTCTTCAATTTATTTTGGCAATCAGCCCTTGCCCTGGCTGCAATATGAAATTCGTCCGGTCGTGGCGCTGGGATCTGCGCACGGCAATACATCCGCTGATCCGCTTAAGGCCGCGCAATTTGTGCTACGTGCGCAGCTTGCCGGACTGACCATATCTTTAGACGCCACCTACGGTGATTGCGAGCTGGCGGCTACGCCTCCGGGTTCAACACCCGTGGGTTGGGGTGACAGCCAGCCTTGGCGTACGGTGCCCAGCACGTGTTACAACGGTAGCTTAAACTTATCCGGAAAATTTCCGGCTGGACTGCGTAATATCAGTGCAGGCGCGGCGCCGGGCGGTATTTGGAGCACTGGGGTCAATACCGAATATCCTGTCGATGCAAGCAAGGTTAAAGTTTCGGCCACGGGCGGCCAGGATACCTTTCTGGCAGTGGCCGATCAGGTGACTCCCGACCGTGCCATGCTCCAATACGTGCAAGTTCAAGAGGTCACGCTATTTACACCCACACCAGCGCTGCCTGAACCTGTGCCCATACAAGTACAGGCACAGGGCGTGGCTTATAAAGCGCCCAACACCGAAGCAGAGTCTCTGGGCGGGCGGCTTAAACGATTTGAATATTACGACACTTATTTTAAAACATTTCTTGATCAGGGGCAGTCCCTGTCTGTGCTCGATTTTAAAGCGCTGACTGATTTTAACGTCTTTATTGCGGATATTTTAGCAATGAAGAATGATCCCCAGCAATTGGCCAAATACAACAAACTGTCGGTACGCGCCGGGCACGCCGAGGGACTGGCCGAATATTTAACAGCACGCGAAGCAAGCTTAAAGGCGATCACGGAGACCTATTTGCGTACGCAGATGGCTTCAATTCATGGTGCCATCAACCTAAAGATCAGCGGTCACGCCATTGCGCCAGAAATTTTGGACGCTTTTTATAAGACCCAGGCTCAATTTGAGGATGTGGATGCGGGTCAAAACACGGCCATGAGCACTTTTTTAAACGGGTACCGGCAACAGTTTGATGTTTACGCCAATAAACTTAAGCGCCTGGCCCAGTTTGATGGCAGTGACATTTACCCAACCCTGTTGCGTGTGACCAGTGCCCTGGATGTCTTGGTGGATGCCAGCCGTTCCATAGACCGTTCCATGCAATACATTCAAAAACAAGTTGGAATTTCTGAAGTGGATGTGACCAGGGGCTATGGGCTGGACGATTTTAACGACCGCTTCTTTTTCTTGGGTGAGAATCAGCAGATGATTCAGACACAGATTGAGATCGTTGCGGAGTACTTGCTCAATGCTGACGTGTCGCGTGAGCAGGTTGAAGCGCTGATGTCCGAAAAACTAGAATACCTCGACAAGGATCTGTATGCAGTGGCAGCCGATCTTGAAGGACTTAAGACGCAGGCGGAACAGATCCACGTATACGTGGCCAAGCTCGAAGAGATACTGAATGCCGTCGAGAAGCATGATGAGCCGCTTAAAGTTCAAGGAATGATCCGTGAGTTTCGCCTGTTGCAGTACCAACTTATGCCGGCGGATGCGGGCGCAAGCAGCACCGGGTTCACATCTGCCAATGCGGGAACCATCGATGCCCTGGCTGACCTGCCACCTGCAGTGCAGACCGCAAACCGCCAGGTACTAAACCGTTTTGACGCTTTGCTCACGGTGTTTACGGTGTTGCCCGAATCAGAGGCTGAAGTCCAATCCTTAAATAGCGCCGTGGTGTATGCCGTGCTCGACATGGAGCGCAATGCCATAGATCTGCTGCCGGCCGGGACACAGCTGGCACAGAGTGACCTTAAAGAATTACAGGCGTCACTGGTCAAGTATGGCAGCACGCGCCTTGCGGATATTTCTGATTGGGATGTGTTTCTCACGAAGAACCGGGTGTTTTCGCGCCTGCTGTTGCACCTTTTATTTGTTCAAACGTCCGATGCTGCTGCAGTCCAAACTTTGGAATGGCGTAACAAGGGCGCCAAAACGGTTTACCGTGGAGTCGGTATTCCGCCCCTGCGCGATGCCTATGCCTATATGCCGCGTGACACTTTTGGAAAATATTTTAGCGCAATGGTCAGCAGCAGCGCGGCTTATTTAAATGATCAGCCCGAAGACATTACCTTGCTGCCGGTACTGCTTAAACCATACGGATATTAAAAAGGAGGAAATACCATGACTGCACCGCAACCCGTTCCCCCCACGTTCCAGCCTGTGGTCGTTTCACCAGCTTCCACCGATGCGCCGGTCAAGCAACATGTGCTGCCTCCATCTGTGGGACGCATCGATGTGGCCATCGACTTTAAGGCCCTTGGACGCAACGTGGTGATCAACGTGCCCGGAAACGTTCAGTTAAGCGAATTTCTTGTGCCACCTGCCGGAGCCCTGATGACGGGCACGCAGCCCAAAAAAGCAGTGTTGGCAGCTGATTTAAAAGTCACCCTGTGTGAGCTTAGGTTTTTAGGCGGCGCAGAACTGACTGAAGCCAATGCTTACCTGCTTTTTGAAGTTCCCGCCGAAACGGCGATAGCGCATGGGCTTGATCTTCCTTATATATATGTAAGCGATCAGGTGCGGGATGCGGACGGCAGTACACACGCTTGGTTTACGCTCGACCAGCTTGAGGCGTTTAAGCAAGCGCCGGCAGCTCCGGTCACCATTGAGCCCGAACGCACGGTGACAGATGTAGGTGTGGAACAGCTTGATCCAGAAAAGGCCATTGAGGCGGCGCTCGACGCTCCTGCAGATCAAAATTACTGGACCGAATCTGTGACGCCTGATCTGGTGCCGGTTGATGTGGGCGCCGGACTCGACAGTATGCCCCTTGATGTGGCGCTTGAAGTGACCGATGAAACCGTGACTTTTACCGGCGATGAAAACGACTTGTATGACGCGGGTTACGGCGACGAAAGTGAAATAACCGAAAATCCGGACGAGGCTCGAAACTATTTCAGCAGCCAGGGTGCGGCCACGGTGACTACCGAAACGCTGCGACAGATCTCCTACAGTGGCATGAGCCGCATGTATGATCCCTATGCTTTATACGAACAAAAACTGCAGGGCAGCGCCGTTTACCATGATGGTTCGCAAGGCGACTGGCCCGAACCCGATGTCACAGATGTGCTGCGCAAACGCGGCGATTTTGGCGACTACAGCCTGGACGTATCGGTCACGCCGCCCGCCACTCCCATTGGACAGTTTTCGGCCACGGTGCACGGTTACTATGGCACGCGCGACTATCACGACATGGCCATCAATCAACAGGATCCCTTTAATGCGGTCGGTGAAATGGAAACGCTGCTGGTTTTGGATACACCCACCATTAACCATGCTGTGCATGTCGATCCGTATGTGCAACTTCAGATGAATACAATTTATAACCGTTTTGATTTCGGCTTGGTGACGCAGGCTTCGCTCGGCCACGGCGATTTTTTTAGCGCCAGCGCCAAATTGACGCCGGGGACGCTGTGGAATACGCAGCCAACTTATTATCAATTTGTAGATGTCGAGGGCCAGATCACTGAAACCCAGACCAGCGACGAACAATACAGCGTGGGTGAGATCAGTACTGCGTTGGCGGGCGAATCGCAGACTGCGCTTTCAAGCGAAAGCCAGTATCAGCCGCTGATTTTTGATGAAAAACCCCTGATGAGCAATCTGGATTTCCGTTATCTGCATTATTACGGCAATGATGCGTACATGGGAGCCTTTGTCAATTATGATTCGCATTCGCTGGGTTACGCCCAGTCTCCCAATCAGCATGTGGTGGCAGGTTTTAACAGTGGTTTGCGGCTAGGCAAGCTCGAGTCGCGTCTGGGGCTGGGTACGGCCGGGTTTATTGGTGGTGGAGAATTTTTTGGTGTGGGTCAGCTGGGTCTCGGCCTTGATCTTGGCTGGTTCAATCCGGCGGTGACGGGTCTTGTCATTATCCCCATCACACCCGATTTAGGTGACCGTGGTTTTCAGCTGAATGCCGACCTGGGTTTTGACATTGTCGAACACATCAAAATTGATGCCTTAGTGAATGCGGGCAAAAGTGGAATTCAAGAAGGCCTGGGCCTGGCCACCTATGCCGATGGCATTCAAGTGACCGGAGGAGCATTGCTGACGGTTGCTCTGGGACCGGCGCATACATCGAGCGGCGTTTCAGTTGAAAACAGCGAGGTTTCGCTTGGAACCGTGACGGGTACGGATATCTCCGGAACTTATCAGGACGAAGTCATCGTGATCACCGACTGCCAGGCGGCCAGCGATATCATTTTGCATCCCGAACGCAACGCACAAGCCTGGCAATTTGGAGTCGAGGGCAGCTGTCACGAAGTACGCAATGGCGGTGGCCGTCCCGGAGCGACAGGCCTGCTTTTTAGCAGTACTCCAACCGGATTAGACGATCCCATGGGCCTGATTGAGTCCGATGATACCGAATAAAAATTTACTGAAATTGACGTATATCCATAGCGATATATTGATGAATATGGATATTCTTCTAGACCATGTAAAGGGTCTTTTTTCTTCTGTTTTGCTTAGGCGGGTCTTACTCGTGCTGGCGATCTGGATGTCTGTGTCATGGGCTTACGCCAGCACGCCGCCAGCGGTTTCGGGTACATGGAACAGCGCGGATCTGGGTGATTTTAACGGTGACGAAGTCACCTGGTTTGATATTGCGGCCATTAACGGCAGTGCCGCGCTCTTTGTTGGAAAAGTTGAACCCTCTGGCGGAGGTAGTACCTATGCGGCATTGGGACATTACACCAGTGGACGTATGGAAGATATCAATTCCAACACTGTTTATTACGACAAAATTCTGCGTGGGGTAGATTACAGCGGCAGTGTGTCTTCGGGTGATGCCAAAGCGATTGCTGTAGGCGAGGGTGGGGTGGTGTACCGCCTGGATCATACGGCGGCGGGCGCAAACTGGACCTTAAGTTCTTTAAGTAAACCTGCCACCTGGACTACGGGGTATGTTTACGCAGTCGATATTCTTGATTCCAACGACGACTACATCTGGTTTGCGGGCAACAGCGGTTTCGTGGGCCAGCATACCCAGGGCGGGGTCAACGACAATGCGGCTTCAAGCACCGATTGGGGTTCGGTCACGATCAGCACGCCTAATTGGTATGGCATCCACGCTTTTTCAGAAACATCCGCCATCGTGGTGGGTGACGGCGGCCAGGCGCGTTACATTATTTCTTATTCGGCTGGCGGAGCAGCCAGCACTCGCACTTTAAGCCTGCCGAGCGTCAGCGGCAACACGCTCTATAGCGTTGATTTTTACGACGACGATCACGGTGTGATTGGCGGCGCCAACGGGGTTTTGTATATCACCGACACCGGTGGAAGCACCAGCGCTGCCTGGACCGAAATCAGCGACCTGCGCATTGGCACGGGCGGATTCAGCACGGTGACCGAACGCACCATTTACTCGGTTAGTCGGCCGACCAAGGACATTATCTTTGTGGCCGGATATCAAGAGTCATTGATTGCTTTTAGCACCAGTAAAACGGCGTTTTTCCGGGTCGGGATCCTTGACGAAGACACCGGGGACTGGACGTTTAGCAGCATTCCCAACGCCGACAGTCTGCAAGGCTATGTGCGCGCCATGGACATGTACTCCACCACGGCGGGTTTTGCCGGGAGTGGTTCTGCGCTGGGCGCAAGTTTTCCAGAAAACTATGCTTATGACTACGATGGGACAGAAGTGCGCGAGTACTATAACTCGGGCAGCATAGACCTTTCGATTGGGGCAGACTCTAACGATGCCATTCTGTCGTGGAACGAGTCTGCCATTGATCCGCTGGACACGGTTTACAGCAGCGTTGAATTACGGCGCGCGGTGTCGGCAGATCTTCTGGAAGACGGTGGCACGTATACCGTGGTGGCCAGTGCTGATCTGGACATTCCAGACCTGGTGACGGATAACAACGTGCTCAATGACGGTATTTCTTATTGTTACCGCCTGCATATTTTAAATGGAGATGGTCAAAGCTATGCGTCCTCAAATATCGTCTGTATCCAGAGTTACGACGAAGCGCTGGTGTATGACGAAACCGCGTCATACAACTACGACCTGATCAGCGTGCCCTACAACGCCAGTTATGCCGATGGCCAGGCCCTGTATGCCGCTCTTAACAACGACAAGTTAAGCAGCGGACCCGTGAGTATGGTGCAGCGCTGGAACCCGGATACGCAGGCATGGGAGTCGGTGTTTTACCGTAGCAGTTTAGGTTACCTGGGCACAAATTTCACGGTGGTGCCGGGCGAAGCCATCATGGTAGAGCTGCGTAGTTCTGCCAATGTCATGGCTTTGGTAGGCGAGTATACCCCCGGTTTTGAATTTAATCTCAATTACGATGCGGCCTTAAGCAGCAATTACCACACCATCAGTTTGCCCCCTGATGCCACTTACCCCGACGCACAAGCATTGTACGCAGATATCAATGGTGGCGCGCTGGGCACAGGGGCGGTGGTGACACTGCAACGTTGGAACTCCACAACGGCGCAGTGGGAAAGCCAATTTTATGTGCCGGGCATTGGCTACCTGGGCATCAACTTTAGCCGGGTACCTGGCGAGGGTTACTTTATCAGTATTCAAAGCGATGTGTCGGCATGGACGCCAGAAATCAGCGAATAAAGAGGAGGAAAGTCATGATGTTGCGCAAATGGATGGGTCGATTGTTTATTGCCTTTATGGGGTTGTCTTTGGCAACATCGGCTGCTTGGGCGGGCGCCACCACAGACGTGACACAGATGCACTACGAGTACGGTCTGGTGAGTTTTGGCAGCACTCCTGTGACTTCGGTCAGTGGCAACTATTATTTTAACTGGTATGCACAGGGATCCGATCTGGATATGGTCGGAGATTTTGCGGTTACCGCCAATCTGTGGGGTGCGGCAAACTTTGGTCATGCGCGCCATAACAACTGGACGGCTGGCCAGGTTTATATCACGGCTCTGGAGCTTACTCAAAATAACGCCGGATATTATCTGGTGGTGGATCATGCTTTGGCGGCAGGTGCCGTAGACGCTTACGACACGAGCACCTTGAATGCCATTCCAACCGTCTCTGTCGTAGACAACGGCAATGGCACGGTGGGTCTTGCATGGACCTTGGCAGACGGAACTGTATTTGACGGCACCCATGCCAGCAATATCGAAGGGTATCATGTGTGGCGCTCTACCGATGGCGTGTCATGGACACAGCTCACAGTCGATGGCAGCCATGTGACTTCTAATGTTTATACCGACAATACAGTCGTGACGGACGGCAGCGTGTCTTACTATTACGCGCTTACGCTGGTGTATTACGCGGACAGTGCCCAGTACGTTAAGGGTTCAATCTTGTCGGCTTCCTCGGCGGCTGTGACTCCGCTTGTGGTGGTGACGCCATTCACAGTAGGTGCTTTAAGCGTGCCTACGGGTTCCATGCAAATGCAGGTGTCACTCAATTATCAGGATCTGCCCAGCACCGACTCGATCAGTTCGGTCTTGCTTAACGGACAAAGTGCTTCGTTTAACGTCAGCGCCACTGGCAGCAGCGGTGTGATTACCTTTGTGGTGCCGCAAGAAGCGGGCAGCAACACGCGCAATCTGCAAAACCTGACGGTAACAGTGAACACCACGGTAGGACAAGTCGATACGGCGAACACGTTGTTTACTTACCACCCGTATATCACTTCCATTTCACCCACGCGAGCCACAGTGGGCAGTCTGCTGACGATTCGCGGGTACAGCCTGTCGGGGGTGGACGTGGTGTTGCTTGTAACGGGCAATATTAGCTACAGCAGTTTGGCCAGCAGAACCGCCACTGAAATCCAGGTGACCCTGTCTAGTCACGCCAATGCTTTTGGACAAAAACTGGTGCGCGTGCGTGACAACGGCATTGTGGGCGCCCAATCGGATGCCACCCAAAACTTTACTTTTGTCCCAGACATTACCGCTGTTTCACCGACTTCGGGTGTGGCTGGGGATACTATTACCATCACGGGTTCGGCTCTGCGCGGAATTGATGTGATCAAACTGGATACGGTCACGGCCACCATTTTGGTGAACGCCACCAACGTGACCATGAACGTGCAAGTACCTGCGCCGGTGACCGGAAACTACAATGCGGTTTTGTATGTACAGGCGACTGACACCGATTTTGGCGTTCAGGATATTGCCACTCTAAACTTTCATTACATCAGCGTTCCCGACATATATTTGGCTGTTCCGACCGCATCGGCCGGGCGCGTGGCCACGATCAACGGGATAAATCTGGATAATGGTACGCCTAACATCTGGGTGGGCACGGCCTCGGCTGAAGTGCTCACGTTTAGCTACGATTACATCCGTTACCGCGTGCCGACGGTAGATAGTATTCTCAATCTATCCAACGATGTCATCGTCTCCAATAACGATGGCAGCGATACTTTGACGGCAGCCTTGTATGTGCTGACGCTGCCGGTGTTTGACACATTTGCACCCACAGTGGGCGTGGTGGCGGGAACGACCACAGTGGATGTCACGGGTTTGTTCCTTGACACCATTACCTCAATTTATTTTGGAGATAACCCTGTGACGACAATCTTAAGCCTGACGCCCACGGCCATGAGCTTTTTGGCCCCCGCAGCCGCTGCGGCCGGTTCGGTGACGGTGAGCGCCAGCAATCCAGATGGCAGCGTGAGCCGTCCGGGGCAGTTCACTTATCTGTCAACGCCTTCTATTACCGACGTCAGTGTTTCCACGGGCTCGATCGGCGACGTGGTGATCATTGGCGGCGAAAATATTAACTCTGGAGCAACCGTCTTGTTTGATACGGTCACGGCCAATGTCACCGCCAGCACCGATGTCAACGGCGATGTGTTCTTGTATGCGGTCGTTCCGACGCCCAGCGACCCAACCTTTACGGGCACAGTGGATATTGTTTTGATTAATCCGGACAGCGCCAGTTATAACTTTGAAGATGCGTTTGTGTACGTCAGCGCTTCCGTAGATAGCGGCGTTCCAAGCGGCAGTAGTTCAGTTTCGACGCCATCGATTACGGACGTGAGTATCAGCACCGGTTCCATGGGTGACGTGGTAATCATCGGTGGTGACAACATTGACGCCAGTGCCAATGTGTACTTTGACACCATTACGGCCGACGTGACGGCGAGTACCGATGTTAACGGCGACGTATTCTTGTATGCGGTAGTCCCAACGCCCAGTGATCCTGCTTTCAGTGGCAC
>JAHFDA010000019.1:35603-38301 GCA_023249225.1 bacterium
TTCGGTCGATGACAGCGGCAATGTGACGCTGTATGTCACGGTTCCAGACTTGGGTTCGGACAGTGGTTCCATGGACATTGTGATTAGCAATCCAGACGGGGGCAGCAGCACCATTGCAGATGGTTTTGTATATATTTCGAGCGTTCCTGTTCTGGCGAGCCTTAGCCCAAGCGCAGGTGATGTGGCCGGCAGCACGGCAGTCACTTTAATTGGCAGCAACCTGGATACGGTTGTGACAGTCAGTTTTGGCGGACAAGCTGTCACTGCATTTAACAGTCAAAGCGCCACGCAACTGGTTCTGTTGACGCCGGTTGCATCACAAGCGGGGGTGGTCACGGTGTCGGTGAGCAATCCGTTTGGTACTGATGCCAGTCTGACCTTTAACTACACGCGTCAACCGATCATCAGCACTGTGGATCCGTCCGAAGGGTCAGCCGGAGACATTATTACCCTGACTGGACGAAATTTTGACAGTGGTGCACGCATTTTCTTTGGATCGGTCGAAGCCACGTCGATTATCAGTTTTACGGACGCCGACGGTAACCGGGCTTTTTCTGTGACCGTGCCCGACCAGTCCGAAGCCGATTTTGAAGGACCCGTTGATATTCGGGTGCTTAATGCCGATGGCTCCGAAGATACCAGGCTGGCGGCGTTTGGTTACGTGTTCTCACCGCTGCAGGCGATCAGCAATGTGTCGGTGGCCGAGTTCCGCATCAACAGCATTCCGGTGATCAACGGCGATGTGATCGACAGCACCATCACGCAAGTAGAGATCACGTTGACGCAGGCGGTGGGTATCTCGGGCCGTGTATCAATCAATGTGGGTTCAGCGGCTGGGGCCAGTTTGGGAACAGCCGGTACTACGTTTGGCGGCAATGGCACTGTGACCATGAATAGTTTAGCCATCAGTCTTAACGCCTCGTCGGTTAAAGTCACGATCAACGTGACCGAAGCGGGCGGCGATACGGTCAGCTATAACTACACGTTTACGGTTACCAGTGTGACTGACGAAACGGCGCTGATCGGCATTCCGCTCAATTACCCTAATCCGTTTAAGCCGGGTTCCGGTCAGCAGACGGCCATCGGTTTTAAGCTCAACAAGGCCGACACGGTTACGTTGTACCTATATAGCATTACCGGACAGTTGCTGTGGAAAACCACGCATACCGGCAATGTGGGTTACAACCAGCTTTCGTGGGATGGTCGCAGTGACTTTGGTGCGGTGGTGGGTAACGGCCTATATATTTACAAACTGGTCGCAAGCGGCAAGGTGCTTGGCACCGGCAAGCTTGTGGTGCTGGATTAGGCGGAGCTGAACATGTGCAATTTGAACCCGTTTAGCGCGATAAATCATAAAGGCCCGGAGCCGGTCAAAACGACCGCCCCAGGTACTCCAGGAGGTGTAAACATGCGGTTGCCATATATAAAAGTCACAGCGTTGGTTTTGGGTTTACCCATGGTTTTAAGCAGCCTCTGGGCCAAGAGCACCTCTGACCTGACCGATGTTGCCTTGGGCGCACGCGTGGTGGGTATCGGACGGGCGTACAGCGCGCAACTGGGAGACGCCGAAACGGTTTACACCAATGTGGGCAGCGCTGGTTTTGTGGAACTACCCAAGCTGGGATACACCTACACGTCGGTATTGGGCGAAGTGGGTTACTATCAGCTGGCGGGCCTGTATCCGACCGACTTGGGCGTCTTTGGCTTAAGTTATGTCGGGACAAATATTAATGGCAGTTATTCCACCTCGCTCGCCAGCGGACAAATTGTACAGGGCTCCGATAATTACGGTTACGGTTCCAGCATTTTAATGTTGTCTTATGCCAAGGCGCTCAATCCAGGCCTTTCGCTCGGCACCAATCTTAAGTGGTTGAATCAAAATATATCGGGTGGCAGTACGTCAGCCATTGCACAAGGACTCGACATGGACTTGGGGGTTAATTACGTGCTCAATCCGTATATGCGTTTGGGAGCAGCCTACCGTAATTTGCTGGCCAGCCAACTTAGCTGGAGTGGCAGCGGCGCCAGCGCCCAGGAAGATATCCCTTCTGAATTCCAGCTGGGCTTGTCGTGGCAATGCGTTGGCAAAGACGCCTGGTTTCACGCCGAGGGTGTCAAAGGATTTTTTAATTTTGATACAGTCATGGAACAAGAAGCGTCTGATCCACTTTATTATGCCGGCACCGAAATCTGGATGTTAGACGAAATGGCCTTTCGTTTTGGCCTGCATCAGGAACTCGAAGCCAGTGGCGGCGCAACCACCAAAACCCTGTATCCCAGTGTGGGCGCAGGTTTGCGGATCAATGGCCTGGCGCTGGACTATGGTTATCAGCAGAACAACGTATCCGGTGGTGGCGACACGCACCTGTTTACGATGTCTTATGTGGGTGCCGAAGCCGAGGTGCGTTACGGGAACCATATCAACGATGATATGGGCATCAAGGACAAGAGCATTGTGTACGATTCTCGTCAGGTAGTCAGCGGCTTTGTGGATCACGATGTGGCGCGGCTGATGGTCAACGATCAGGCGGTTCAGATTGCCAGCGATGGCCGTTTTTACGTACCTGTGGCGCTCAATACGGGCCGCAACGTGGTTAGATTATTTGCTTTTAACGCCCAGGATCAGTTGATTGATGCTGCCTGTGTACGGGTGCTTTTAAAATCGACTTTTTCGGATCTGGTGGCCAATTACTGGGCC
>JAHFDA010000019.1:38311-43949 GCA_023249225.1 bacterium
GTTATCCAGATGGCAGCTTTGGTCCCAAAAAAAAGATTACCCGTCAAGAAATAACTGCTTTGCTAGCACGTTCCAAAGGCTATGATCTTGACGAAAACCAACCTTCGCTTTTTCGTGACGTATCTACTTTGGCCTGGTCTAAGCAATATATCAACGCGGCCTTTACCAATGGTCTTGTCACCGGTTATCCCGATAAAACCTTTAAGCCCAAACGCAACCTAAGCCGGGCCGAGAGCGTCACCATGTTTGTGCGTTTTCAAGGCGAGGAAAATCCCGAAAACGTATTTACCAATCCTTTCTGGGATGTGCCCCTCAATCACTGGGCCACGCCTTACGTGCTGACGGCCCGCGAAAAGGGCCTGGTAGAAGGCTATCCAGACGGATCGTTTCAGCTTGGTCGCAACATCATCCGTTCCGAGGCGGTACAGGTACTTTCGAACACTCAATATGGCCAGCAAAGGATTCTGGAACTCTATGATTGGGACACCTACCTGACGCCAGAGGATACGCAGATCATAAACGATATTCTCCAAAAAAGAGACGCCTAAACCCTATATAAATTCCACGTTTAAGGATGTATTCAGAGGGGCATACATCAAGCAATCGTGTTATATCGTTGCTGGGCACGTTGTAAACCTGTACTCGCAGGAATAACCGGACTATGCCTTGTCCTGGCGGGACCGCTGTG
Organism: bacterium; assembly: GCA_023249225.1. Lineage (GTDB taxonomy): Bacteria > Margulisbacteria > Marinamargulisbacteria > JAHFDA01 > JAHFDA01 > JAHFDA01. The sequence continues at coordinate 39,000 of JAHFDA010000019.1, forward strand.
GGCGTCGGGTGAACTATTTCGCTTGCTGACGTACGGCGACACAGTCCAGGCCATTATTGAAAAACTAAAAAATGATCAGGCGGTTTATGTCACCCGTCGGCCGCCTTTTCAGGAGGCCGGTTATTACCTGAATGTAGGCGATGTCTCGTTTCAGGTGCAACCTAAACTTGAACAGGGTGTGCTTCATTCTGTCCAAATGTTAAGTGCGGTCGAAATCACTGAAACAAATTATTTTACCGAGATTCCAAAAGTAAAAACAGCGATGGATGCGTATCTCAATAATCTGTATGGTAGTTCGGTTCTGATCCAAAATGCCCTACTGCCTCATCCCAAGGCTTTGGCTAAAAGTGTTAAGCCCGAAATCCTTGAAACCTGGCACGGTGAAAACGTGATTATCGAAGAAGGGGTTGTAAAACAGGGAGCCTATTACCATTTGAGTGTCAGCTTACAATACGATGCCACGGTCTCCCACCAGGCAGAACTTGATCGGCAACAAGAATATGCTAAGTACATGCAAAAAAAGGCCCGCCAAAAACAGTTGGTTGAAAAATTAGGGACCATTTTTAATAAGTAGGGATTTCTAAATAAATTTACTTAATTTTACAGTAAATTTTCAATACATAATAGTTTAACTGATGTATGGGAGGGAATAACCAGTATATGCGTCCCATACTCGGACTATTGGCTATAGTGCCATTTTTATTCATGAGTTTTACTGCGCTACAGGCCTCTGATTTTGTCGGAGACGGTTATGGTGCCTTGCTGAATTCAATGGGCGGAGCCCTGGGGGCAGCCAAAAACCATCCCGATACCTTATATGTAAACCCCGCTGGCATGGCCGGGATCAAACAATTCACCCTGGCCAGCGGTTATCAAAATGGTTTTGGAGGTTTTAATAGCGAGTATTTTATGACGGCGGCCTGTCCTTTAAACGACATGGTTTTGGGCATGTCGGTTCCAATCAACATGGTAAGCGATATTCTGCGTACACAGGAAAATAGCGGTACCGGACAAGGGCAAAGCATCGGCAACGTGACTCAACTTTATTCGGCAGCTTTGTTAGGGGTGGCTTGGCATCTTAACGACTTCTGCCAGGTAGGGATCAATGGACGGGCCTATTATTTAAGACTCGATTCTTATACCGGCACAGGCTTTGGTTTTGATGCCGGGTTGCGTTGGCAGCCCATGTCCTTATTGAGCCTTGGGTTGAGTGCCCGTCATCTGGGCAACATGCAACTCCGCTGGTCAAGCGGCGCCACAGAAACCTACGGCGCCCAATACAGCCTGGCCGCAGCCACGCACTTTGCTTTGGATTCTTTACAGTTCTGGCCAGAACTGCGCCTGGATTACCAAAGCACCGAGCAACGCTGGTTGCTTAAAACCGGCGTTGAATTAGGGCTGGATGAGTTCTTAAAACTGCGCGGGGGCTACCGTGGCGATACCGGACAATGGACGCTTGGCCTGGGACTGGATGCCGGTGATTTTGGCCTGGACTACGCACTGCTCACCCACGATACTTTGGGTCTAACCCATCAGGCGGTATTGATCTTCAAGCTTTAAGGGACACAGTGCCAAGTACCACACGTACTAGGTACTGCGTACCGCGTACTATTCTGGTACACTAATTTTCTACTATGGGAGCAACCACAGTTGAGTCCCCGCAGCTTACGGGGCAGCCTGCGGGATTCAAAACAGCCAAAGGGGATGCAGTTATGAATATCGGTGTGGGCAAGCAAACACGCCGGGCCTATGGTTTTGATGAAATTGCGCTGGTGCCCGGTGCACTGACGGTGGATCCTGATGCGGTGGATACCAGTGTGACCATCGCTCAAATCGAAATGCGTGTTCCCATATTTGGCGCCGCCATGGATGGCGTGATCAGTCCGAGCACGGCCAGCATGCTGGGCAAGTTGGGCGGCGTGGGCGTTCTAAACTTACAAGGCGTTTGGACACGCTACGAAGATCCCGAAGATGTGCTTAATAGCATTGCCCAGGCTTCAAAAGATGATTATGTTCCGCTCATGCAAAAAATATACAGCATGCCGGTACAAAACGCGTTGATTGTTAAACGTCTGCGCCAAATGAAAAGCGAAGGCGCGCCCGTGGTGGTCAGTTGTACGCCGCAAGTGGCCGAAGATTTTTTGCCGCAGGTGCAGGCAGGTGGGGCCGATGCCCTGCTGATTCAAAGCACGGTGGTGGCCATGCGCCATCACAGCAGCAGCGGAAAATTTTTAGACTTGCCTCGTTTTGTGGCCCAGGCCAATCTTCCGATTATGGTGGGTAATTGTGTGACGTATGAAACCAGTCTTGAACTGATGAAAATCGGTGTGGCAGCTGTATTCGTGGGCATTGGTCCCGGAGCTGCGTGTACCAGCCGGGGGGTTCTGGGAGTGGGTGTGCCCATGGCCACGGCCATTGCCGATGCGGTGGGCGCGCGTAACGATCATTTTACGCGTACGGGCAAGTATGTCCCGGTGGTGGCCGATGGCGGGATGGTGGTGGGCGGCGATATTTGCAAGGCGATTGCCTGCGGTGCCGATGCGGTCATGATTGGTTCACCATTGGCCAAGGCCGAAGAAGCTCCCGGACGCGGTTTTCATTGGGGCATGGCCACGCCATCGCCGTTATTGCCACGCGGTGCGCGTTTAAAAGTGGGCACCATTGGCAGCTTAAAACAAATTATCGAAGGGCCTTCAACCACCGACGATGGATCCATGAACTTTAAAGGGGCCCTGCAAACATCCATGGGAACTTTAGGAGCCCTGACAATTAAGGACATGCAGCAGGTAGAAGTGGTCATTGCGCCTTCGATATTAACCGAAGGCAAGGTATACCAAAAAGCACAGCACCTGGGCATGTACAAGTGACATGACAAGTGGGCGTCTGTGATCATCATTCTTGATTATGGATCGCAAACGGCGGAACTGATTGCCCGTCGTGTGCGCGAGTGCCATGTGTATTCAGAAGTGGTTCCGCACACCATGTCTCTGGATGAAATCAAAAAAAAGTTTCATCCCCAGGGCATTATTCTTTCAGGTGGACCGAGCAGCGTTTATGACCAGGATGCTCCGCATATTGATCCAGCGATATTAAACGGCAGCCAAATTCCGATCCTGGGTATTTGTTATGGTATGCAGCTCATGGCCCAGGTGGCCGGAGGAGAAGTTCAGCGCGGTCAAAAACAAGAATTTGGCAAGGCTCACTTTTATATTGACGATAATTTTGATCTTTTCGAAGGTCTCTGGATGGAAATGACGGTGTGGATGAGCCACGGGGACAGCGTCATTAAAATGCCGCCCGGATTCAACCGCATCGGACACACCGAAAATACGGCGGTGGCTGCCATGGCCAACCGTAACAAACGCCAGTTTGGAGTGCAGTTTCACCCCGAAGTCGTGCATACGCCCAAGGGTTTTGACATCATCCGCAACTTTGTTTACAAGGTGTGCAACTGTCAGCCCAGCTGGAACATGGAAAGTTTTGTGCGCGATCAGATTCGTGAGATCCGCAATACGGTCAAAAAAGACAAGGTATTGCTGGGGCTTTCGGGCGGCGTCGACAGCACCACGCTGGCAGCCTTGCTGCACAAGGCCATCGGCGACCAGCTGACCTGCATGTTCATTGACCAGGGGTTTATGCGCAAGGGCGAGTCTGACCGCATTGTAACCATGATTCGCGAAAACTTCCGAATGAACCTGGTGCATGTCAACGCAGCGGATCGTTTTTACAAGGCGCTCGAGGGCATTACTGATCCCGAGGAAAAACGTAAAAAAATCGGCAATGAGTTTGTACGGGTCTTTGAGACCGAGATGGTCAAACTGAACAGCGACCACAAATTTTTGGCGCAGGGTACCTTGTACCCGGATGTCATTGAATCGGCGGTGGTGGGCGTGGCCAAGACGGCTGTGAAAATCAAGACCCATCACAATGTCGGTGGCCTGCCAAGCAATATGAAGTTTCAGGTGCTGGAACCTTTGAAACGGCTTTTTAAAGATGAAGTGCGCCGCCTGGGAGTAGAACTGCAGGTGCCTGATTTCATTGTTTGGCGGCAACCCTTTCCAGGTCCGGGACTGGCGATCCGGGTCTTGGGGCCAGTCAACCGTGAGCGGGTGCATATCCTGCAAGAGGCTGACCGGATTGTCATGGAAGAGGTAAAAAAAGCGGGTATTTATCGAAAATTATGGCAGGCCTTTGCGGTGTTGCTTCCGATTCAAACGGTGGGTGTTCAGGGAGACAAGCGTACTTACAGCAATACCGTGGCCCTAAGGGCGGTGACGTCTGAAGACGCCATGACCGCCAACTGGGCCCATCTGCCTTTTGAGATTCTCGAGTCGATCTCGACCCGTATTACCAACGAAGTACCGGAGATCAACCGGGTGGTCTACGATATTACCAATAAGCCGCCGGCCACGATTGAATGGGAATAAATCCGCGTACAATCCTGTATATCGAAAACAACCCGGATGATCTGCGTCTGGTGCGTCGTTTGCTGGAGGCGGGCGCTTATGCAGTATGGGAAGCACGCGACGGCTTAACCGGACTGGATGTGGCCAAGCGCCAGCCTGGTCCCGCGATGATTCTGGTAAGCATGCAGGCACCGGGCATGAATGGTTACGAGTTGGCATCGCGTTTTAAGGCGCTTCCAGCGCTGGCGCGTGTACCTGTGGTGGCTGTGTTGCCCGAAGGATCTTTACCGGGTGATCGCGAACGCTGCCTTGTGGCCGGTTGTGACGCGTGCGTGTCGAAGCCTTTTGACACAACGCGCTTTGCGGCTTGGATCGATGCCTGCCTGGGGGGCAAGCGCGAATTTATATCGGCCGACGAAGAAGCACGTTACCTGCGCCAGCACAGTGCCGAACTGGCCACGCGGCTCGAAGAAAAAATCCGTGCTTTGGAGTTGGCCCACCGTGAGCTTAGCCAGCAAAATGAACAGGTCGAACAACAGGTGGT
>JAHFDA010000104.1 GCA_023249225.1 bacterium
TCTGTTTGATAGACTCAAGCATCGCATTTTTTGCGGTACTTACCTTGTTTTTTATTGGTTCGAACCTGAAGTATTCACGTTCCAAGGCGGGATATCCTTTTTCGATAGGAACTAACCATTTGCTCGGAGAAACCCGGAGTTTTTTATCCATGAGCGTCCAGTTCGAACCTAAAGCCATCGCAATCTTCTTTTTGGTCTCAATGTTCCCTTTGGTAAACGCTTCCTTGGCATGGCAGGCAAAATTAAATGCTCGTTCCACCTTGTCAAGCCAGTCTGTAGCGGCACCATCCTCATTGCCCAACTCTTCTTCTAGTGTCTATACATTATGGACATTTGATTTAGGGTTCTAGGGTAAATGTTTACATCTTTGATTTTGGTGCGGAAGTGGCAGAGAAAAACTCCCACACCGCACAATTCCCCTTTGAATTTAAAATCGATTCTTGGGGCGTTTTAAATGGGTCTGGTGCCACTTCTCGCAGGGGGATTAATCAAGACACGGTAGTTTGATGCATCTAAAAGATGGGTATCGTTATAATATCTGTTAGTCCAAGGGCAGGTGAAAAATTTATGACCGCTATCGATATGACCGCCATCGTAGAAAAATATGCGGGGTTGTTTGTTGCCTTAAGCGGCGATAGAAAAACAGTGCTTGGAAAAGGTAATACGGCAAATGAAGCCTTGGAAGAGGCAGGTAAAAAGGGACACAAAAAACCTATCCTTACAAGAATTCCTGAAGACAATAAAAGTTACATCCTATGAAAGAGTTCAGGTTTGACTACCTTAGGTACCCCATCACATCAACAAAAGGGAAAATTTCCGATTACGTCTGTAGACCGGTAATTTCTATTGATTTAGTTTGCGGTGATAAGACCGTTACTTTTGATGCCTTAATCGATTCGGGGGCAGACCACTGTACCTTCCCCGGTTGGGCGGCAAAGAAACTTGGGCATGACATTTTTTCCGGCACTGAACGGATTTTTAAGGGCATCGGAGGAACGGCGGTCTCCTACATGCACAAAACCATCATCAAGTTACAGGATGTTGAAATCGATGCGGATGTGTTTTATTCGCATGACTGGGATAGTATGCCTTTTGGTTTACTCGGACAGAACGGTTTCTTTTCGGTTTTTGATGTGACGTTCAGTATGCGGGATGAATTTGTGCTATTGAAGTACAGGGATTGAATGTAGCCCGTAAATTTCTTTAGTTTAAACGAGCCTTGGTACTATAAAGTGAGCACCCGCGTTATAGATTTCAGCGCGGACCTTATACGATATGGGGAGCCATCTATAGGGTATTCATAACGAAAAATATCTTTAATCCTACAACCTGAATTCACCGAAATCTCCACAGGCATGAAACTCAAGCGCATATCCACCCGTTCAAAAATTCTTTTCTCCGGAGCCGCCGCGTTAGGCGCATGGTTTCTTTTCCGGGAATTTGAACGTGACGATGCTTCTGCAACCGACCCTCCTTCCGCCGTGACGGAACACAAGACGCGCAAGGCGCAGTCACCGGTTACCAAGCACATTCAAAATCCATCCACCCTGGCCAGAATCATTGCGCAAGCCATCCGCGACAGCCCACCTCCACACATGATCGCAGGCGACGCAGCGCTTGAACGTATGGACGACATCTTGCGCGACTGTAACATCCGCACCTTTATGAGCATGGGTGACCGGTACGAACAGTTTAAACGGGCCATTGTGGACGACGATGGCAATGCCCTGGCCTACTTTGATATTTCGCTCGATGGCTGCACCCTGTATGACACCCATATGCGTGAAGAAGGCACAAACCAGGAGGGCGATGGTTATAACCTTGAATATTTGAGCGGTATTGCCGTTTTTCATCCCTGGAATGATCTTGACGAGCAAAACGGAATGCTGGACATCGAAAACCTGATTTTTATGGATCCCGATGGCGTTTTTCTGGGCGAAGTATCCGAAACCGCCGTGTTTTTTTACGACGAAAATTCCAAACAGCTTTTAAAACTACCCTACGATTATGCCGCTCAACTGGAAGAATATTATAACCACCACCGCGGAGAATTTTTTTGCGAAACCAACGCGCCGGACTTTGCGTATGTAGCGCCAGACCCGTCAGTCAACCCTTAAGACCTTAAAACTCCGCTGATGATTCATCTGTGCCGCTCACCAAATCCAGATACCCGTTTTTACCTGACTTGATTACATATGCTTTTATAGAGATCTGCTACGTTTTGGTGCATAACCCGAATTATTCACAGATATGAAGCCGATCATGACATTCGGGGGCCTGCATAGCGCATGATGCATACTGTCGAAGCATACTTTGCTTCACGCAACCCTCGAATTGGCGGGCTAAGTTGTTTGCACCTTGGCCCTGCGGTATCCTTATAGAGGCTGCATTTTTTGCCGTTTTGCTGTGATTAATTCTTCTATCTTTAAAACCATTTTGTTTTACACCTGCATGATTATTGCGGCTGTCCTGGTGTTTCTATGGATTGACCTTACAGGCACTGGCCTTTTTCCAATGGCACCCAATACGGGGGCACCCAGCGTGGCCGCCTTAAAACAGTTCGATTACCTTTTGCATGTATTGCTTGCGCTGGTGGTTGTCATTATCGTCGCTCGGGTGGTGGGTGGCTTGTTTAAATACATGCACCAACCTCCGGTCATTGGAGAGGTCATTGGTGGCATTATGCTTGGCCCCTCGTTGCTTGGCAGACTGGCACCCGACATCTATGCCTATGTGTTGCCCACCAATGCTGCGCCGTTTTTAGGGGTCATCGCCCAACTGGGTGTCATCTTGTATATGTTCCTGGTGGGGCTGGAACTCGATCTTAAAATCATCCGCAACAGCGGCCACGCTGCCTTGGCCATTTCGCATGCCAGTATCGTGGCGCCTTTTTTGCTTGGCAGCGGCCTGGCGCTTTGGATTTATCCCAACTTGGCGCCACACGGAATCTCGTTTACCAGTTTTGCCTTGTTTCTGGGAGTCTCCATGTCTGTGACCGCCTTTCCGGTGCTGGCCCGGATTTTAACCGATAAAAAACTGAATAAAACCACCCTCGGGGCGGTGGCCCTCACCTGCGCCGCCATTGATGACATTACCGCCTGGTGTCTTTTGGCGTTGGTCATTAGCGTGGTGCAATCCACCATTCCCAATGCTATTTCTACCGTGGGCCTGACGCTCGTGTATATCGTCATTATGTTCGTGGTCGTCAAACCCATTATTAAACGTGGCGTGCTGGGTCTTGAACATCTCACGCGCGTCAGCGAAAGCGAAATGGCCGTGATCTTTGTATCCATTTTGCTTTCGGCCCTGGCCACTGAATTGATTGGGATCCATGCTATTTTTGGCGCCTTTTTACTGGGGGTCATTATCCCCCACGACAGCCGGGCCGCCCATGACCTGACCCATCGTCTCGATGACATGGTGCGCATTTTATTTTTACCCGCCTTTTTTGCCTTTACTGGCATGCGCACCCAGGTTGGCCTGCTTAATTCATTTGACGACTGGGCCATTTGTGGCGTGATCATTGTCGTTGCCACCATTGGAAAATTTGGAGGCACCTGGATCGCCGCCAAACTGTCGGGTCTGTCGTGGCGTGATTCCACCGGTTTGGGCATCTTGATGAATACACGTGGCCTGGTAGAGCTGATCGTACTCAATATCGGACTGGACCTGGGGGTGATTTCTCCCCGCCTGTTTACCATGCTTGTGATCATGGCCCTGGCCACCACCTTTATGGCTGGACCGGCTCTGGCCTTGGTCATCGATACAAAAAATATTACACCTGCAAAACCCCAGCCGCAGACCGCCCTATAAATCATTAAATATTACAAAGTTCTAAGCACAGCTCCTGACGATATACCCTTATGCGCAGGGCCATTCGTTTGGGGATCATCGGTTGCGGCGAGCATGCCTTTCGGGCCCATGCCCAGCCTGTTTTTGGCGCAGACGAATTTCAATTAACTGCCGTGTTTGACCCCAATGCACAGGCCAGTGCGCAATTTTGCCAGACCTTTGGCCCGGCCTTACAAGTATGCATCAGTGAAGATGCGCTGCTGGCAAGCAATGTAGAAGCCGTGCTGATTGCCAACCCCAATCCCTGCCATGCCGCCAGCATTCAAAAAGCGTTTAAGGCCGGCAAGCATGTGCTGGCCGAAAAACCACTGGCCACCGATGCCGTACAGCTTGAAGCTCTGCGTACACTGCTGCGCTATGGCAAGCCGCCTGAACTTGTGTTTAGCAGTTGCCACCCACAGCGTTTTGACACACCCTATCTTTGGCTTAAACAAGCCTTGCCCGGCTTGCGCCAATGCCTGGGACCGGTCATTCATTTTGGTTTTGATTTTTCAGCCCAAAGTTATCACGCCCAACGCCTGGGAATACCCAGCATGATGCTTGACCACGTCAATCACGATATCGACCTGCTGCATTTTTTGTTTGGCCACCAGGTTTTTCAAGCCCACCGTATCCTGGATGCCCCCGACCGTTATTTTGTCTGTGGCCAGCGCGTGGATGAATTGAGTTTTTCTTTTGAAGGCAGCTATCGTGCCCACCAGGGTTTAAGCGAACAGATCCTGCGCCTGCGTTTTGCGCGTGGCCTGTTAACACTAAACGCCCGTAAAGGCTATGCCTTCATTCAAGATTTTCATCTAGATACTGAACAGCGCGTGGACTGCGGCGTTAAAAATTATGCGCTGCGCAACCAGGCCATCATGCGCAATTTTGCCGCCTGCATCCGCCAAAACGCTGCGCCTTACCTGGGGCTTGATGACTTGTGGGTAAATGCCTGGCTGGGCGTTCAATTACGCGAAAAAGGCTGGACCACGTATCCCGGTGGCTTTGCTTATTTTGACGTGGATGACTGACCGCTCACAGATTTTTTTTTACCATTTATAATAAAACCGTCTGAATAAAAACCTCACCCTTATTATTTGCAGCGCGGGCCTGCGGTCAGCCGCCATCAGTCTTTCGGGCGTTATCCTGGCACTGTATTTAAGTCACGCTGGTTTAAGTGCTGCGCGCATTTCACTGCTGGTGGCATTGGGTTTGGCTGGCTGTGCCAGCGGAACCCTGACAGGAACGCTGTGGGCCGATCGCCTGGGCCGCCGCCGCACGCTGATGATGCTTGGCATGCTGATGGCGCTCGGTGGCATCGTGACTGCGCTCACACAGCACTTTATGTTTTTGGCCTTTGGTTTTGCTCTAGGCATGATCAACGGCATGGGCCGCGACCGCGGCCTTGGGCTGACGGTAGAACAAGCCATGCTGGCCCAATTAAGCGGACATCAAGAACGTACCCTGCGCTTTGCCTGGTATAACGTGGCCGTTGACAGTGGCAACGCCCTGGGTGCGCTAATGGCATTATTACCGGCACTGCTAAGGCAGCAATGGCACTTGGATACACTGCCCTCGTATCAGTGGACCTGGTGTTTTTATGCCGTCCTGTGCCTGGCCAGCGCCTTACT
>JAHFDA010000105.1 GCA_023249225.1 bacterium
CTTACCCATGACATCGATTTCGTCGTTTCAATTCCGCCTGCGTCTGTTTCCACACTCGTCCAAAAATTCCAGATGCCTGATTATTACCTAGACCAGGACAGTATTCAGGAGGCCCTTAGACATGATGGGACTTTTAACCTCATCGAAGTGCATACCAGTCAGAAAGCAGACTTTTATATTTTGACTGGCACTGCATACGATCAAACTCGATTTGCACGACGTCAAAACATTCAGTTTCTGGATCGCGAAATAACTGTCGCAAGTCCGGAAGACTCGATCTTATCCAAACTTGACTGGGCCAAACGTTGTGGTGGAAGTGAAAAACAAATGCTGGATGTCCAGCACGTGTATGCGCGTAAAAAAAAGACACTCGATGTTTCTTACATCGAAAAATGGGCCGCAACATTGGGCATTACGGAACTATGGCAGCAAATCATCCGCGCCTCTTAAAACCATCGTTTTTCGCGCGCCCCACGCTGACCGTTGCCCGGGAGCTTTTGGGTCAGTTGCTGGTGCACGAGTCCAAACGCGGAATCATTGTCGGAAAAATTGTGGAAACCGAGGGCTATCTGGCGGATGATCCGGCCTGCCACGCCTTTAAAGGCCCCACACCGCGCTGCGCCGTCATGTTTGGGCCGCCGGGCTACAGCTATGTGTACTTTACCTATGGAATGTATCACTGCTTTAACGTGATTACAGAACAAAAGGGCGTGGCCGGAGCGGTATTGGTGCGAGCGGTGGAACCCGTGGAAGGCGTCAAAACCATCATGAAAAACTTTAAAGCCTGGCCAAAAAACATGAACACGTCCGATCCGCAGCGGCTCGCCAGCGGACCCGGAAAACTGTGCGTGGCCTACGGCTTTGACCGCAGTCACAACGCCCTGCCCGTAAGCAAGGGCTCTCCGATTCGGATTTTAGAAGGGCCTACAGTGCCTCCCCGGGATAGGGTCATCGCCACGCGCATTGGCATCACACAAAATGCCAACGCGCCCTACCGGTTTTATATCAAGGCACATCCGTCTGTGTCGAAAACCGGCCCAGCACCAGCTCGCCAGTTTCCATAAAGATAATCCGCTCACCCAGGTTTTTAATGTGGTCGCCAATGCGCTCGAGCGAACGCGCAATGAACAAGAGGTGTACGCAGGCACTGGCCTGCTCGGCATTATGTGACTTCATGATCACGTCGATGATCTCGCGGAAAAATTCTTTTTGAATGGCGTTTACATCGGCATCGCGGGCAATCACCTGCCGGGCCTTGGCCATGTCGCGCTCGTTAAAAGCGTCGATCATGTCCTTGAGCATGCCGCGCAGGATGTTGATCATGTCTACCATGGCCGGATGCACCGGCGCATCGGTGCCCTCCATATAGTAGGCGTACTTGCGGGCGATCTTGCGGATGTGGTCACCAATGCGCTCAAGGTCTGTGCTCATCTTAAGCGCGCCGGTGATAAAACGCAGGTCGTGCGCCACCGGCGCCTGCAGCGCCAAAATCGACAGGCATTTTTTTTCGATCTCGATCTCGAGCTGATCCACCTTATCGTCTTCGGTTTTGACAAACTCGAAGCTTTTAAGATCGCGCTTTTGCAGCAGGTTGCGCAGCTCCTCGAGCGAACGTTCCAAGTGGTTGCCCATCAGCAGCAGCATGCCTTTAAGGGCGTCGATGTTTTCGGCAAAAACGTTGCGGGCCATTTCCATTATGATAACAAGAAAACTCCCTTATAGTTTCACAAGCCAGTCGGCCAGCACCGTCATGGCCGAACCCTTGGTACCGTTGGCATTGCCCGCCACATCGTTGATGTTGGAACAGCTAAAGACCGTGATGCCCAGCTCGTTGTCTTTAAAGGGAATAAACGTCACGTTGCCCTTGAAGCCTTGATTGTTGTTGCTGCCAATAAAGTTTTCAAAGTCGGAATCGCTGAACACCATCGTGCTATCAAACGCGTTTGAAAAATGGGCGCCATAACCCAGACTGGCCTTGAGACCGTCATTTAAGTTGGCACTGCCCTGAACATAGTAACCCAGAGCGCCGGAGGTGTTATTGTCGGTGCGGAAGTTGTTAAAAGCATCGGCAAGCAAGGCAATATCCTTGTTCGGTTTGAATTCCACGATGCCATCCAGGATGCGGTCAAAGCCGCGCGTCAGCGAATAATAAGAGCCATAAATGCCCAGGGTCGCATCGTTTCCAAGGTCAAACACGCTCGAAAGCTGTGATGCCAGCAGCAAGTCGTCTTCGGTTCCAGCCGTAGCAGAATTATTTTCGGTGGCTACAAAACCGCCCAGCAGCCACTTGACCTGCCCCTTGTCGCCAAACTTCCACGCGCTGGCAATGCCCGGAAAGTGAATATCACTGTCAAACATGATCATCGTGTATTTAAACGGATTTTCCATCTTGCCTGCCATCAGCGTCATGTTGGAATCGTAGGGCTCATAGACCAGGTAGGCATTGTCGATAAATGTAGATTGCGCCACGTTGGAAAAGTTGGACATGGCCAAATCGGCGTTGGGCGACTTGAAGTTTCCGCCGATGCCCGAAGCGATGCGGACTTTGACCGTCACCTGATCGTTGGGCGCAGCTTCAAATCCGTAGCGCAGGCGGTAACGCAGGCGTTCGCGCCCGGTCTGCAGGGTGGACGATGCGATACTCCCCTGGTTGTTGGGGTTTTCGTAGGCATAACGCACACGCATGTCCCCCTTCCACTTGATTTCGGCGGCCTGGGCGGCTGACGCGCCAAGCATGACCCCCGCGAGCACAAAACTGACATATAAATTTAATTTCATTGTGATTTCTCCTCTCTTCAATTTGTGATAAGAATACCCAGCGCTTGTAACGGAAGCAGAACAATAAAATGAAAAAGTTATGACGCCAATTAAGCCAGGGGCAAGCTTATGGTAAACACACTGCCTTTGCCGGGTTCAGAATGCACATCGATGCGGCCCGCGTGCGCATGCACCATGTGTTTGACGATCGCAAGGCCAAGCCCCGTGCCACCCGTCTCGCGCGAACGCCCTGGATCCACCCGGTAAAAACGCTCGAAAATACGCGTGAGATGTTCTGGCGCAATCCCAATGCCCGTATCTTCTACATAGATCTTTACTTCGTCTTGTTCCACCGCCATGCTGACGCGCACCTGTCCACCTGCCGGCGTATATCGAATGGCGTTTTCGATCAGGTTAATGAATACCTGACGCAGTTCGGACGCACGACCGCGAATCGTTACAGCATCCGCCTTTTCATGGTCCAGTACCGGTTCCACCGGCAAGGTCACGCAGCGCTGCTGGGCCAAAAGTTTCATGTCGGCCAGCGCGGCGCTTAGCACTTCCGCGAGATTCAGAGATTGCATTTCCTCCGTGGGCAGGGCGTTTTCAATTTTAGAAAGCGTCAGAATATCGCGGATAAGATACTGCAGGCGCTCGGTGTGATGCGCAATGGTTTTGAGAAAACCCATGTTGTGCTGCGGGTCGCTCAAGGCCCCGTCAATGAGGGTTTCGACGGCAACGGAAATGGCCATCAGCGGCGTTTTAAGTTCGTGCGATACGTTGGAGACAAAATCCTTGCGGATCTGTTCGGTCTGGCGCAGGGCCGTAACGTCGCGCAGCACCAAAAGCGCCTGCCTGTCGCCATGACGGAATAAAGCGCCCACGACTTGCAACATGCGCACGGCCTCCGCCTCTACCCGCATATCGATGGCCTCGACCGTCTCGCCATTCAAGACGCGTTCCACCAAAAGATTGACCGGTTCATCGCGCATGACTTCCACCAGGGTGCGACCTTCGGCCTGCGCCGCCGTAATAGAAAGCAGGTTGAGCGCCGGACGGTTGATGAACAATATGCGTTTGTCGCCACCCAGTACCAGAACGCCTTCGTTAAGTTCATCGAGAATATTAAGCGCCTGACGGTAACGCGTGTCGGCTGCATGGTCGCGTTGCTGCAATTGCGAAAGTTTCCAGCGCATCCAGTAGGTCAGATCCGAAAATTCCGGAAGCCCCGACGCAAGCTCCGTCTCGGGCAAAACCGCATCGCTGCGCAGCTGCCGGATCAAGTCCCGTACGGGCCGCTCTACCGTTGCCACCAGCCCGCGCGCCGCCACCAGCGCCACAAACAATCCAAGCCCCCAATGCACCCGCGCAGCCGCCACCACCATGACCAGCGCCAGCAAAAGTTTTTGAAAAAATGGATTTTTAAGCAGGGCCAGCATCGCGGTTCAAAGCCATTTTACCGCAGGGTAGATTTCAAAAAAACCCGCCTACGGCGGGAACCTATAAACAAGACCAATGGTCCAAAAATCCAAGAACCAAAAACTGAATTGAGTCTAATCGGACAAGCCAAAAACGACACCGTCATCGTCGAGGCGATCAACAGGAGCGTCGTCGTACCAGAGGCCGTTGCCAACGTAACGCAGACAAAAGCGACCATCTCTAATTTCACCAATGCTATCCAACGTTAATATTTCAGGCTCCGGATAAGCATCTTCTGCTTGATTCGGAACATATTTTTCTCCCGTCCATATCCACAAAATATTTGTCCGTCCGTAAAAACCTTGCGCGTTTAAAACGTCATATAATTTGCGTGATCCGCGCAGATTATAAAAACCCAACGAATGTAGGGGCAATTCATGAATTGCCCCTACATTCACAATCGCCGCAAGCAAGGCTTTTTGCTGGTGCAAATCAACGTCCACGATAAATCCGTTCTTCTCCCCGGATTCCTGTCGTAGCCCTTCCACCCCTACAAATACTTCTGTGAGGTCTTCAATACCCAAAAACCTTTTCACCTCTGCGAGTTTTAAAACCACCGCCACGGAATTTTTGTTCTTCCCCAACGGAACCTCGTAAACTTCGCCGAGTTGGGCGAGTAACGCGCGTAGCTCATCGCCTTGCAGGCGGGGCGGGGTAATCGGAGTCCATTCGAGATACGTTTTCAAAAAATACGAATACATCCCCACGGGTTCACCGTCAAGATCTCCGTCTTCGTATTCCACAAAGGACTTCACATATGCCGGATCCAAAAAACCATAGGGACTTACGTCCGAAGGTAAGTTTCTGCAATCATTCAATCGCTCTGCACCAAGATAATCCGTGAGTAATCGCACACGATCAGCTTGAGCCAAGCCCTTTAACAAACTGCGCCAGCGTTTGTGGTACGTCTCGTCCCCAGCAAACACATCCACCTTGGCCACGTGCGCGGCGGTGAATAGGGCTTCCAAGCGTTGGACAATGCCAATGGAATCAGATTTCAGTTCCAATAGTCCTTGAACGGTTTGGGCGATTTCAATACGCACGGCAGAAAAACGGTAAAACATGATCCACTGATATATCGGTGGAAATCGGGGGTTGTTTCAGGAAAGATTTTGATGTTTCATGATAAATATGTAGTGTGCGTTGGAAACCTTACTTTAAAGGTGGCCCCCCACTCTGGCGCAGATTCCACATGGATACGGCCCCGGT
>JAHFDA010000080.1 GCA_023249225.1 bacterium
GGGACTGCTGAAAAAGTCATCCAAACTTTCCTTTTGAAACTGTTTCAGATTTTTGACAGTGTTTTTGCGTTTAAAAGCCCAGATGCCGTGGCCTCGGAACCGCCATTTTCTGGCTTAAAGTGTCGTCATCCGACACCGACTCCTGTTTAACTGGCGTAAGCCCATTTTTTCATGTTCCAACTCAAGGCCGTCAAAATGACGGCCAGCTGGTTTCGGGCCAGCCCCATGTACCTGGTCTTGCGCCAGCGATACCACTGCTTCCATGAACCAAACACACCTTCCACAATGCGGCGCTGTTTTGTAATCCCCTTGTTCCGTCTGATCTGGGCCGCCGTCAGCGGTCGGTTGCGAAAACCCTTGTCCTGTATCCCGTCCTCAATCCCACGTTCAGCCAGTGCTTTTTTGCAACCGTAATAACCCTTGTCACCATAAACCTTGCCTGTATCAGGATCGATGATATCTTCCATGTGCTGCGATTCGTGAACGGAAGCAGCCGTGACCAGACAACCCGTCACCAAACCCATCCCCACCGTCGAGGTTAAATGGATTTTGTAGCCATGCAACGCGGGTCGACGTGCAATCGTCTTTTGTCCTTGTTCGTTGGCAATGATCTTTGGTGGGAACCCGCGCCAGTCGGCATCCTCATCGCCGCCTTCTCCACCTTTGGGACGGCTATGCGACTCCACCAGCGTGGCATCAACGCTGACGGCATGTTTGATCTTGAACCCGGCATTCTCAAGTTGCTTGGTCATAATCTCCATCAACCGCGGGCTAATCGGTTGAATCCGTTTGCGAAACTCTACGAAGGTCGTTGCATCCGGGGCTTCCTGGTCAAACGGCAGTCCCACAAATTTGCGAAAGTCGATCCGAAATTCAATGGCTTCCTCAAGCTGCCGGTCGCTAAGACCGTACCATTGAGCCAGTAGCAGGCAACGGAACAACAATATCGGCTCCCATGCTGGTCGCCCCATTCCACGGGCATACAACTTTTCCAGCCGCTTACGAAAAGGCTGCCAATTCACCAGTTCCAGCACCTTCTTGAGCCAGTGTTTTTCCCAGCGTTTTTCGGTGTGGGATAGCGCTACATCGGCAAACGTTACTCGTGGTTCACTTTGATTCATTAACATGGACAGCTCCTTGTTCGGGGATGCTTCCATTTTCTCAAGTCATGCCGCTGTCAAAAAGTTGGTTTTATACGACTTTTTCAGCAGTCCCAGTCTGAATAAAACCATTCCCGGATTCAATACGGACTAAACATTTATTTTTTCTGCTCGGGCCTAATACCGTAAGCTTCCCCGTCAAATGAACAGTCTATTGGGATAACGTCACCCCCTAATTCTGCGCGTCGTACACAAACTCAAACGGCTTGATCAGCTTGGGCATGTTGAGCGGCCGCAGCAGGCTGTTGTACATGCCCAGGACTTCATAATACAAGTCGCTGACGCCCTCTAGCTCGAGCAGGTTCTGTTTGTACTCTGGGTCGAGTTTAAGGTGCTGGGCAATGAGACACAACATGGTCTCCAGATCGCGTACCCGCAGGTAGGCCATGTCCTGCGCCAGGCTCATCATGTCTTCGGTCACGTAGCGTTGCATGCGCGCAATCAGCATGCGTCGGAATTTTTCTTCCTGGCGCTCCGAAAGATCGTCGAAAAAATCTTCGACTTCAATCCACGCCCGGCGGTAACCCCGGGGCGAAAGGGTGTCTTCGAGAATGCGACAACGGTGCTCACCTTTAAGCAATATATGGTAACGACCGTCGCTGAATTTTTCGTGCTGTGAGATGGCACCAAACGTGGCCGTAAAGCACACATCGGGCCGACGGGTATCCTGGGTTTCCCAACCTGGCTTGTACTTGACCACCGCCACCGGCATTTTTTTACGCAGCGCGTCAGCCACTAAAGCGCGGTAACGCGGCTCGAACACGTAAAGCGGCAGCATCGTGTGTGGAAACCAAACCACATCAGGCAATGGAAATAAAAGCGCTTCTTGCTCGTTCATTCTGCCAGCGTCCTTTCCCATTCGCGCACAAAAAATTTTTTCTGTATGCCCACGTTAATCACGTCCCAGGGCAGGTCATCTGACGCGGTATAACTGTGCTGCACCAGGGCATGCACGTCAAGCCCGCATTGCCGACCCAGTTTCAACCACTCCTCTTCCTTAAAGCGGTTATTCCAATCCATGTCGACCACACCTTGTTCGGCCGCTTTCACCACCAAATGCGACACCTGTTCGTCGCCACGCGCAAAAAGACCCTCGATCAGCGAAGGTTCGGGATCGCGCAACCGGTAAGTGACATGTTCGGCCTGGCTGGCGTACTGATCAAGCAGTGCTGCCCGTCGGCGTAGCTCGGCTGGCAAAAGCTGTACATGCCATTGCAACGGCGTATGCGGCTTGGGCACAAAGGGCGACACCGAAACCGTCAGTTTGGCCCGCCCCCGCACCCGGTCGGCCACGCGCGCCACAGTGTGCGCAATGCCAATGACATCTGCGTCACTTTCGGTGGGCAGCCCAATCATAAAATCCATATAAATATGTTCGCCTCCCAAAATTAAGATGTGCTCCACCGCCCGGTCAGAATCAGCATCGGTATAAGGCCGGTTAATCGCGCGACGCAAGCGTTCGGTGCCCGCCTCGAGCGCGTGCGAAAAAAACATATTTCCAAGCGGACGAATCAACTCGGGATCCACGCGATCCATTTTAATAGAAGGCACCCGCACACCTTGGGCTTTGTCGTTAAGTTGCGTTGCCAGAGATTCTAAGTGCGGATAGTCAATGGCGTTTAAGGCCAGCAAGCTGACTTCACGAATGCCATTTTGATGCAATTTTTCTACGGTTTGCGCCACTTGATCAACCGACAGGTACCGCAGCGGCAAAGTGGTAAAGCCGGCCTGACAATAACGGCATTTCCACGCGCAGCCACGCGTCAGTTGCAAGGCGCTGCGCGGCATGTCTTCGGAACCGTATGGAATCACCGGATCGGTCAGATCAGTCAGCAGCGTTAAATCGCGCAAAGCCCGCTTGCTGACCACCTGCATTTCACGTTGGTGGATGCGCGGCACATAGATGCCGGGAATACGCGCCAGTGCGGCCAGTTTTTCAGCCTTGGCCAGATGTTTTTTGGTCTCGAGCAGCGCAAGCACTTCGATCAGCGATTCTTCGGCCTCGCCCACAAATACCAGGTCAACCAGCGGAGCAATCGGCAGCGGATTAAACGAGGCCACGCCGCCTGCGGCCACGAGCGGCTCATGCTCGCCGCGCCGCGCTGCCCAAGGTGACAGACCTGCATCCCGCAAAAACTGAACCAGGTTGGGGTATAAAAGCTCGGTGGGCATAGAAATGCCCAGCAAGTCAAAGGCGGTTATGGCGTGCCTGGACTCAAGCGAAAATTGGCGCAACCCCTGCTGCCGCAGTAAACTGCGCACATCACCGGCCAGCAAAAAAGCCCTTTCAGCCAGGTAATTTGGATGGCGATTGACCAACTGGTAAAGAATGCTGATGGCAGCGCTGCCCGCCGCCACTTCGTAACGGTCGGGGTGCGCCAGCAGCACCCGCACCCGCGCTTCGTCCCAAGGTTTGTGTGCCGTTCCTTTTTCCATGCCCTGCATATTGGCCGGAAGTTTAAGGTCACTGGCCACGGCGCCCATGGTTTAAGAGGCTGTCTTTTCAGCAGGTGGCACGGTAGGCAACTGCACAAAAAATTCGCTGCCCTGGCCTGGCCTGGATTCGGCCCACACCTTTCCGTCATGCAGTTCTACGAGTTCTTTAACGATGCTTAGCCCCAGCCCAATGCCTTCGTACATACGTTTGGAACTGTAGTCCAGCTGGCGGAATTTTTCAAAGATAACCTTTTGACCCTCGACATCCATGCCGATGCCGGTATCTTTAATGCGTACAATCAGATCAGATCCCTGGGTCTGACTTGAAAAAACAATGCCCCCCTCGTGCGTAAACTTAATGGCGTTGCTTAAGATGTTCACCAGAATGCGGCGTAATTTTTCTTTGTCTCCATAGACCACCGAACCTTGGGGCGAAATCAGGTTTTTAATGGTCAAGCCCTTGTCTTTAAGCACGGGCACCAGCGATTCAATGACATCTTCTGAAAGATCGTAAATGTTGAGGGGTGCCCGTTTAAGTTCCACCTGGCCAGCCTCCAGTTTAGAGAGGTCGAGAATATCGTTGATCATGGTTTTTAAATTGATGGCGCATTCCAGGCTGACCGTCAGGTATTTTTTCTGACGATCATCAAGCCCGGATCCCCCACGTGCAAGCTCAATAAAACCAATAATGCTGGTCAATGGCGTACGTAGCTCGTGCGTGATGGTGCGCAAAAAACCTTCGCGCAGTTCGATGAGTTCTTTTTCTAAAGTAATGTCTTGAAACACTGTGACCACACCCAGTTTTTCACCCAGTGCCTTGCGCACAAGTGAACTGCGTACTTTAAAGCGTTTGCGGCCTCCGCTGGAAATCTCGTGCGCCCATTCGGTTTCTTCGGTGCCACCCTCGGCCTGGACCACCGTGTCAATTTGCGAGACCACATCTTCATGCGGCACCATACGCGCGACCGGATAACCCATAACTTCGGTTTCGCGCACGCCAAAAATAGCGCGCACCGTACGGTTAAGCATCAGAATGTCCCCCTGCAGGTCTGTCACCAGCACCCCGGCCGGCATCTCCTCGATGATGGCCTCGGAACGGTTTTTTTCCTGGATCACCGACTGCGTACTGATTTGAAGATTAGAGGTCATCTCGTTAAAGATGCTGGCCAACTGGCCAATCTCGTCGTCGCTGGTGACTTCGATGCGCTGGCTGAAATCGCCTTGCGAAACCTTTTGCGCCACAGCCTTAAAACGCCTGATGTATCGTGTGATCACACCTATAATCAGTGAAAATACCAGCATTAAAAACAGCACTAGTCCGCCCGAGATCAAAAGACCAACCCAAAACACACGTTGTTTAAGTTGCAGAAGCTCGGTCTGCAAATCGCTGAATTGGCCACTGGTATACGCCGAGCGCAACATGCGCTCCATATATATAAAAATGGTGTTGCTGCCAAAAATGAGCAACAAGCCCGCCAGAAATGTGGTGAAAAATACAAATGGAATCAGAATCTTGTTGTGGATCGAGATGGAATGTAACTTGCGCAGGTTCATAGCCTTAGTCTACGCCCGTGTATTCCCCAGACGGCTGCGGCAGACCTCCCACAGCAACACCGCCGTCGCCACCGAAGCATTAAGCGATTGCACCCGTCCGGCCATTGGAATTTTAACCAGGTCCTCGCACAATTTTTTTACGGGTTTCGAAAGCCCGCGTTCTTCGCTGCCCACCACCACGGTCAGGGGCTGCCGTCCATCGATGTCAGGCAAAGACCTTGTCCCCGAGACATCCAGCCCCAGCGTCCACAGGCCGCGTTCTTTAAGATCACGCACCGCATTGTGAATGTTGGTCACGCGCGCAATGGGCAAATACGCCAGTGCCCCCGCCGCCGCACGCACCACCGTGGGCGTAAGCCCGGCCGCACGCCGTTCGTGCAACACCACACCATGGGCCCCCAATGCTTCGGCGCTGCGAATAATGGCCCCCACATTGTGCGGGTCGACAATATCGTCAAGCACCACCACCAAAGGATCTTGCTGCTGCTGCTGGGCGTTAAGCAGGATGTCCTCCAGGTCAACATAAATGCGCCCCTTGTAAATGGCAATGACGCCCTGATGCCGACCGGTCTGGCTTTCATGGTCGAGTTCTTCTTTGGACATATACTGGACCAGCACCTGCTGATCCTGCGCCAATTGAATGATGGACTGCACCGCCGAGTCAGAGCGTTTGTGGCGATCCACCAAGACACGCGCCAGGGCTTTGCCAGCCCGTAGCGATTCGGTCACAGCGTGAGTGCCTTCTAAGTACAGCATGACGGCAAAACCTCGGACAAGATTTGCAAGGCCTGCGTAACTTCTTCGGCCTTGACCACTAGCGGCGGCATGATACGCAGGGTTTGGTCGTGGGTGCCAGCGCCCACCATGATCAGCTGGCGCTCAAAGGCGGCCATACGCACGCGCTTGGCACGCTCGGCGCCGTCACATTCTATGGCCAGCATCAAGCCCCGTCCGCGTATGTCCTTAATACCTCCCAGACCCTGACAAATTTTTTGAAGGCCCACCAGCAATTGTTCCCCGCGCAAGCGCGCGTTGTCGACCAGTTTTTCATCTTCAATCACTTGCAACGTGGCCAGCGCTGCGGCGCAATTGACCGGATTACCGGGATAGGTTCCGCCGTGGGTGCTGACCGGCCAAAGATCCATGATCGCCGGGCGTCCAACCAAGGCCCCAATGGTGACACCCGAACCGAGGCCCTTGGCCAGCGCCAGCAAATCGGGCACCACGCCCTCGGCCTGGCAGGCAAACCACAAACCTGTGCGTCCGCAACCACTTTGAATTTCATCCAGAATCAGCAGTGCCCCTGTTTCAGTGGCCAATTCACGCAAACAGCGTAAAAAACCTTGCGGCGGAAAGATATAACCGCTCTCGCCCAGCACCGGCTCGGCAATGATGGCCGCCACGGGTTGGTGAGCGACTTTTTGGTGAAACGTTTTTTTAAATCCGGCCGCATCCCAAGCCTGACCCGCCTGCGGAAACGGCAAGCACATGACCTGCGGGATCAACCAGGCCTGATACGGATCGCGGAATTTTGCCTTAGAAAAAGTGACACTGGTCGCACCCAGCGTGCGGCCATGAAAGGCTCCCTCGAAACACACCAGGCCCGTCCGTTGGGTGACCGCCGTGGCGCATTTAAGCGCCGCCTCAATGACCTCGGTGCCGCTCTGCAGAATAAAACTGTGCTGCAGGTCGCCCGGACAAAGTTGCGCCAGTTTTTCCATCAGGGCCACATGCGACTCGCTGTAGGCAATGGCCGAACAAGTATGTATCAGCTTTTGACTTTGGTCACAGATGGCCTGCACCACCCGTGGATGGCAGTGACCCGTAGACGCCACCGCAATACCCGCCGCAAAATCAAGGTAAGGCCGTCCGGCATAGTCGTAAAGCCAGCAGCCCTGGGCGCGTTCGACCTCTAAATTAAAATAGTGTCCCTGTACTTTGGGCATGACCACCGCCGCACGTTCTAACAAGCTAGCCATAAATAACCTTTTTAAAGGGACTGGAACCCTCAAAGGGCCCAATCAAAGCGGCCGAAGGCTGGCACGATGCAAAAATTCGCCGGGCTTCGGCACGCACTTGCTCGCGCGTCACCTGCATGACTTCGTCGATAAACTTTTGCACAGAATAGTGACGTCCAAATTGCAGTTCGCTGCGCCCCAGCCAGATCATGCGCGCCATGCTGGACTCGTTTGCAAGATAAGTGGAGCCGCGCAATTGCTCCCTGGCACGCACAAGTTCGCGGGCCGACACGCCTTTATCAGCCAGGCCTTGCGCCAAAGCGCGCATCAGCCTTAAGGTTTTTTCAAGGGTGGCCGGGGAAGTGCCCCCGTACAAGACCAATGCGCCAGCGCCACGATAGTGCGTGGGGTACGAGCCCACCGAGTATGCCAGTCCGCGCTTTTCACGCAGTTCCTGAAAAAGACGGCTGCTCATGTTGCCTCCCAAAATGCCGTTCAGCACCAGCTGCACCGCGCGCCGTTGCGAATGATAGCCCGAAAGCGGATATGCCAGACAGACGTTGGCTTGTTCGGTATCGCGTTTTAAAAACAGATATTGAGGTCTGGCCTGGGTCAAAACGGCCGAGCGATGGCGCGGCTTGCGTCTGGATCGCGCCGTAAAATATTTTTGAACCCAGGCTAGAACTTGCTGGTGCTGCACCGCCCCTGCCACGGCCCAGACCAGATTGGCCGGATGATAATAACGCTGCATAAAAGCCCTTAAATGCTGGCCGCGCAAAGCCGCCACCGACTGGCGGCTGCCAATGATCAGTCGCCCGAGCGGCTGTCCGGGCCACAGAGCTTGTTCCGCCAGTTCGTGCACGTATTCATCGGCAGCGTCTTCACCCATTTTGATTTCTTCCTGGATCACATTTTTTTCAAGGGTTAAATCGTCTGCAGCCAAGCGGCTTTTAAGCAGGATGTCTGATAAAAAATCACATGAAAATTCGGCACGTTCGGCCGGAACATTGGCATGGAACAAGGTGTGTTCCTTGCTGGTGTACGCGTTGGTACGCCCACCCACCGCATCCATGGCTTCGGCCAGGGCTTTGGCCGAACGACGGCGCGTACCTTTAAACAACATGTGTTCTATGACATGCGCAATACCCGCTTGCGTCCGGGTCTCATCCTGCGAACCGGCCGCCACAAAAACTCCCATGGCCACGGTATGCGTATGGGGCATGGTCTCGGTGATCACCGTCAACCCCGACGGCAGAACTTCTTTACGGACAGACGCAGATAGCTGGGCGGCCACTAAGTGAGTTGTTTGGCAGTAAGGTTAATACGTCCTTGAGCGTCAATTTCACGCACTTTTACGCGGATGGAGTCTCCGGGTTGCAACACATCTTGTATACGGTTGACGCGTTGCTCGGAAATCTGGCTGATATGCAGCAGACCTTCCTTGCCCGGCAACACCTCGACAAAAGCGCCAAAGTCTTTAAGCGTGACCACCCGACCGTCATAAATCTGGCCGACTTCCACATCTTTGGTCAGCGCTTCGATCATTTGGCGCGCAATACGCAAACCTTCTCCGGTGGTGGCTGCAATGGTTACCTTGCCATCGTCATCGATATCAATCTTGGCACCGCTGTTTTCGACAATGGAACGGATCATCTTGCCACCCGGTCCGATCACCAGGCCCACTTGATCCGGACGCACCTGCACCACTTCGAGGCGCGGGGCTGTGGCCGCAAGCTGCGTGCGCGGCTTGTCGATGACCGACTGCATAAAATCAAGAATCGCCAGGCGCGCCTTTTGGGCCTGTTGCAAAGCTTCGCTCATAATCTGCGGCGTCACGCCCTGGATTTTAATATCCATCTGCAAGGCTGTGATACCTTGGCGGCTGCCCGCCACTTTAAAATCCATGTCGCCCATGTGGTCTTCCATACCGGCAATGTCGGTGAGAATGGTGTAAGCGTCGCCCTCTTTAATCAGGCCCATGGCAATACCTGCCACCGGCCTTTTAATCGGCACACCCGCATCCATCAGGGCCAGGGTACCCACGCATACCGAAGCCATTGAAGAAGAACCGTTGGATTCGGTGATGTCTGATACCAGGCGAATCACATACGGAAACTGATCCCGATCCGGAAGAATGGCGGCCACAGCCCGCTCGGCCAGAAAACCGTGCCCCACTTCGCGGCGGCCCGGAGAGCGCATCATGCCCGCCTCGCCCACACTGTAAGGCGGAAAGTTGTAGTGCAAAAAGAAAGGCTTTTCGAACTTGGGATCCAATCCATCGATCAGCTGAATATCTTGTCCGGTACCCAGGGTCACCGTACCAATGGCCTGGGTTTCGCCACGCGTAAAAAGCGCCGATCCGTGTGGACTGGGCAGCACACCCACCCGGCCTGAAAGAGCGCGAATGGCATCGACCGTACGACCATCGTCACGGAACTTGTCTTTGACAATCAAGGCGCGAAAAACGTCTTTTTTGACTGTTTCATAAGCATTCTTAGCGTGATGCAACACCGTGTCTTGATCCGAAACCGGCGTGCGCTGGGTATACTCGGCCACCAGATCATGCTTGATCTTGTCGAGGGCATCGTATTTTTCAAGTTTCTTGGGGCGGTGCAGGGCCTCGCGGATGGAGCCTGAAATTTTAGTCTGAACTTCTTTGAGAATCACCGGATCCACTTCGTCGAGTGCAATGATTACTTTTTGCGGGTTGATCTGCCGTACCAGTTCGAGCTGCAGATTGATCAAGATGCCAATTTGCTCGTGCGCATATTGCAAGGCAGCCAACATGTCGCTTTCGCTGATTTCCGCTGCATGGGCTTCTACCATCATGATGGCATCTTTGGTGCCTGATACTGACAGCGCCAGGCGGCTGCTTTTAAGTTCTTCGCGGCTGGGGTTTAAGAGCCATTTTCCGTCTTTTTGACCAATCACCACACCGGCCACAGGACCCTCAAAAGGAATATTGGATATGCTTAATGCGGCCGATGCGCCCAAGGTTCCCAAAGTTTCTACCGCCATGCTGCCGTCATAGGAAAATATGGTCACCACAATACTGACCGGATTGCGCATGCCTTCTGAAAACAAGGGACGCAGCGGACGGTCAATCATGCGTGCCTTTAAAATGGCTTCGTCATTGGGTTTGCTTTCACGCTTAAAAAATCCGCCTGGAATTTTTCCGGAAGAATACATTTTTTCAATGTAATCGACTGTCAGCGGAAAAAAGTCGCTGCCCGCTTTGGGTTCTTTATCCATGCAAACCGTCACCAGCACCACGTTGTTGCCATAAGTCACCCAAACGGATCCATTGGCTTGCTTGGCAATTTCACCCGTCTCCATAGACAGCGTCTTGCCGTTAAATTGCATTTCTACCCGATGTTTCATGATGTTCTCCTTCTTTAATACAGACCTAAAGGAGTACACGTAAGCGTATTGGCCAGGACATAAAGCTTTAAAAGCCTGGGGTGTTATTTATTAAAACCCCTTAAAGGAGTCTTGATAAATAACAAAGCCCCAGGGTGTACTAACCCTTAATGCCTAAACGCTGAATAAGCTCACGGTACCGTTTTAGATCTGAATTGTATAAATACCGCAACAAGCGTTTACGCTTGCCCACCATAAGCAGCAAACCGCGGCGATTGTGTTTGTCTTTATCAAAAGACTTCAAGTGCCCCACCAAATGGTTAATGCGTTCGGTTAGTACCGCAATTTGTACTTCAGGCGAACCTGTGTCGCTCTCGTGTGTGCGATAAGTCGCAATGATTTTTGGCTTCTTTTGTTTTTCAAATACCAAGGACATAGTCAAACCCCTTCTGATTTTTTCAATAAAAGCCTTTTTATCGTACCATGTGCTTTCAAAATAGGCGACCTTATGAGGAACCCCACGCCTTTTTGACGTCGCGTTGCATCTGCCGCACCAATTGCTTGAGCGACCCAAAACGGCGTTCAGGACGTAGATGCTTTAAAAACTCTAATGCCAGGTTTTGTCCATAAATCGAACGTTGAAAGCGCAGCAAGTAGGCTTCCACCACCACCCCGCCAGACTTGGGCTGCACGGTGGGCCGCAGTCCGATGCTGACCACTGCCTTGTAGCGGCGCCGACCAAGACAGGCCCAGGCCTGGTATATGCCCAGCGCAGGTAGACACTTTTGCGGATGCAGTTTTAAATTGGCCGTTGGAAAACCCAGTTTGCGCCCCAGTTTTTGGCCGCCAACCACCTGACCCTCCAACCGATAAGGTCGGCCCAGCAGGACCGCAGCCTGATCCACCCGTCCTTTGGTCAGTAACTGTCGGATCTTGGAGCTGCGTACCTCGACACCCCCGGCCTTGATCACGGGGATCACGTCAATTTCAAAACCAAACTTGCGCCCCAGCACGATTAAAGTTTGAATATTGCCCGAGCGGTTTTTGCCAAAGCAAAAATCATAACCTACGAAAACTTTTTTAACTTTAAGGGTGTCGACCAACACTTCTTTTACAAAACGTTCCGGAGAATAGTTGGCCAAACGGCGGTTAAAACGCAACACTAAAAGGCGCGGTATAAGTTTTTGACGTTCTTCGAGGGTGGTTAAAAATGTCACATCTGCGCCACCCGTCAGCACCTCGCGCGGGTGCGGGTGAAAGGTCAGCGCCCAGCCTGCTTCCTTGAGCACTTTCTGATGCCCAAGGTGTACACCATCAAAAACGCCAATGGCTACCGAATGACGACGGTCGCGCAAGTACGGGTGAAGGTTATCGATTTGGATCGGCATAAGCACGCTAGACCGATATCATACACAGCGTTCATAAGCTCATAAAAGCAGGCGTTTTTGCCACGACATTAGAAATTCAATCGTTCGCCCGCATGGCTTCGGTGGATTGCCAGCCATCGATCAGCTGTCTTTCTATGGTTTGCTCAAGCTGCTCGCGGCTAAGCGGGGCTGCCGTACGCTGCGGTGACTGCGTATCAGACGTGGATTTGGCTTCAGCCTGGGTCGCCTCCACCTCGTAGGTGGCAATCGCAATCGAACCTGGCGCCGGTTCAAAACCTAAAGACACCGTATTGCTGCTGGCCGTGTAAATCCAGTCGGAGGTCAGATTGTCTGGCGAGTTGCCCGAGTTGGGATCGGGGGTCTCGTCATAATAAACCACAATCGTATCTTCGGAGACCGGCGTCTGCGAAAGCTTGATCTCGGGCTGCACTGACAGTATAAAAGACGACTCTGAAATCCAGCTGCCCCAGTCTGCGCTGCAAATGTCAATCGGGTTATGATTCAGGTATCCGGCCAGTTCAATAAATTTATTACCCACCGTGCCGCTGGTATCGCAGGTAGAAGTTTCGAGCCGGATGACACTGACCACATCCATTTGCGCCGTGGGATCATCTTTAAGGGTCAAAAGCCACTGGTAATACAAGTCTGCTGTCAGACCACTTTGCTCTTCTTCATCGGTAACGTGCAAAATCAAAATGGCAGCATCCTGGCGCAACACCGGGCTGGCACTGTTCATGTCGTTGGTGTACCACACATACGAGGCACCAAAGCCTTCTTCGCGTCCGGCTGAAGCCGGTAATAAAGCAGGTGCCAGCATCATGTCAATGGCAGGGGTATCCAAGGTATAAGGTCCCACATACTCGGTATGGGTGGAATCTGCCGTGATAAATACAAACTGCGCATCAGTGATCACGCCCGTGTTGATGATATCCTGCTGCAGTTCCCCCATGGCTTCACCCAACCTGGCGTTGTTGTCGCCCATGGAACCCGACTTGTCCACCACAATCAGAAAGTCTAAACCACCCAAAAACTCAGGCTGATAAATCCAGTCGGCTGCAGGCATCGTGGTGTCCTGGGCCACCAAACTGAAATCCTGACATTGGACCAGACCTAGCAGCGCCAGCGGCACCCAGTGCATCAAGCCCGGACCACGTTGCGAATACGAGCCGCTTCGAGCAGCCAGACGCCGAAAATTAAAATCAGTTTTCATCAGCCTGCATGGAAGAAACCGCTTCGTTATCTTCGATCTGGTTTTCAAGGACGCGGCTACGTACGCGCTGCTCGGCCGCACGCTGCTGTTTTTCTGCAGCAGACTCTTGTGCTGGACCAGCTTGCCCGGCTTGCGCTTCTTTTTCCAGGATTTCCTGCAAATACCGGTCAATCGGTTTTCCGCCGGTTCTGGAAGCACTGCCTCCAGTGTCACTGGCCGTATCACCGCTGTCCCCGGTGTCGACATCTTTAAGCACGTCGTAAGCCACAATAACCAGTGATCCCAGCGCAATCTGATCCAAAAGCACCGTCACCGTGTTGGTCGTGGCATCATAGGCCCACTGCGTACCCTGGGTTAACAGAAAACTGTCGGTATTCTGCCCCGAGGAGTCGGCCGGGTCTTCGAAGTAATACACCACAATACTGCCCTCCACCGGCACATGCGACAAGGTAATTTCGTTTTCGGTGGCCACCAAAAAGGTGGACTGGCTTAAATAAGGATAGGTATCCAAACAAATATCGATGGCATCCTTGCTGAAATAGGTGCTGGCCATATCCATGTATTTGTAACCGATGGTGGACTTGCAAGTGGATGTATCCAGCGTCGCGATATTGACCATGTCCAACATGGTGACGGGATCAGACTTCAGGGTGATCAACCAGTCGTACATCACATAATTATCAATACCGCTTTGCTCCTCCTCGTCCGAAAAAGTTACAAACAGAACCACCGCATCGTCCCGTAACTGTGGCGTGCTCTGGGCGGCATCGTAAGTCCAAAAACTGTAAATCGCCGCATAGGACTCCTCGCCTTGCGCCAAGGGAGCCAACGCCTGCAAATCATTGACCGCCATCTGAATGTCCATCAGCGTGCTACTGCTGTCAAAAGGACCCATATACAGATCCCCATACGAACCATCGCCCGTGATGACAAACAAGCGGTAGTCTTCCACCACTCCCTGGATATCGCTGACCAGATCCGTCATCGCCGTCCCAAGCTTGCTAAATTGATCGCTCATGGACCCCGACAAATCCACGGAGACCACAATGTCCATTTTGTCGAAGGGTGCCGGTTGATATAGGTAATCTGCAGCGTTATACGTTTCGAGTGGCGTGGGCGCTGTATCATCGGGTACGGCAGTATCCACTGGCTCTGGAGCCGTGTCTTC
>JAHFDA010000106.1 GCA_023249225.1 bacterium
ACGCACTGGTGGGTAGCACGCATCCCCGGTATGGCGAGGGCAAGTTTTGGGCCCAGGCAAAAAACGACAGCGGCCCGCCAGGGCGGGTGATCAGCGAAATTGACCGCTTGCTTCCGGAACTCCAGAAAAATTTTTTTGAAACTTTTAAACCGCGTGGTGTCAGCGAGGCCTCGCAAGTTAAGGTGGTGTTATACGGGCGCTCTTACGGCGCGGTGCTGGTGCGTGATTATTTGTCGCGTCATACCACGGATAATGCGATATCAGGCGTGCTGATGGAAGCGGGTCCTTTTAAAGGTGCCGAGATCGCCAACCTGGCGTTTTTACCCAACGCATTGCTATGGACCGGCATCGGCGCCACCATGGCCAGCGGTAAACCCTGGTATTCGTTGATTAGCGTGGCCGGTCTGGTGGTTCCATTTGTGATGGACCGCATGTACGGTCTTAACCTCGATGCTGGCGGAATCTATGCCTTGCGGCCTACCAGTGTGTATCTTCGCCAGCTTAAGCACAAACCTTTGCCCACCCATATCACCTATGTCAATGTCATCCAGACGTCGGCCGATATTCCTGCAGCGGTGCTCAATTGGGTGCGCTTCAACCGTTCCAAAAGCGATGGGGTGGTGTCTGTGGCCAGCCAGCGCTTAGGGCCAGAGGTGGTGTCAAACTTTGAGGATATCAATATTACCCAGGTGAATGGTCAGGTGTTTCATTGGTCGATTCCAGAAGAAAGTCTGGCAAGCATACGGCCGTATCTGGTGAAACTGTTGATTAACTAACTGGGAGCACCTCACCTCACAATTTTCGTCCGCTTAACTTTAAAAACGGTAGTTTGACCGGCAATATGCGGTTGTGCTGAAAAATAATTTCCGCACGCAGGTCGCCAAAACCGGCTTTTTTAAAAATTTTTCCGAGTAGCGTTTTTTCAAGCAGTGCGGATTCCAATCTTGCTTTAAACAGCGCGAGCACACACAGGCCAAGCGCGCCGACGTAAAAACCGCTGCTGATGGATAAGATCCACAATAAGGGTTGCAGCGGCCAGCGCCCCAGGGCCGGGAGGGAACGGGTTAAATGCCGGATGCTGGGCATATTGCCGACATGGCTGACAAAGCGGCTGTCCGGCAGAATGTATTTTTGCGCCGCGCAAACCGCCTGGGATACCAGGCCTTTATTCCGATACGCGGGATCGAGATGGATTTCCATTTCACTGGCGGTATAAGCTCCGTTTTCATGTTGAATATTTGCTAAAAAATAACCAATTTCATTTTTTTGGCCGGCGATTATTTTGTAAAACCGTACTTCCATCAAGCCCTCATTGCAAAGACTTACATGGTCGATGGGCACAATGGTGACGCGGTAGCGGCCCAGGGCGTCAAAGTTGGAATAACAGAATGTCATGCCGCGCCGCTCGCGGCCCTCCATGCGGATGCTCTGACCGTCTTTGATTGGGAATGTTTCGTCAAAGTGTAGTGGCGTCGGGCCACACAAATCCAGGCTGATGGTTTTGTGCAGGTAACCCATGTCAGATATCTTGCTCGGAATACCAGTCCGAATGTTTTTGATGGTGTTCCAGCAGGACAATCAGGTCGACCGGCGCGATTAAAAGTTGGCTGCGAATGTGTTCAAAGGGGCGGCATTGTTCCGGGTCTTGCAGATCCAATTCAAAAAAACGGCCGCAGGAGGAAGGCTGCATGCCGAGCAGGGCGGCGCGCTGGTCATAGACATCGGCGTTGGAAGCGCTGCGCCGCTGGGGTTGGGGTTCAACCGCCAACTCACGGGGGTGCAACTCGGCATCGGTTTGCCTACGATAGGCGCCGTCCGGCATGTGCGCCTTATGTTTGATATTTAAATACTGGATGCATTCGCCTTTGGGAATGCGCAGCCAGCGGATGATTTTGCTTCCCTGGGCCCATTGGATCCAGCATAAGGCCAGCCATAGCAAGGGGTCGTTGTTCAGGCTGTGACGGGCCCGGTCCATTTCGCTGCGCGCCTTGCCGCCCTGGATGTGGCAGATTTCCAAAACCCTTTCCTTCGCGTCGCCTTCGCGGCGCTGTCCCATGCGCGCCCCGACGGTGGCCACCAGCATTTCGCCATTAAATAGCTGCAGGGCCTGGCCGCAACCGCTTTCGGCCCAGCCATGTTTAAAGTGCAGCAGGTAGGTATTGGGCTTTTTATCTTGCGGCAGCGGGTAGCGAAGGGCGTAACCCTGGTTGACTGCATTGGCGCATTTTTCGCGTCCCAAATCAAAAAACATTTCACGCAGTTGCAAAGCGCCATACAGATAGTCTTCAAGATCGGCCAAATCACGGATCACATTTACGCACCACAGACCCTTGGCCAGGGCCGTGGCGTTAAAACTCGTCAAGGGTATGCCCTTGTGGTGCAGGCGGATCAGCAGTCTGGCAATGTCCTGGGGATTAAAATGGTATTCCAGCGCGTAGATTTCCGGAAAATAGGCCACGCCGCTTTTCATCTGCATAACGTCCAGGGCCAAGGCTTCAAAACGGTAGGTCCATTCGTCCAGAAATTCAAACATCCAGCGGCGTTCGGCCGGGCCAATGCAGGCGGCAGACTGCGCCGCCAGCGGATAAAAAACGTTTGCGGCCACGGCGGCATTAAAGCCTTTGATGCTGGAATCGTAAACGGCAAGCGAGTTGTTAAGCTGGCTTCGCAGCACCTGTTTAAAGTGCTCCGCTATGTATGTGGTTACTTCTTCAAAGAAGAGGAATGTTGAGGGATCGCCACTTTCAATCAGCATATTGCGACACAGCTTGTTAAATAGATCACATCTTTTTTGCGGGTCTTCTTCTTCAACCAGTTGATGCAGTCGGCGGCTTAATTTCGCAATCGGAGCCCACTCCAGGGCGGAACCTTTTTCGACCAGTCTTGCTCCTCCTCCGGTCAGATTGCTTGCCAGCAAAGTTAAAATGTTATGGGTTTTGGGATTGGGTTGGGGCGCTGCCAGCGGATCATCCCAGGCCAGTTCGGATGCTGGCAGCCCAAGGTCGGTAAAAAACTTGTGGGCCAGTTGGATCACACGGCTGATGAGTTCCTTTAAATTTAAAGATTTTTTAGACGGTGCTTTTTCCAGTGAAACTTTGGGTACCGTGCGAACATGCCCGCACTGATCCAGCGTAAACGGAAAAGCATACTGGTCGATGTCAACATAAGTTTTTGGCTCGCTTTGTACGGCAATGTTTACATTCAACTGGAACGCCAAAAGATCTTGGGATGTGCCATTCAGACCCAGGATCGCCGCGATGACATAGGTTTTGTTTACATCCGTTTTGTATTCCAGGTTGATCCAACCCGTTGAACCAGGGGTTCCGAATTTGAATAAATAAAGCGTAAGGTTCAGATAATGGTGCGCCGCCACAAGCGCGTGCAATAAACTGGCTTGGCCAGGGTTTGTTCCGTGGAAAAACCGTGCTTTAAAAAATAAACCTACCCATACGTAATGATGGTTTATAAAGCTGCTTCCCAAATCAGCGGCCAGCGCGTTGATGCCGGTGCAGACATCAATCAAGGCCTGTCGGTCTGCCTCGGCAACAGCAGGTTCCAGTCCCATTTCCTCCCACAAGGCCAGCCAGGGAGCCACATAGCCAGCCGCAGAGTGAGGTTTTTTGGGGTTACAGGCGGCAATGCGTTCGATGGCTTTCTTGAGTTCCGGGTCGGACTCCAAAATGGAGGGAGCCGTATTGGCCCGCGAGCGATTGACGAAACGCAGCAATTGAATGCCGCCAATCTGAAAAAGTTGTTCGTCTATTTTTCCATCTGGCCCAAGGATCTCGGCCATTTTTCCGGTAACGGCATGTTCCAGTCTTTCGGCGATGCGTGCCATGCTTTATATCGAAATGAGGGTAACTTTGTTGCATCCCATGGTCGCATGGTTGCATGGTTGCTGGCAGGTCAGACAGTCCCGGTTTGTAACTATTCAGCTTTGCCACATACCAGGCACAGCGGCAGGGGCCGCATGCGAGCTGGACACGTGCGCTTTTTTTACAGGCGTGCAGGCAGGGCCTGGGGGTTTCAGAACACGCAGGCCCTGCCTGGCTTAGAAGTGAAATGCCCTCTGTCCAGCTCCCAGTGGCCCTGCCACTGGGCTTACAAACAATGGTAGGGCTGAATAGTTACCCCGGCTTAGAATTTTAAGTAGATCTCCAGCTTTGCGATGCTTTTATCGCCGATGCCCTTGACCTTGTTCAGATCCTGTAAGGCTTTAAAGCTTCCATGCTTGGCGCGGTATTCCAAAATGCGCTTGGCCATGGCGGGGCCGATGCCGGGCAGGGTTTCGAGCTGGGCCTGGGTGGCTTGATTAATATTTAAGCGGCCGCCGTGTTCAAAATCGGCATTTAATTTAGAGGGCCCAAAGGCATCGGGCCGCGACGCCGAAACACGTGACGGCACCACCACTTTTTCTCCGTCGGCCAATTTTTCTGCCAGGTTCAGGCCACCTACATCTGCTTGTGGTAAAAGGCCACCCGCCGCTTCAATCAAATCTACCAGCCGAGCGTTGGCACTGACTTCATAAACCCCCGGTTTTTGCACCTCACCCGCAATATGTACCACCACATTTCCTTGCGCCGTTTCGCCGACCCGCGCTTTGGCATTTTCTGTGGGAAACGGATCTGACTCATAAAACTGCAAGGGTTCAGCGGGTTTCAGATAGCGGTTATAGGCCGAAACAATCATTCCCAAAGTGACGATGGCCAGGGCGCCAAAGATCAAGCGGCGGGAGATATTTTCGCTCACCGCACGACCACATTCACCAACTTATCCGGCACCACAATCGTTTTGATGACGATCTTGCCCTCGGTGTATTTTTTGACATTGTCACTTTGACTGACAAAAGCTTCGAGGTCAGTCTTGTTCAGACCAGCGGGCACCAGCATCTTGTCACGCACCTTGCCGTTGACCTGTAAGACCAGCGTGATCTCATCGTCTTTCACCAGCTCCGGATCAAACTTTGGCCAAGCCTGATTGTGAATCGATGATTTTTCTCCTAATACCGAATGCCACAGCTCTTCTGATAAATGCGGCGCAAACGGCGCCAGCAGCAGCAATAATATTCTTAATTCTGCCTTCTGCGTTTTGCCTTCTGCGTTAATGCCCAGTTGGTACATGCCGTTGACAAACTCCATCAGGCGGCTGATGGCGGTATTAAAGCTAAAGCGTTCGATATCTTCTGTAACGGCCTTAATGGTTTTATGCATCAAAATGAGCAGTTTCTTTGGGTGGTCAGGCGTGGCGGCGGGGGCGGCGTTTTCGGCCACCAGGCGATAAACGCGGTTTAAAAAGCGAAAACTGCCTTCGACACCCTGGTCAGACCAGTCCAGTTCTTTTTCGGGCGGCGAAGCAAACAAGATAAACAGCCGTGCGGTGTCGGCCCCGTACTTGCCGATAATTT
>JAHFDA010000020.1 GCA_023249225.1 bacterium
GGGTATTCACATTGCCAGCCGCTGTATTCCAGCCCAGAACCTGGGGGGCGATTTTTATGCCTATCTCGAACGCCACGGCGATGGCTTTCTTAAAAAGTCAGCCACGCAAACGGGCGTGGTGGAATATCTTGGGCGCAACGAGACCATGCTGGGGGTGATTATCGGAGACGTGGCTGGCCATGGGGTCAGTTCGGCCCTGGTGATGGCCTTAAGCAATGGCCTGATGACCGAAATGGGAAAAAATACCCGTTTACCCGGCCAGCTTTTAACGCAGTCCAATGAGCGCATCTACCATTACATCCACACCAGCAACATTCGGTATCTCACGGCTTTTTATGGAATTCTTTCGGTGGAAAGTGGTGTGTTCCGTTATGCCAAAGCAGGGCATGTCTGCCCCTATGTGCTGCGTCAGGACGGAAGCATCGAGGTGCTGGAGTCAGAAGGTATTTTTCTGGGCATGTACCCCCAGGAATCTTATGAAGAAAAGCATTGCGAACTGGCCCCCGGAGATCGCCTGGTGTTGTTTACCGATGGCGTGACCGAATTGCGTAATCCACAAGGCGAGATGCTGGGCGAGGAGCGCCTTAAAGCGCTGGTGGCACAATACCGGTTTTTGCCGGTGGCTGAAGCGATCGAAAAAGTGTTCCGCAGTTTACAGGAATTTTCACGGGATGCGCCGGCGCGCGATGATCAGACGCTGGTGATCATCGAATACCGGCCAGAGACTCCCTAACGGCGCATGGCGCGTTGAATTTTTTTAAGTGAAAACGTCAGCAGACGTGAAATATGCATCTGTGACAGGTTCAGACGTTCAGCAATTTCTACCTGGGTCAGGTTTTCGTAATAACGCAGATAGATGATGCGCTGTTCGCGCGGATCCAGGGTGCCCATGGCCTGGCGCAGGCTTTCGCGGTCGATCACAAACTCGTCGTCGCTGGATTCTCCCAGGCTGTCGATCAGCGACACATTGCTTTGCGAGCCGTCTTTGCTACTGGGGCCATAAGACGGGCTGTCGAGGCTAAGGGTGTTGTAACTTTGATTGACTTCCATGGCCTCAAGCACATCGTCTTCGGTGCATTCCACCAGGGCAGAAATTTCGCTGATGGTGGGCGAGCTGCCATGTTCATAGCTGTATTTTTTAATCACGGTGCGGATCTTGCTGTTGAGCTCCTGCAATTTGCGGGGCACCTTGATTAACTTGCTTTTATCGCGAAAGTAATGTTTGATCTCACCGATAATTTTGGGGGTGGCGTAGGTGGTAAATTCCACATCGCGTTCCGGACTAAAATGGTCTACCGCCTTCATCAGGCCAATGGTGCCCACCTGTACCAGATCTTCAATTTCTTCACGCCGGTAAGAAAATTTGCGGGCGATGTATTCCACCAGGTGGCTGTAACTTAAAACGATTTCATCTTTAAGTTTGGGGTTGGGACGTTTACGGTAGCGCTCCAGCTGATCGCGCTTGGACGTTTTACCAACGGGTTTCATATTTTCTCATCATACAATATCCCCGTGGACCCCTGCTGTATTGGGATATAATAAGAAACAGCCTGCCTATGGCGTTTCAGTACGACTCGCGCAAACTTACCGCTGGAGATATTTTCTTGTGCTTGCCGGGCGGTGAATCTTATGTCGAAGACGCCCGGCGGCGGGGCGCAATTGAGATACGCCGGGTGACCCGTGCGGAGATGGCTTGCTTGGCATCCGAAGTCTATGGCCACCCCAGCAAGACCCTGACCGTTCTGGGTGTGACCGGCACCAACGGCAAGACCACCACCGTCACGTTGCTGGGCCAGATTTTGTTTAAGGCTGGCTTTAAGCCGGTGGTTTCGGGCACGCTGACCGGCAATCTCACCACGCCCGAATCCCTCGACCTACAGCAGCAGATGGCCGTTGCCCTGACCCAGGGAGCCACGCATTTTGTGATGGAAGTCTCTAGCCATGGCATTGCCCAGGAGCGCGTTGCTGCGATCCAGTTTGCGGGCAAGGGACTCACCAATATGACGCAGGATCACCTGGACTTTCATCAAACGATAGAGGCTTACCGTGCCACGAAACTAGGTTTTATGCGTGAGTATCCAGGCTGGTCGGTCTTGCCTGAAGACTATCGCTCAATCACCTTGCCGAGCGGGTTTCCGCTGCTGGGGGACTTTAACCGCCAGAATGCGCAGTTGGCCAAGGCCATGGCGTTGCGTACAGGGTTAAAGGCGTCTGTCATTGATGCAGCTTTAAAAGATGCCCAGGCTCCCAAGGGACGTTTTGAACCGGTCGATACGCAGGGCCTTGGATTTACGGTTGTCGTGGACTATGCTCACGCGCCTGACGGCATTCAACAGGTACTACAAACAGCGCGACAAGTCATGGTAGAGCAGAAAATGAACGGTCGGCTGTGGATCATGTTTGGTTGCGGCGGTGATCGGGACCGAAGCAAACGGCCTATCATGGGCGGACTGGCGGCGCAGCTGGCGGATTGCGTGGTGGTGACCTCGGACAATCCGCGTACCGAAGATCCCGATACAATTATTCAGGAAATTTTGGTGGGGATTCCGGAGAATCGAAGGGCGAAGGGCGATGACCGGGGATCGAAGGTCGAGGTGATTGTGGATCGACGTGAGGCGATTTGTTTTGTGGTCAACCGTGCGCAAGTTGGAGACTTTGTCGTTGTAGCGGGCAAGGGGCATGAGGATTATCAAATTGTTGGAGCCCAAAAGATTCATTTTGATGATTGTGAAGAAGTGAAAAAGGCTCTTCAAGAGCGAGTAAAACGCAATCTTCCCCTATAATAGAAAAAGCATCTAAATCTGTAATACGGAGGATCTGTTATGCAAGACTACTATTACAAGGTTGTCATCGAGGCGCAACGCGAGGGTGGTTTTACGGCTTACGTGCCCACGTTGCCGGGGTGTGTTTCCGAAGGTGAAAACTACCAAGAGACGGTCGATAATATTACCGAGGCTCTGGAGCTTTACCTGGAAACGTTAAAGGAGCGTAAACAACGCATCAAACCGGATAATATCCGCTTTTCGGAGATTTGTGTCAGTCTATGAGCCAGCATCTGCCCGCTTTGAAGCCAAAGCAACTGATCAAGGTGTTGCACAAGTTAGGATTTCGGTTGCATCTTTGAGTGTTTGGAGTCATTTTTGACCCGTTATTCCATAGATACTCGCACACTCCAAGCCGGTGACATATTTATTCCCGTCAAAGGCGAACATTTTGACGGCCACGACTTTATTGACGAAGCCCGGCGCAAGGGGGCTGCGCACATTCTTGATGTGGAGCTGGGGCCCTTTGCGGCGGAGCATCGGCGCAAGTTCAACATTCCCGTGATTGGCGTCACGGGCAGTGCCGGCAAGACCACGGTTAAAAATATGTTGGGTGCCGTGCTTGCTCAAAAATTTAATGTGCAGGTCAGTGAACACAATCAAAATAACGAGGTCGGCGTGCCGCTTACGCTGCTTAAAATCGATGCCCAAACCCAGGTGGCGGTCATCGAAATGGCGTTGCGGCATACGGGTGACCTGAAACTTTTGGCCGAATGGGCCTTGCCCACCCATGCCTTGGTGACGCAGGTGGGACATACGCACCTGGCGCAGTTTTGTGACCGTCCTGCGTTGGCCCGGGCCAAGGCAGAAATCTTTGACGCTGATCCGGCTCCGCAGAAGGCGTTTATCAATCGCCAGGATGATTTTTCAGACCTCTTGACTGCGCACGCCCGCCTGCGTCAGGCGCAAGTCATCTACTTTGATGGCCAGGATGCCTTTGCTCAAAATCGGGCGGCCGTTGCAGCCGTGGCAAAAGATTTTGGCTTGAATGACACTCAAATCGAGGAGGGTCTCCGGCAGGTGCCTGCTTCGCCGCATCGTTTGGCGATCGAAACTTTATCAGGCGGACTGACTTTGATAGATGATTCTTACAACGCAAATCCTGCTGCGATGCGGGCTGCCAGCCTGTATGCCCGCCAGTATTTGCATGCCCGGCCCATGGGGGCGGTGTTTGGGGACATGCTTGAACTGGGTGACGAGGCGCTGCGCCTGCATCAAGAATTTATGGATTGGTTTGCGCATGAGATTCCCTGCGCATGGTTGCTGTGGGTAGGTGCTTTTGGGCCGCAGCTGCGCTTTTCAGCTCATCTGACCACGCATTGTGCGTCGACTTGGCAACAAGCCTTGCCCTGGGTTCAAGGCCAGTTACCACGCTGCAATGGTGTCCTTGTCAAAGGTTCGCGGGGGATGGCTTTGGACGGATTGGTGGCTGCGCTGCAAGCCGACAAAGCTAAAACGAATGGATAAACTGCTCTTGGTTTTGGCGGGGATTTTTTTGGGGGGCGTGGGCTTACATGCGGCTTGCCTGGTGTGCCTGCGGCATTTTCAGATTGGACAACCGATTCGCTCGGAGGGGCCGAAAGCTCATCATGCCAAACAAGGTACCCCCACCATGGGAGGTCTGGCTCTGCTGGCTACCTTTTATGGTGGTGCCGTGCTGCTTTTAAGATCCTGGTCTTTGGATGTGCAATTGGCATTGGCGTTTACCGGTCTTTATGCGCTGATCGGCTTTGTAGATGATGTGCTTAAAATTGTACGTAAACATAACCAGGGCTTAAGCAGTCTACAAAAGATGGTGGCTTTGTTGCTTGCTGCCGGAGGTCTGGCCTGGGCCCTTGATCACTTTTTGTATATGCATGTCTTGCGCGAGCTGTTCCACTCACCGTGGTTGTTTTACGGGTGGGTCTTGCTGGTATGTTCGGGTACGGCCAATGCCTTTAACATTACAGATGGACTCGATGGCTTGGCCGCCTTGTGCCTGATTCCCGTGTTTTTGGTGCTGGCCTTTGGTTGCGTGGAACAAAACTTTATGGATCTGGCCCGTCTGTGCATACTGGCGGCGGTGGCCTGCGTGTGCTTTTTGGTCTTTAACTGGCATCCGGCCAAAATGTTTATGGGTGAGGCTGGCATCCTGGCCCTGGGTGGATTGGCGGCAGCGGTAGCGCTGATGGCAGGGCTCGAGTGGGTCTTGCTTATGGCGGGTGCAGTGTGTGTGGCCGAAACACTTTCGGTGCTGGCACAGGTGCTGTATTTTAAGTACAGCGGAGGCCAGCGTATTTTTAAAATGAGTCCTTTACATCACCATTTTGAACTGTCTGGTTGGAGTGAGGCCCGGGTGGTGCGGGTTTTTGGGGGGCTGTCCTGGCTCTGCGCTTTGCTGGCGCTCATGTTGCTGCGCCGTTTGCTGTGGTAATGGACAAAAAATTTCCGCACAAAATTGGTATTTTGGGACCGGATGGCGTCACGGGCCAGGCTGTTCAAGCGGCCATCCGGCGTTTGGGAAAACCATTTGCGCTGGTGGCTCCCGCCGAGGCCGATATTGTGGTGGCCTCGCCAGGGATTCCATACTGGCAGTACCCCAAACTGCGTGCGCCCGTGGTCAGCGAAATTGAATGGGCCTATCGCTGGCTTGCGGCGCGGCGGCCCAAGGCTACCTGGGTAGCGGTGACCGGGACAAACGGAAAAACCACCGTCACGTCCTTAATCGCCCACCTGACGGGCTTGAGTGTTTCTGGAAATATCGGACGGCCATTGGCAGATTGGGTCGGCAAGCAGGTCTTTCCAAAAGGCTGGGTCGTTGAATTGAGTAGCTTTCAGCTTTATGGCACGTTTTATTTTCATCCGTGCGTGGCGTTGCTGACCAACATGACCCCGGATCATCTCGATTGGCACAAAACTTTAAAGCATTACATCGATTGCAAGCGCAAAGTGTTTGCGAGGCAGACGCGGCAGGATATGGCCATCGGCTGGATCGATGATCCCCACGTGGCACGTTTGTTTAAGCGCTTATCCAGTCGCAAGCATGGGTATACCCTGGTGCAAGCCAGGGCCTTTGATTTTAAGCATCACTTGCCCGGAGACCATAACTGCTTAAATGTGCTTTCAGCTTGCCGGGCAGCCCAGGCTTTGGGTATTTCAGAGGCGGTGATCCGGCGCCGACTGCAGCGCTTTCGGGGTGTGCCACACCGCATTGAACTGGTTCGTACCCTCAAGCATTCGCGTATTTATAACGACAGCAAGTCTACGAGCCCCATTTGTACGGCGGTGGCGCTTGAGGCCATGACCCGGTCGGTGGTGCTTTTGGTGGGTGGCAAAGACAAGGGGCTTTCACTGACACCCATTATTCAAAGTTCCGGACTCGGACAGGTGCGGTGCATGGTGGCTTACGGCGATGCGGGTAAACGTTTTGTCAGCGAAATAGCTCCGCACCTGGAGCGGCGGCCGGTTTATGTCAAACCCTTTAAAGCAGCGGTGGCGCGTGGACTCAAGCTTTTGCGTCCGGGAGAAGATTTTTTGCTTTCGCCCGGTTGCAGCAGTTTTGACCAATTTAAAAATTTTGAAGAACGTGGAGATGTCTTTAAGATAATAATAAGAGACCATGCACATTCATAAACCCCAGATCAGTTTTCCGCTGCCCGATCCGTATTTGATCTTTGCAGCTTTGGCGCTGGTCATGATGGGTTTTGTGTTTGTGTTTAGTACCAGCACGGTGGTGGCCGAAAGCCACTTTAATGATCCTTATTATTTTACCGTCAAACATCTGATTTATGCTGCCATGGGAGTGGCGGCTTTTGTGGGATGCTATATCACCGGTCCAGAACGCTTGCGCCGTTTTAGTGCCTTGGCTCTAATGATATGCGTCATTCTGCTGGCACTGGTCTATGTACCGGGGGTGGGTCTGGAGGTGGGCGGCGCCATGCGCTGGGTACGTCTGGGTCCCTGGTCTTTTCAGCCCAGCGAGTTGCTTAAGCTTGTGGTGCCTTTATATGTGGCACATGCGTTGTGCAATAAGGGCAAGGTCAGTCCGTCGCTTTTAAAGGGGATTTTGCCTATTTTACTCTTTATTGCGCCCTCCATTTTGCTTGTGCTGCTACAACCCGATTTGGGCACGGTGGTGGTGCTGGTGGCGGTTGTCTTTGCCATGGTGTGGGTGACGGGAGTTTCCTGGCGCGTGTTTTTTGCCTTGGCCTTTGGGGGAGGCAGTCTGATGGTTTGGCAGGTTTTGACACATCCTTACCAGTTTCGTCGGATTTTGGCCTTTTTAAATCCATGGGCAGATCCGCAAGGCATTAGTTTTCACCTGATCCAATCATGGATGGCCATTGGCAGCGGTGGTTTTTGGGGTCAGGGCTTGGGCAATAGCAAACTCAAGTATTTTTATCTACCACAGCAGTACACCGATTTTATTTTTGCGGTCATCTGCGAGGAAGGCGGATTTGTGGCGGCACTGTTGCTGTTGCTGTTGCTAATGGTGCTGGCCGCACGCTGTTTTAGGGTGGCGATCTTGCACCACGATCCGTTTCAGAGGCTGCTGGCCACCGGGCTTTCGGTCTCGATCATCGGCCAAAGTCTGCTCAACATTGGCGTCGTGGTCGGACTACTTCCCACCACGGGTATTCCCTTGCCGCTGGTTAGTTTTGGGGGCACTTCACTGCTGGTGACCTGTGTGGCTTTGGGATGGCTGGCACGGATGTCGAGCCAGGTTTAAAGCACTGGCGGTTAATCTTGTCGGGCCACGATAAACGTTCGGCGGCGGTCGGCGTAAGATCCCGTGGAAAGCATTTTTTCTGACTCAATCTTAAAACTTTCGGTCATGATCTTTTTGACTTCTTCCAAGGCGCGGGCGTTCTCCAGTTCAGGTGGATGTGATTCAAACAGCAAAAGTCCGCCTGGTTTTAGCAACGTATGACAACGCTCAAAAAAGGCTTTAAGGTTTTGATGCGTGTTGCCGTCATACGTGGCGTGGTTGGCAAACGAAAGCACTGCATCATAAGGCCCGGTGCCAGCAAAGGTTTCAAAGGCGCTTGTCGAAAATGACACGTTGCTAATTTCCAGGTGCTTCCGAACCGTATCGGCGATCTGAATCAAATGTGGATTAATGTCAAAGGCCTGGCTGGATGCAATGACCTCCGCCAGCGCCAGACTGATAAAGCCGCTGTTGCAGCCAATTTCTAAGATGCGCTGGCCTTTAAGATGGCGCTTAAGCTCCATAGATTCGATGCGGGCTTCGGTTTGACGCAGGCCCGAAACGCCCACGCGTGAAAAGCTTTGGTAAAAATAACCTTCACCGTAGTCATAACTACCCCAGGCCTGTTGAGCTTCGGCCAGCAGGGCGTTAAGCTGGCTGTGCAACGTAAAAAGCGTGGGTTTGCCCGCCAGGCGCAGGTAATCGTTGCGGCGGTTCAGCAGACCCAATTTGCCCTCGTTGGTTTTGGCTTTGAGCCACAAATCCCATAGAAATATCCACGGTGCCATGGACGAGTATTGTCTGTAGTATTTTTCGTAGATCACGACCCCATCATAGCAAGCGATTTACGCCGCTTAAAAAGCTAAGTACTCTAGTCATAGTGAACAAGGACAGTGTGGTCATTCTGGGAGCCGGCCGACCCTACCGCGGCGAGGATCCGTCGGCTTTGATTGCCACCAGCGCCAACAAGCGTGTGCTTGATTGGATTCTGGATGCCTTTCAGACCAGTCTCAAACAAGTCGGCTTTCATTTTGTCAGCGGTTATCGTTCTGAAGACATTGAAAAACGTTACCCGAACATTCATTTTCACCGTGTGCCCGACTGGTCGCATATGGGCAGTGCGGGATCGTTGCTCCATGCGCCAATTCGCGGCAGCGGGGCGGTGTATGTCTGTTATGCAGATATTGTATTTCGATCCGATTTGGTTGAAAAACTTAAACAAGCCAAGGCCGATGTGGCCATTGTGGTGGATCGCGACTGGCAAAAACGTTATGCCGGGCGTTCGGCCGAAGATATGGGGATTGCAGAAAAAGTGCTTATTCGGCAAGGGCAATTGTCTGACATGGGTCGCCATATTTCGGTTGCAGATGCGCAGGCTGAATATGTGGGTGTGATGAAATTGTCTGCGGATGCGTGGCTAAAAATGGACGTGCTCTATCGCAAACGGGGCGATGCCCTGTTAAAGCAAGCCCTTCCTGATCTGCTGCTTGCATGGATGGCCGAGGGCCTGTCTGTAGAACTGGTCGAAGTTGAAGGCCGCTGGGCTGAACTCAACGCGCCGCAGGATCTGGCGCGCTTTATCCTGGGCACCAAGGCCGATACCCTTCAGAACCTGCAGGGATTGGTCAAAAAAAGCGAGATCGGGAAGCAGGTGAATTTTACCCTGGCGCAATGGCAACAAGAATCGGTGGCTTGTATCAAGGCCATTCAAAATTTGTTTGGTCCTCTGCCGCTGGTGGTGCGTAGCAGCGCCCTGACTGAAGATGCCTGGACATCCTCCCATGCCGGAGGCTTTACCAGCGTGCTGGACGTACCGGGGGTTGACCAGGCC
Source organism: bacterium (assembly GCA_023249225.1). GTDB lineage: Bacteria > Margulisbacteria > Marinamargulisbacteria > JAHFDA01 > JAHFDA01 > JAHFDA01. Next base: position 9,341 of record JAHFDA010000020.1, read on the forward strand.
CGTATCCGTCAGGCAATCGATCAGGTGTTTGCTTCCTATGACACCCAGGATCCCGGCCACAAGGTGCTGGTGCAGGCCATGCTTAAAAATGTCAAAATGAGCGGCGTGGTGTTTACGCGCACGCTGGCAACGGGCGCACCTTACTATTGCATCAACTATGATGATGTTTCGGCCGACACCGCTTCGGTAACCTCTGGCATGGGTCGCCATCTCAAAACCTGTTTTGTATTGAGAAAGCGCCGGATCAAGGATCCTGTTTTAAACAGCGTCATCGAGGCGGTGGATGAACTTGAAGCGTTGGTCGGCCATGATGCGCTTGATATTGAATTTGCCATCAGCCCCCAAAATCGGGTGCATATTTTTCAAGTGCGTCCGATTGCGGTGGATTATCAACATTATCCGGTGGATGATAAACAAGTTGAAGCTGCTTTAGGCGAAGCGGAAGCAAGTTTTAAAAAGTGGCATCAGCCCGGACCTTTTTTGCTGGGTGAAAATACCTGTTTTGGCAACATGCCCGACTGGAACCCGGCCGAAATTGTGGGGGTTAAACCCAGGCGTCTGGCCTTGTCCTTGTATCAATACCTGATTACCGATGAGATATGGGCCAGGCAGCGGGCCGAGTTTGGTTATCGCGATGTGCGGCCTTGCCCGCTGATTGTCAGCTTTGCCGGTCATCCGTATGTGGATGTGCGCGCCAGTTTTAATTCGTTTATTCCGGCATCGCTGCCCGATGATTTGGCGCGGCGTCTGGTGGAACATTATCTCGATTGGCTTGAGCGCCATCCCCAGCTTTATGACAAGGTTGAGTTTGATGTGGTGTATACCTGCATGGCTTTTGATTTTGATACGCGGGTTCAAAGGTTACAGGAACATGGTTTTACAGAAACCGACATTCAAAAACTCAAGCAGGGTTTAACGCAGGTGACTGCGCAAGGCATGTTGCGCTGCTGGAAGTATTTAAAGCAGGTGGATTTACTTGAGAAACGATTTACCCTTATCAAGGCCGATGCTTCCCTTGATCCACTGACGCGGGCCTATGTGCTGCTTGAAGACTGTCGCAGTCACGGTACCCTGGCGTTTGCCCATCTGGCGCGCTGCGGCTTTGTGGCCATGACCTTGTTGCGGTCGCTGGTGGCGGTGGGAGCGCTTTCACAGGAGCGCATGGACACATTTTTAAAAAGCCTTCAAACCGTGGCCAGCATGTTTGAAACCGATGCCCGCGCTGCAGCCTCCGGCGCTTTGCCCTGGCTTGAATTTGTGGCGCGCTATGGTCATCTACGGCCGGGCACCTACGAAATGACTTCCCGTTCTTATGCCGAAGATGCCGAGAGCTATCTACGGCCCATGATGCAGTCGTACACGCAGGGTGACGCTGCCCAGAAGCTTGCGTTTGTATGGTCGGTGGCCGAACGTGAGGCCATCTCCCAGGTGCTTCAAAAGGCAGAACTACCTTTGGATGTGGATGCTTTTGATCGTTTCTTGCGGCAGGCCACCGAAGGCCGGGAATATTCCAAGTTTGTCTTTACCCGCAATTTAAGTCTGGCATTAGATGACATGCGCAGTTTTGGGGAGGCCCAGGGTTTTAACCGCGAGCAACTTTCGCATGTGCACATCCACGATCTGCTCCATATCCGCCGGGGCATGCAGGCCAGCGACATTCCACAATTCTTACAAGGCTGTATTGAGGATGGACAAGCACGCTATTTATTAACGCAAAAGGTGGAGTTGCCGCCGATTATTTTTAACAACGGTGAATTTGAATGTTTTTTTCGATCAGCAGTGGAACCCAATTTTATTACTCAAAAGTTTGTCGAAGCCGAGTTGGTTGATTTGCAGGGCGTGGGTTCGCAGGCCCCCGATCTGCACGGAAAAATAGCGCTGATTCCCCAGGCCGATCCGGGATACGACTGGTTGTTTGGCCACCGTCTGGCCGGACTGATCACCATGTACGGCGGGGCTAACTCGCACATGGCCATTCGTGCCGCCGAGTTTGGCTTGCCGGCCGCCATTGGCGTAGGCGAAAGTCTGTACGAGCAGCTTGCGCGGGCGCAGATCTTGCACCTTGATTGTGCCACCCGACAGATTAAGATGATCCGGTGAAACGCATCGGCCTGACGCAGCGCGTTGAAGAGATCAAAGCCTACGGTGAGTTTCGTGACATGCTCGACCAAAACTGGTTTAGGTTTTTACGCGATCTTGGGCTGCTGCCGGTGCCTATCCCTACGCTGGTTGCTGATGTGGTGGCGTATGCGGAAGGCCTTAAACTAGAAGGTTTGGTTTTGACCGGTGGCAATGACATTGGCGAGCGACCCGACCGGGATCAATTAGAAGCCACACTCATTGATTATGCAGCGCAAACCCAGCGTCCGCTTTTGGGTGTCTGCCGTGGCCTGCAGATGCTGGTGACGCATTACGGGGGCAAACTTTCTAAAGTAGAAGGGCATGTGGCCCAGCGGCATCCGGTCATGAAAGTTGGGCAGGAGTTTACGTTTTGGCCGCCGAATTTTGAAGTCAACAGTTATCACCAATTTGGTATAGCGGCTTCCGAGGTCAAAACTCCCTTGGCAGTGCTGACCCAGGATGCGCAGGGACATGTTGAGGCGTTACGGCATCAAAGCCTGCCGCAATTTGGCATCATGTGGCACCCCGAGCGCGAGCGACCTTTTCGTGAACTAGAAAAAGATTTGTTCCGCAAGGTCTTTGGCTTGTGAATACGCGCGCGCTGATCCTGGCCGCTGGACAGGGAACCCGCTTGCGTCCGCTGACCGATGACCGACCCAAGTGCCTTGTGCCTTTGCTGGGTCAGCCGCTTTTAGAACGGCAGGCATCTGCGCTGCATCGTTCGGGCATTACCGAGCTGGCGGTTGTGGGTGGATATCGGGCTGACCAAATTGAAACGTTGGGGTACACCGTGATCTTGAACCCAGAGTACGAAACCAGCAACATGGTGGCCAGCTTGTTTTGCGCCCGAAATTACATGCGTCATGACAAGCATCTGCTGATTTGTTACGGAGACATCGTATGCCAGCCCGCGATCATCAAGGCGCTTTTAGACTGTGATGCGCCGGTGGCGGTTACGGTCGATCTGGGTTGGCGCGCATACTGGGAACTGCGCCTGGCAGATCCGCTGGCGGACGCGGAAACACTCAAGCTGGGCCCCCAAAACCGCTTGCTCGAATTGGGTAAAAAGCCGCGTTCTTATGATGAAATCCAAGCACAGTACATGGGCCTGATTAAGATTCGCGCCGATGAGATTGAACACTTAAAGCAGCACTATGACCGCATGGACCGTGGAGCGCGTTACGATGGCAAGGATTTTAAAAACATGTACATGACCAGTTTTATCCAGCATTTGATTGACCACGGTTGGCCTGTGCAAGCGGTTCCCATCACGCACGGCTGGCTTGAGGTCGATTCAACGGCAGACCTGCAGCTTTACGAGCGCATGCAGGTCGAGGGCAAGCTTAAACCCTTTTTTGATCAGGATGCTTGAGATGGGTTTCTGGCAGGATATCCGGCTGGGTTGGAAGGCTTACCGCGCAATGAAACGTTTTCAGGCGCTTCCGCCCGAAGCCCGGGAACGGGTGGTTTATGTTGAAGACAGTGCATCTTATGTCTACCTGGGGGCGATTCTCCAAGTACTCAACGAAAAATATCAGCAGTCTTTTTGTTATTTAACATCTGAATTCGAGGACGAGGACGGAAAAAAAAGGGGGGGGGTCAACGTCCATCGGTTTTATATCGGCGAGGGTTGGGTACGGACGCTTTTGTTTCGGACGATCGACTGCAAGGTGCTGATCATGACCATGCCCGACCTGGAAACATTTCACCTTAAACGTTCGGTCAATCCGGTGCATTACGTGTATGTTTTTCATTCGTTGGTCAGCACGCACATGATTTACCGCAAAGGTGCTTTCGACGCTTATGACACCGTATTTTGTTGTGGGCCGCATCATGTTAAGGAAATCCGCGAGACCGAGCGAATTTACGAACTCACACCCAAAAAGCTTGTGGAACAAGGGTATGGCCGTCTGGATGAAATGCTCGGCGCAAAGACAAGCTACCATGCTGCGACCCACCCCAGGGTTTTGATTGCGCCTTCGTGGGGAACTCACGGAATTTTGGAGGTTCATGGCGTGACACTGGTGAAAGCGTTGATCGAAGCGGGTTGTCAGGTGTGGGTGCGGCCCCATCCGATGACCCGCAAAAAAGCGCCCCAGGCGCTGGAGGCACTGCAAACATCGTTTGGGGACCATCCGCACTTTAAAATAGAATCGGGCATCACGGCATGGAACTCTTTTGTGGAGTCAGATGTGATGATTTCGGATTGGTCTGGAGCGGCGCTTGAGTATGCGTTTGGGCTAGAAAAACCGGTTTTGTTTATCGATGTTCCGCGCAAGATTAACAATCCGGAATACGAGAAAATAAGCCATCAGCCCATCGAGGTTTCGATCCGTCCAGAAATCGGCAAGTTGATTCCCATATCCGAAATTCCTCAAATAGGCGTCCATGTTCGCGAAATGATCCAGGCGGCAGAGGCTTGGCGGGAGCGCTTAAAAGACCTGCGTGAGAAGCATGTATTTAACGTGGGTCACAGTGGCCAGGTGGGGGCAGAAGCATTGATGGGTATCCTTAAAAATAGCGCGTGACGCCAAACTCTAAAGCTCGTTAAGATAAGTTTATGAGGCATAACAAGCGTTTGGCCGTGTTTGTGTTACTGGTGTCATTGGGTTCCAGCGCCCAGGCCTATATTGATCCGGCCACAGGTTCTCTGGTGGCGCAGTTGCTCTCGGCCATGGCCCTGGGCGGTTTGTTGTTTATCCGCCGTTTTCGCGAGTGGATCAAAGACATGCTGGCGCCGCTACTTGAAATTTTTAAACGTCCCAAAGACTAATTATATTCAGCACGAGGTTATGGTACCGGCACAGTACCGATGTTTTTTTGAAAAACGTCTCTGCTTCGATTACCATTAGGCTATGGTTTATCGAAATCCGATGCTTGAGCGTGGGCCGGAATTGTTGCAGGAAATGGTGCGGTGCATTGTCAACACCGTTGACCCGGAAAAAGTGGTTTTGTTTGGCTCCTTGGCAGGTGAAGGGGCGGGTTCGGATTCCGATGTTGATCTGATGGTGGTAGAAGCGGATGATTTTGATCGGTTAAGGCCACGGCGCAAAGAATTGTTTAAGATATCCCAGGCGCTAAGAAGTTTTGCATTTCCCATTGATATCTTGCTGTACAGCCACAGCGAAGTTGAATCATGGAAAAACGTTTCTAGCCACATTATTCATAAGGCCCTAGCTGGTGGAAGAGTCTTGCATGAAAAACCAAAGTAACGCCAGGCGCATGTTGGCCATGGCGTTAAAGGATTTTAAAGCTCTACATGTGATGATGGATCCGGAAAAAGTTGATGATGAGATTTTTGGGTTTCACGTGCAACAGGCGGTTGAAAAGTCGATCAAAGCATGGCTGGTGCATTTGAATGTCGATTTTCCGAAAACTCATGATGTGCGCGCTCTGGTGGGGATCCTTGCGCAGACGGGCGCTGATGTTGAGGGTATATGGAGCTTGGTTGAATTCAATAACTTTGGGGTTCAGTTTCGTTATGAATCGTACGATGACCAGGGCGGACTGGATCGTTCTGATGCTGTTCAAAGAGTAAAGACGCTCCTGGATAAGGTAGCCATGATCATGGGTGAGATGAAACAGTAAAATTTAAATGTGGCCTTCGAATTCGTGGGAGCCTTCGTAGTTAAAAAAGTTGCCATCATGCTCAAACCGTAAGCGGTTTGCGTCAAACCATTGTTTAAGCTGCTCTGGGGTTTCAATCTTGCCCTGTACAAGTTCCGGGATCAGATCGTGTAAGGCCAGTGTGTTGAGAGCTTCCTGATAGCCAGAGGTCTGTTGCTGAAAAGGCAGTTTAATCAGCAGCGGGCTGCGGCGGTCTTTGTGGCCGTCATATTCCTGGGAGCGGCGCCAACTATGGTCAGAGGTCAGGATCACCGTGCTTTTGTCCCACAGGCCCTGGGTTTCCATAAAACGCCGCAAACGTCCCAGCACGGTGTCGCTTAAAACCAGGTTGTCAAAATATCCGGTGGTCGGATCGGCTTCGAGCGAAAAACGGTCTTGCTTGCGGTCGTAAATATAAGGCTGGTGGGGAACAGGTATATGAATCACCACAAAGCTGTAATTTAGGTTTGTGATCCATATTTTTCCAAACCCCACGGTGGTTTGCACACACTGCATGTGGGCATTTTTTTCAAAGGTCTGGTAGCCGATTAAGTTGAATTTCAAGACGCCCGGAAAAGTGTTTAGCATGTCGTAGAACATATGCAGCGCCAATGCGGGAATCTGTGTCAGTTTTTGATCTTGAGGCAGGCAGGTGATGGGCGGAGGGGTGGCATTAAAATAAAAAGCAGCCAGGTCTTTGCCAAAGACACGGCCATAGGATGCGCCCCAGCCTACGTGCGCAGAGGCATAACCCAGTTTCAACAAATCCGAAAAAATACTGGGTTGCTCATTCAGCGCCACCCAGGTGCCAGGCTGATCCGCAAACTCAGCGACAACCTGCGAGTCCGGCTGAACCTGCTTGCGAAGCACGTAATGTCCGGTGAACAACGAAAAAAAAGAAAGCTGTGTGCTGGTGTTAGGAGAATAGACCTGTGAGGCGTTAAAACTTTGTTTGGCCAAACGGTCGAGTTCCGGAAGAATCACGTCCACAGGACGGTCTACAAACACGCGGTGATAGGCCAGCTCGTCAAACACCAGCAGAATGACCCGCTGGGGACTGGGTGCAGCGGGTGTGGACCGGGCAAATTCGTCCAGATCATTGATACAACCGGGATTACTCCATACATAAGATAAGGCTTTTGCGCTGATCAGCAGTCCCAGGGGAGAAAGCAGTAGTAGCACGTTAATGAGGCCGATCAGAATGGGTTTGCGTAAAGCCAGGGCCGGTTTAAGCCCGATCACAGCACTTGAGAGACACAACAATCCGGCCAGCAAAAAAACGACCTTATGCGAGTAAGCAGCCACAGGAGCCGGTAAAAATGGAATCAGATCGCGCAAAGGTCTGATCAGCACCAGACTGCTTAAAATAACAAATCCGCTGTCTCCCCATTTTTTTAACCCGGCAGATTTGCTTTTGCGGATCAGGAGATATCCCTGGAGCAGTAGCAGAGTCAGCAAAAGAATACAGCCCACAAAAGTGGCAAAATGTCGGCGCGTGGGCGGATAACGCAATTGCCATAGCAGATCGGGGGTGGGGATCAGGTAGGCCCAAACCCCATAAAAGCACAGGGTGGCCAGCGAAAAAGCCAGTGCAGAGGCTCTTAGGACAGGCAGTTTATTCATGGCCCGCATATTCTGTGCGGCCTAAAAAGGGTTCAAAGCTTTGCTGGTGCTGGTAAGCCAGGCGGTGTTCGTCGAGCCACCGGGCTAATTCGCTTGGCGTGGTCAGCTGGCCTTTCGCAAATTCCAAAATCATTTGATGCAGCACGATAGAGTTAAATGGCGCGGCATAGCTGAATGCTTGTTTCTGCGAGGGTAATTTAATTAAAAAAGGTATGCGCCAGTCTTGGTATCCGTCATAATCGGCGGCCTTGCGCCAGCCATGGTCTGCCACCACAATCACGGTGCTGCTGTCCCAGCTGTCCTGCGTTTCCATCAAACGGCGGAAGCGCCCCAAGACCCAATCGCTGTACACCAGGTTGTCGAAATAACCCGTGGTGGCTTCGGCGTTGAGCGAAAATGCCTCGTGTTTTCGGTCATAGATAAAAGGTTGGTGGGGGATGGGTACGTGAATCAGTACAAATTCATAGTTTGGGTTGGCGATCCATATTTTTCCAACCCCGAGGGCGGTTTGGACGCACTTAAAGTGCTGGTACTTTTCGTAATTCTGGTAACCAAGCAGGTTAAGCTTGCGTACGCCCGGAAAACTGTTGGCCATATCGTAAAACATGCGCAAGGCCAAGGGTGCGATGCGTGTTAATTTTTTATCTTGCGGCAGGCAGGTCAGCGGAGGCGGCGGGGCGTTAAAGTAAAAAGCGGCCAGGTCTTTGGACAACATACGGCCGTAAGCGGCGCCCCAACTGATGTAGGCGCTGTGGATGCCCAGGGCCGACAATTTAGAAAACAGTGTCGTTTGGGTATGTAGTGGCGCCCATGCCGGATCGTCTGCCCATTGGATCGCGATGCGCGTAGGCGCTAACACGCGTTTGCTCACCACGTAACGGCCGGTCAGAATAGACATGAATGAAAAGGTGGTGCTGGTATTGGGGGAATAGGCCTGGCTGGCCGAAAAACATTCGTGAGACAAGCGGTCTATTTCAGGCAGAATCACGTCAAGGGGGCGGTTTTCAAACACGCGGTAATAATCCATCTCGTCAAAGACCAGCATGACCACTTGATGCGGAGTGGGCGCGTGCGCCTGGCCATGCTGCGCAAATTCGTCCAGATCCTGGATGTGTGTTGGGCTACCCCACACCAGGTACAAGGCATGCGCAAAGACCAGCACGCCAAGCGGCGCCAGGATCGATAACATGAGCGTGGCGCTGTGGCGGACAGGTCGACGCCAGTCTTTTAAGCGTGGATGCCAAAGCAGCAGGCTGGCCACAAGCACCAGGGTTGCCAGGGCCAATACCGCTTTGTGTGCAAACGGAATGAACGTGGCGGGCAGCAGTGGAATCAAGTCGCGCAGCGGACCCACCAGGGTCAAGGCCGTGACCATGATCAGCACGCTATCGGCCCCTTTTTGAAACCAGCGCAGTGTGGTGTTGCAGTAAATGCCATGAACGAGCCTGAAAAAAAGCGTCAAGGCCAGGATGCAACCCATTAAAGTCAGAAAATGGCGCCGCGTGGGCGGATAACGGATCTGCCACAGCAAATCTGCGGTTGGGATCAGGTAGGCCCAGACCCCGTAGAAACACAAATTGGCCAGCGAAAATGCCAGTGCCAATGGTTTAATGGGGTGGCGGCGCATGGGTTATTGCAAGGCTTCTAAGGCATCACGCAGGCGTATGCGTCCATCGTACAACGCTTTGCCAGTGATCAAACCGCTCAAATGCGGATAATTTTTTTGCAAGGCCCGTACACTTACGACGTCTTCTACTGACCCCACCCCGCCCGAGGCGATCACAGTGACGCTGACGGCACCCAGAAATTCTTCGAGGCTTTTTAAGTTTGGACCGGCCAGCGAGCCGTCGCGGGCGACATCGGTATAGATCAAGGTGCGTACACCGCTTTGAGCCAATGCCAGGGCAAAATCAGTGGCTTTGAGCTGTGTGCGTGCTTCCCAACCACGGACAAGCACCAGGCCGTCTTTGGCATCTACGCCCACGGCAATGCGGCTAGAATATGCGCTAAGCAGGCTAGACAGCAGCTGTGGGTTTTCAACGGCGGACGATCCCAGCACAATGCGCCCGGCGCCAAGCTGCAAGTATTCCTCGGCCACTTCCTGCGAACGGATGCCACCACCCACCTGCACATTGACTGTGACATGTTTAATGATGTCTTCAATTTCTTTTTGATGGCGCGGAATGCCACTGCGTGCGGCATTGAGATCCACCACGTGGATCCAGTGTGCGCCTGCCTCGGCAAACGATTCAGCCACCGACACCGGGTTATGCCCGTAGGTTGTGATCTGGTCGTAGTTTCCCTGATGCAGACGCACCAGCTTGCCATCCAAAAGGTCGATGGCCGGGATCAGGTCAAACATGCGCACTCCATTCGGCAAAAGCACGCAACAACGCCAGACCCACTGGGCCGCTTTTTTCGGGGTGAAACTGAAAAGCATGGATATTTTTGGCACACACGCCGGCCACAAAGGCGCTGCCATGTCGCGCGGTGAGTGATACCAGATGCCGGTCAAGCGGCACAGCGGCATAGGAATGCACAAAATAAGCATAGCTTGCCAGGGGTAATGCATGCAGCAGGGCATTTTGGGGTTGTTCAATGTTTAATGCACACCAGCCCATGTTGGGTACCCGGTGGCGTGGGGGATCGGACGCTAGTTTTTTAACCTGGCCTTTGAGCCATCCCAAACCGGGTTGATGGGGGCTTTCTTCGCTGCTTTCAAACAAAAGTTGCAGGCCCAGGCAAATGCCTAAAAACGGAATTTTCTCCCGGATGATTTTTTGGTGCAGAACGGGAATCAGTTGATGTTGCGTGAGGTGTTGCATGGCGGCACCAAAGGCACCCACGCCCGGAAAAATGATCACCTGGGCCTGCTCAAGCTCCGAGGCAGTGCGGACCACTTTAAACGCCAGATCCAGACTGTGCAGGCTGTTGCACACGCTGCCCACGTTACTGACGCCGTTTTGCAATACAGAAATTACTTGCGGCATAAGGCGATGGCCCCGTAGATGCCAACATCAGCGCCTAAGGCTGCCGGACGCAGATCCACATGCTTAGGAATGGCCACTGATTTTAAATGTTTGTGAATGGCCGCAAAGAGTGGTTTTCCAAGCTGGGTCAGGCCGCCTCCCAGGACAATGCGTTCGGGGTTTAAAATATTTGCCAGTGATCCGATGCCAACGGCCAGGTAAAAACTGTGGCGATCAAGTTCCTGCAAAATGACCGGATTGTGTTTTTTTAAGGCACGGGAAATCAGCGTGTTGCGCCAATGCGAGGCCTTGCCTCCGGCCAGGTTTAACAGCTGTTTTTCACCCACGGAAAGTTTCTTTTGAGAAAGCCGCCTGCGGATGCGCTCCTCCAGGGCGGGTCCGCGCCCATACGCTTCAAGACAGCCACGGCGGCCACAGGCACAGCGTTCGCCATCAAAATGGATGATCAGATGCCCCACTTCTCCAGCCACGTGGTCGTTTCCGGTCACCAATTTGCCGCCTTCGATAATGCCACCCCCGATGCCGGTAGAAATAGTCAGGTAGACCATGCGCTGAATGCCCCGTCCGGCGCCAAACTGATGTTCGGCCAAGGCAGCCGCATTGGCGTCGTTGTCGGTATGCACCGGAACTTTGAAATCTTTTTTAAGCCATTGTGCCAGGTTGAGTTTTTTCAGCACGGGCGTATTGGGGCAATGTCCGATACGTCCATCTTTAAGAATTTGCCCTGGAATGGCAACACCGATGCGGCCTTTGTCCTGGAAAGTTTTCAGGTCATGGCCTAGCACAAGCCACATATTTTCTTTCAGCCGGGCATACCACTGGGTCGGAGGCAGCTTTCCCTGGCTTGAAAAAACAAGCTTGCGCGTTAAACCGACACCTTGTTTTTTTGAAAGCCCCATGGCAATTTTGGTGCCGCCGATGTCGATTCCAAGGTCGAGCAAAGTCATACGGATATTGTAACGTTTACGTTAATACGGATAAGGGTACGGAAAAATCTTTGGGGTCGGAGTCGGCAAATGGGCTTGTTTCTGTTGGATCCATGCGGCCAGGTCTTGGGGAGTGTGGATCTCATCTTTAAGCAGTGCCAGTACCAAATCATGACCTAAGACAGTGTCAAAGGTGTCATTAAAACCAAGCGGTACGGCTGTGCCCGGAAATTTAACGATAAAAGGCACATGATTTGACTTTACGCCGTTAAAAATTCTGCCATGGTCACCCGTTAAAATAATAAAAGCCTTGTCCCAGATGCCGGCCTCTTCTAGAGTCTGGCGCAATTCCCCAATAAAACGGTCGGTCAACACGGTGTTATCCCAGATGCCGGCGGCTGGATCGGCATCCAGGGCGAGTTCATTGCGGAAACGGTTGTAGATGTAGGGTGAATGCGGAATGGGAAAGTGACCGTAAAAAAAATCAATGTCAGGGTTCAGCATGTTCCGAAAACTGGCTTCACGCAGCGCCAGGTATCTACGCGTATGTTGTTTGCGATGTTCGTGTGCATGCCAGTCAAAGGGAAACAAAAAAACATTGGTCAGTAACACGTTGCCAGCATGGGCAGCCATTAAATTGAACACGCTGCGCCGGGCAGGCTCATAGTATGGAAAATCAGATTCCCAGTCGCATTGGTCGATATCGGCGGAATAGGTGCGGCAGTAGGGGATGCCGGCCCAACCTGTTACCGCCGTGTGGTAACCCAGTGCACGAACCTTGCCAAATAAGTTGGGTTCGTGTTGCAACGAGGTAGGGTGGTTTTGGCCTTCGATATACACCTGCATGTCATTGGCGCTTAAATAGGGCATGTTACTGAAGTCATCTTCGATGGCCTGGATGCGTTGCCCAAGCATAAGGGCTGGAATGGTTTGGGGGGTAGAAACGTGTGGAGAGTGTGCGTGGGTGGCAAAGAAAGATTCCTGATGCAAACGGTCTAGCTGGGGCAATTTTACCGTCGGATGCCGATGGGTAAAGGTATGTTCGTAATCAAAATGGTCAAACAACAAAAAAAACACGCGATGGGCAGGTTGTTTGGCAGGCATCAAAGCGGGGGTGCTCAAGGCGGGTGCTTGGGTTACCTGGGACATGCGCGTGAACATCTGAAAAAAAGTGACGGCCACAAAGGGCAGTAGCAACCAGCACAGTGTCTGCCCCCAGCTTCGAAAACGACGGTCAAAAATGATCAGGGGTGTTACGACCGCTGCGCCCATGGCCAGAGCCAAACCGTAGCCCAGCCAGCCATGTCCCAGCAACAGGTGTTCCAGCGGCGTCAACACTGGAAAAATGTGTTTTGCGGCCCAGTCTGCTTTAAGCAGTGGGTTAAGTCCCGCCAAGCCCAGCCCGGCGATAAAGCCTACCGTGAGAAATTTTTTGACCCAGCGATTTTGATTCCGACCCCAGAGGCCGATAGACCACAGCAGCAATGCCAATAGAAGCACATTGAGCAAGAGCGCCACGTAATCGACCCGAGTAGGCAAATAACGCAATTCAAAAAAAACAAGATCCGAAGGGTCATTTAATAAATCAAAGATGTCGTAAAACGTCAGGTTGGCCAGTGCCAATGCCCAACAAGCATACTTAAAAGGCATGTGAATTCATTTAGACGAGATTAAACGCCGAATCCACGCCCAAAAAGAAGCGAGCGCCCCACCAAGGGCATTGCGCACGCGTTGGAATGTGAGCGATACGCCTACCGCCAGCGACGCCAGCAGTTGCACAAAAATAGTGCCCGACCCGGGATCCAGGTAGGCGTGCGCTACGGATGGAAATGCCATGGCCAAACACAGAATCCAGCATACCGTTTTTGCAAAGAAGCACATCTAAAAAATATTTTATCTAAACCGGCGCATAATTTATAGTGAAATTATGGCCAAGCCCAAGATTGCGGTGGTGGGAGGGGGTATTTTCGGGGTCACAACGGCAGTGGTCCTGGCACAACACGGATACCCGGTAGATCTGTTTGAAAAGAATGATGAGCTGCTGACAGCGGCCTCCTGTGTCAATCAATATCGCCTGCATCGCGGGTACCACTACCCGCGCAGTCGCAACACCGTACTGGGTTGTATACAGTCTGAACCACAGTTTTGCCAGATGTACGGTCCGGCAGTGGTCAGTGAAGGCGATCATTTTTATGGCATTGCCCGGTCGGGCAGCTTAATCAGCGCCGAGCGGTTTTTAGCGGTACTGGATTCAGTGGGCTTAAATTACACTCCGGTGTGGGATCCCGTGCTTAAAAAAGACGAATTTGAAATATGCTTAAAGGTGACCGAGCGTTTATACGATGTTGAGGTCTTGCGTGCCCTGTGCTGGGAAAAATTAAAAGCGGCCCGGGTTAACGTCCATTTAGGCAAGGTTGCCGTGCCATCGATGCTGGCGCCTTATGCCCGGGTGATTCTGGCCAGTTATGCCTCTTTAAATCAACTGATCGAAAACTTTCCGGAACAGCAGCAGGCCTATCAATTTGAATTGTGCGAGAAACCGGTGGTGGCCTTGCCCGAATCCTATCGTGGAAAAAGCGTGGTGGTCATGGATGGACCGTTTATGTGTGTTGATCCGTGTGGGCATACCGGAAACTTTGTGCTCGGTCACGTGCAGCATGCCATCCATCATGTCAACATCGGGCGTTTTCCGGTGATCCCCGAAGATTTCCGTCCATGGCTCAACCGGGGGATTATTGCGCAGCCGCCACACTCACATTATGAGTTATTCACCCAAACCGCCCAAAAATTTTTCGTCGGATTTGATGCCGCCCGTTACCTGGGATCCATGTTTACCATATGTACGGTGCTGCCCGATACAGACACCACCGACGAACGACCCACATTGGTGCGCACAGTAGGCGAACGCTTTATCACGGTATTTTCTGACAAAGTACCCACCTGCGTGCAGGCGGCCGAAGAAGTTTTGGCGCTAGTCCGCGTGGGCCACCAGGGGTGATGACAAGAGATTGCTTGATTTGTCTTTAAAGGTGGTCCAACCCAACACATCCTTTGCGCCGCACGCCACACGTTTGATATCGTCCCGCGATGTGATAGTGGTAAGGGTTTTGAGTACATATTTTTAGCAAAGTCGATCGTCTTCTGGGCTTTTTTCGGAGTTTCGCCAAAGTTGTCGAGCAGATGCTTTAGAGGGTAAATTCGATGTAATAATGGGCCAGATTTGTGAACAGCAGGCTAGAAGATAGCGGCTAAGCAAAAAATGCTTTGACTGAATCAATGACATGGCTCATTTCTGCTTCGGTCAATTCAGGAAAAACAGGCAGGGATAGGTTTTCGCGGCAATATTGTTCAGCGCGTGGAAAATGTCCTTTGGGCAACTGGGTAGCGTGCCAGGCGCTTTGCAAATGCAGGGGGGTCGGGTAATAGGCGCCGGTTTCTATGCCGCGTTCTCCTAAAAAAGTTTTAAGCGCGTCGCGCTGCGCCGATTCAAAAATGGCCTGGTGAAACACACAAGTGCGATCATGAAAATCTGGCATGGGGGTCAAGGGGAGCTGGGCAAAGGCTGCGCGATATTGGCGGTAGATGTCGGCCCGGCACTGATTGCGCAGATCCAAACTTTTTAAGCCGATCAGCAGCCATGCGGCGGAGACCTCATCAAGACGGCTGTTCCAGCCATACAAGGCGTGGTCATATTTTTTGATCTGGCCATGGACGCCCAGGTAACGCAGTTTTTCAAAATGTTCATCGTCCTGGGTCACCACGCAACCACCGTCACCCATGCAGGCCAGGTTTTTCACGGGTCCCAGGCTAAAAGCGGCATAGCGTCCAAAGCAGCCTACCTTTTTTCCGTGGTAACTGGCGCCTTGGGCTTGGGAACTATCTTCGATGAGCGCCAGGCCATGCTGGACGGCCAGCGCACACAGCGGATCTAAGTCGACGGGCAGACCGCATAGATGCACCACCATGATGGCTTTGCAACGCGGGGATATGGCGGCCCGCACCTGCTCCAGGTCGGGGCCATAGTCGTGCGCCGATTTGTCTACCAGGACCGGACGTGCGCCTGCTGCCAGAATGGCCTCAACATTGGCCACAAAAGCGTTGGCATGCAGGATCACCTCGTCTCCGTGACCGATGCCGCTGGCACGCAGCGCCAGCCACAGGGCGTCAGTGCCCGAGGCCACTCCCAACGCGTGCCGGACTTCAAGGTACTGGGCAAATTCACCTTCGAATTGCTTTTTAAAAGATCCGTTGATGATACGGCCACTGGCTGCAATTTGATGAATGTTCTGGCACCATTCCTCAACGTGTTTTTGGTAAAAACGCGCCAGATCCAGTTGCGGTACTTTCATGTTCGTTATGGTATGGCTTTGGAAAGCGCTTGTCATCTGGAACTATTTTACGATGCCGGTCGCCAGGCGAAGGTTGTGGAATTGTGTCAGCCTTGGAATAATCGAAAGGGATGAAAAAAATTGGGTTAGCAGTGGTCGGTTTAGGATACTGGGGTTCAAAACTGGTTCAGGTTTTTAAGGGGATCGAAGCGGTAGACATACGGGCTTTATGTGATCAGCAGGCCAAGATTCTCGAAAAAGTGATCCGTGAAACACAATTAAATTGTCCTGGTTCCGCCGACCTGGAGCGCTTGTTGACTGACGATGTGCAGGCCGTGGTGGTGGCCACACCTCCCGCAGGGCATTATGAAGTTGTCCGGGCAGCCCTTAAGGCGGGCAAACATGTGTTTGTCGAAAAGCCTTTGGCCGTCAGCACCGATCAGGTCGAAGATTTGCTGTCTTTGGCCCAGCAAAAAAAAGTTCTGCTTTTTACCGACCATACTTTTTGCTATGACCACACCTTGCAAAACGTGCGCCAAAGTGTGGCCACGGGTGCGCTTGGAAAAATTTTGCATTGCCGTTGCGAGTGGTTGGCAGCGCGGCCCAAACCCCTGGGGCCATCGGTTTTGTGGGATTCAGGCCCGCATGCATTGGCGGCATTGCACTATCTTTTGGGCGTGCATCAGGCCCGTGTGCGCATGGAGGCCTTGGGTCGCTTGCCATCAGAGGTTCTGGCAGCAGCCCTGGGGCAGGTTGAAAGTGACGATTGGAAGGCAGATATTGTGCTGGGCTGGGAAGGCCAGACCTTGTATGGTCAACCGGTGCCCAAGGTGGCGCGGGTGACGCTGGTGGGTAGCCACAAGACCTTGGTTTACGAAGGCAGCTTTGCCATCCGGGGCGTTGAGATTTTTGACGGCACACGCGAACCCGACTTTTATTTTCACCTGTCTCCCGAAGCGCGCCGGCAGCAAGCGCACCCGTATGCGGGATTTATGGCCCAAGACCAGCCTTTGCAAAACGCCTGTGAGGCATTTATCAACGCCTTGCAAACGGGGCAACCGGTGATCACCGACGGAATTTTTTCTGCCCGAGTGGTGCATATTTTGGAGGCGGCTGAACGTTCACTAAGCCAGCAGGGAGCCTGGCAGACACTCGTTTAACGTTTTTTTTGAGCCACCACGATCAGGCTTAGTCCAAAGCCAAAGTTGATTTTATTTTCGATCCACTTAAACCACACAAACAATACCTTAGACACAAGCCCCTGTGATTGACCGCGCAGCTGCTCGTATTGCGATTGTCGGTTAAGCACTTGATATAAAAGCGCGTACGGAATCACCAACAAGGCATTCCAGTAGCGGACGTGCACAATGTGCAAACCCAGGGCGCGTATCCAGGCCGTCAGGGGTTCTCGGTCGCAGCGACGGTAATATCCCATCATGCGATCACGCGCGCCAAAGAGCCATGACAGCGCTGGCGCCACGACAATGAGCTGTCCGCCGGATTTAACCAGCTGTGCGCATTTCTCAAGTACGGGCTCAACCGCAGGCACGCACTCCAAAATATCGATCAAGACAACGTTGTCGTAGAGTTCAGTCGATTCAAAAGCTTCCAGTGTGCTGGGAGTGATGCGTAGCGATGGGTCGTGCTGTCGGGCCAGCGCCACCAAAGCGGGATCGGGTTCAAGGCCATAGGCATCGAGACCTTTTTGACGGGCTTTGATCAGCAGTGGGCCGTAGCCACAACCCACATCGAGCAATGTTTTTCCGCGGGTCAATGACAAGACCAGTTCCATCAGGTTTTCGTTACGAAAGTCTTTATGCTGCGCGCCGAACAGTAGATAGAGGTCGGTGTGCGTCCTGGCTTTCATGGGTGGCGCCGCGCTCTAAGATGCCAGGCGTAGGCCATGCCGCCCAGGATGGCCGAAAAACTTAAAAGTTGCAGATGGACCAACAGGCTGGCTCCCAGCGCGCTTGCGGCGGGCACACCCAGCAAGGCCAAACCCGCTGTGAGGGTACCTTCAAAAGTACCGACTCCGGCCAGGCCCTGCATGGGGATCAGCGCCGAGAGCACCGGAAACAACGAGACCCACAGCGTTTGCCACCAGAACAAGCTGACATGGCCGGCTTTAAGCGCCAACCACATGAGTCCGGCGTCACTTAACCAGACCGCCAGGGACAGGACGGTAAAGGCAAACAAGGCAGAGGGTTTGCGCAAAGCTCCCAGAGCCTGAAGTGTTTCGGTGACCTTGTGTGCGATGTGCATCGGCCAGCCACTGGCAAACCAGGTGTGCGTGTTTACCCAGTGCTGGATTTGCGTGGCCAGTATGTTCCCATGACGTGTCAAAAGCCAAAGGGTCATGATCAACAAGGTCATGGCCAAGGCCACCACCAGTGTTTGTACAACCGTGGGCGCAGGCATGGCAGCTTTAAACCAGCCCATGCCCAGGGCCACCACCACCATCAAGGCCAGGGCCACCACATCAAATATGCGCGCCAAGGCCAAAGAGACCAGCGATTGTCCCCCGGTGATGCCAGATTGCTGTTTGAGCAAATACAAATACGAAAGTTCACCCGAACGGTAGGGCAGTACATTATTCCAAAAGCTGTGCATGCACACGATGCGCGTCATCACCCGCAGACGGATGCGCGCGTTTAAGAAATACCGAAAGCGCAGTGCCTTTAACCCCAGGTTCAGGCCGTTGGCGCCAAAAGCTAACACGCCCCAGCGTGGGTCAAAACGTCCCAGATGTTCCCAGATGCTTTGCGCCGATTCTACCCGGCTGACGGCGTAGACCAAGACAGCGATGGCCATGATCGATACCAGCGCAGGAACCACGGACGCGTTTAAAGTAGGTTTTTTCAAGCGACTTACTGAAAATCTTTAATCACAAACAGGGGTTGCTTTTGCGCGCTGACAAAGAGTTGCAAGTTGCGGTGAACGCTGTAGCTCCAAAATCCGGCGAGCAGCATCAGGGCCGCTGGCCAGGCCGGGAGTAAGCTGGCCACATGCAGCAGGCTCAATATCAGGCTGGCCAAGCTAATAGACAGGCTGATCCATTTGATTAACGGTGCCACTTTGGCAGGTCCGTAAGGCAAAAAAGGCACCACCCATAAGTCACTTAAAACGATAAATATGCGCGAGAGGCCGTAATGCGATTGGCCGTATTTGCGTAGGCGATCGGTGACTTCGACCTCGTTAAACTGATGGGCCTTGATTCCAAAGGCCACGGGTGAAAAACGGTTCATAAACCCTTTGGGAACATAACAGCCCACAATAAATTCGCGGCGATACGCTTTAAGTCCGCAGCCACAGTCATGTACCGGGATGCCGCTTAAGCGCGCAATGAGCGCATTGGCAATGATGGACGGCAGCACCCGGGTTATAAAATGACCCTGGCGTTTGCGGCGCCAACCGTTCACGGCCAGGTAGCCTTTTTCAATTTCATTCACCAAAGTGGGTATATTGGCCGGATCATTTTGAAAATCACCATCGATGGTGACAATAATCTGTCCCTGGGTTTTAGAAATGCCTGCCAATAACGACCAGTTTTCACCCACATTTGCAGCCAGGTCACAGTAATGAAAATGCGGGTCTTGGCTGTGTATGGTTTTCAGTATGTCCAAAGTACGGTCGGTCGAACAATCATTGACAAAGATTATTTCATAAGACCGCCCAAAGTTTTTCAGGGCATGTGAAATGGCCTGATACAGCGGTTCGGCATTGCCTTCTTCGTTGTGCAGGGGAGAGACAATGGAAATAGCTGGGGCAAGGGTGTTCATGGTGGATTGGGTTGCTACTATTATAGTGATGCGACAGCCCCGATTTTATCAATTTCCGATTTTAGGCTTGTTGTTGCTTATGGCTTTGGCCTTCGGACTGCGACTCTATGGCTTAGGGGCCAAATCGATGCATGGTGACGAGGTTAAGTCTCATTGGGTGATAACTCATCCGGATCTTAAGGCGATTCTCAAGACCACCTTTATAGACCGGACCTCGGGTCGCCCGCCACTGTATTACGTCCTGATGCATCTCTATGCCCGGTTTGCGGGAGCAGATGTGTGGGCTTTGCGCCTGCCCAGTGTGTTGTGGGGCAGCTTGTGTGTGCCTCTGGGTTTTTTGCTTTTACGCCGCTTTGTGTCCGTGCGGGCGGCCTGGTTGGGTGCGGCTTTGCTCGCGGCACACCCTTACTTTATTCTTCCGGCACAGGAAATACGCGATTATGCCTGGCTGATGATGTTTGCTTTAGCCTCGACTTATGTGTTTTTGCGTTTATGTCTCGAAGAGGATCGCCGTTGGCCAATGATGGTAGCGTATGTGTTTTCAAACCTGGCCATGACCTGGACACATCACTACGGTTGGCTGGTGGCGGCGGCAGAGGGGGCCTTTTGGCTTTGGGCCTGTGCCCGCGGCTGGATGGCTTGGCGCTCCGCTTCATTTTGGTTCACGCTATGGGCCTTGCTCATGGTGTTGTCGATTCCGGCACTCTACGAATTCGCCTATCATTTTGGTCGCGAAAAAATGGTCAATATCAACCCCAATCCAATGAGCCTGCCTAAATACATAAAAAGCCTGGGGGGTCTTTTTCTGCATCTGGGGGGCGGATTTCGTTATGGCTCCCTGACCCTTGCGGAACTGCGTGCCTTACTTAAACAACCGTGGCATGTTTTGATGATGACACTGTCGCTGGTCATTCCGCTGGCGGTAATCCTTTTTGGCAATGCCAGACAATTTACCAAGGCCAAGTCGCTCTCATTCTTTTTGGGTTTGCAGTTTGTGCTTACTGTGCTGGTGGCGGGTGTGCTGATGCGAAGCGCCATTGATGCCCGGCATATGGCTGTGATTGCGCCCGCCTATGCCCTGTTGTTGGCCATCGGCATAGACCAGTATTTTGAATCTTATGTGTTACGCGGGGCGCTCCTTTTGTGGTTGGCGCCGCTACTGCTTGCGCACCGTTACTATTATGCTTTGCCGTATCATCCGCTACTCATGGACAATTATCAGGCGATGACTGATCAGTTAAATCGCGATGTTGGATCGCATGATGTCATTGTCACCGACACAGAAAATATACCGGAGTCTTATCATGTGTTTCGTATGTATTACCACGGTTCAGCCCCGGTCATGGCGATTCAGGTTTTTTGGCGTCGATACTTTGTCAATTTTCCACAACCCACCTTGCAAAATGCAGAAACTGTTTGGGTTTCGATGAGTAAACAATCGCTGGCCCATCCGCAGGGTTGGCAAAATCTGCAGGAATTTTCTAGGCAAATCGCGCATCCAAATATACAGGTCTTCGATTTTGGACAAGCCAGGCAATGGCAACGTTTAGTGCGTTTGACGCGGTAGAAGCAGGTTGCGCGTGCTCCTACCACGGGGGTTTGTTACACTAAACTTGCTGGGCCGTACCGGCCGGTTGGCAGGTGCTGAGCCAACACTAAATCGTTGGGAGTTTATCTCTGGGTTCACGGCGTGCCGTGCCTGGGAAAACTTCTATCAACAAGCTGCAATGCGGCTTGATTGAACCCACAATATATGTACGGGTTCAGACACAGCCACCACGGTACGGCCAGCGTCGAATCTGGGAATAGACAACACAACCTATGACTCAACCACCCAAAGCCATCGTCACTGGAGGTGCCGGGTTTATCGGCAGCCATCTTGTGGATGCCTTGCTTGCCAAGGGCGTATGGGTCATCGCGCTGGATAGTCTGATGACGGGCCGACGGAAAAATATTGAAGCGGCGCTTTCACATCCGCGTTTTTCATTTGTACAAGCCGATGTGTGCGATACCGATAGTCTCATTGGACTTTTTGAAGGTGTCGACTGGGTTTTTCACCTGGCAGCACTGGCGGATATTGTGCCGTCGATTCAAAAGCCGCAGCTTTATTTTCAAAATAATGTCACCGGATCGTTGTCGGTCATGGAGGCTGCGCGCCAGACCGGTGTTCGTAAAGTGATTTATGCGGCCTCCTCTTCGTGTTACGGCGTACCCGATGTTTATCCCACGCCCGAAAGCGCTCCGATTCGGCCCGAATATCCTTACGCCCTCACCAAATACCTGGGAGAACAGATTGTGCTGCACTGGGGCAAGGTCTACGACGTACCGGTCTTGTCGCTGCGGCTGTTTAACGTTTATGGTCCGCGTTCACGCACCACCGGTGCATATGGCGCGGTATTTGGCGTATTTCTGTCGCAACTTTTGCATGGCCAGCCCCTGACCATTGTGGGCGACGGTGCTCAGTCGCGTGATTTTACTTTTGTCAGCGATGTGGCTGAAGCCTTTGCGGCCGCTGCGGCTTCGGTACACAGGGGTGATGTTTTTAATGTGGGTTCCGGAGGCCACTACAGCGTTAATTTACTGGTAGATCTTTTGGGAGCCAAGGCGCGGGTTCACATTCCCAAACGGCCGGGAGAACCCGATTGTACTTTTGCGGACACCACGAAAATATGCAACATGATCGGTTGGAAACCAAAGGTTAGCTTTGAAGCAGGTGTACAGCTGATGCTTAAGCAACTTGAAGACTGGCGCGATGCACCCGTGTGGACGCCAGAAAGCATTGCGAAAGCCACGCAAGATTGGTTTACCTACTTGAGCCCCCGTGGCGTGACAACGGCATGAACGGCGCCGATTCTAAAATTCTCCCTTTCGAGGAGGCGGTACAGACCCTGGAAAGAACGCGCAAGCAGGGCAAGCGTGTGGTCTTATGCCACGGTGTTTTTGACCTGATGCATCCGGGGCATATCCTGCATTTTAAAGCGGCGCGCGGCTTTGGCGATGTGCTGGTGGTGACGGTGACGCCCGACGAATTTGCGCGTAAGGCGCCTGGACGCCCTTATTTTAATCAGCGCCTGCGCATGGAGACCATTGCATCACTGGAATACGTAGACTATGTGGTGCTCAATCAGTGGGAGACATCCATTGAAACCATCAGACAGCTGAAACCCCATGTTTACGTCAAAGGCAGCGACTACCGCGACCCAGGCCAGGATGTCACTGGAAACATTGCGCATGAACAAGCGGCGGTTGAGGCGGTGGGCGGGCAGTTGGTGTATACCGATGAAGAAAGCTTTAGTTCAAGCGCCTTGATCAACCAGTTTTTTCGACCCTATTCCCCGGACGCGGAACGTTATTTAAAACAAATTAGAACGCGTTACAGTGCCGATGAAATCTGGTCCTATATTAAAAAGCTCGAATCCCTGTCTGTGCTGGTGGTGGGCGAGGCGATCTTTGACCAATACACGTATTGCCGACCCATGGCCAAGCCGCCCAAGGACAGCATTGTGGCTTCGCGTTACATTGGCGAAGAATGTTTTGCAGGAGGTTCTGCGGCCATCGCCCGGCACCTGGCCAATTTTTGCAAGCAGGTGACACTGATTACCATCCTGGGCGAGGACGAATACGGGTTGCCTTTTTTTAAAGAAAAACTTGCCCGTGACAACATTGTGCTGGCGCCTTTGTTGCTTTCAGACCGACCCACGATCCGAAAACAGCGTTTCCTGGAACCTAAGTTTTTAACCAAAATGTTCGAATTGCAATATCTCAATGATGAAGCCGTATCGGCGCCGATTTCAGAAAAATTACGTGCGCTTTTTAACCAGCATGTCAGCGATCACCCCATACTGATGGTGGCCGACTTTGGCCATGGCATGATTGATGCCCAATTGCAGCAGACATTTTATGACTGCAAGCGTTTTATGGCGCTTAACACCCAGACCAACAGCGCCAACATGGGTTTTAACCCAGTTAATAAGTACCGTAGTGCGCACTATGTCAGCATTGACGAGCCCGAATTGCGTTTGGCAGCGCGCACCAAATCGGGGGATCTCATGAGCATTGCCAAGGTGATCAAACAAGAACTGCGTTGCCCCCTGTTCATGGTCAGCCGCGGCGCCGAGGGGTCATCGCTGGTGACTGATGCGGGGGACATTATTGAAACGCCGGTTTTTAGCAATCGGGTGGTCGACCGCACCGGCGCCGGAGACGCCTTGTTTGCCATCACCTCGGCCCTGGCCTATCAAAAAGCGCCGCCCGATATCATTGGTTTTGTAGGCAACTGCGTGGGCATGATCGCAGTTGAAACCGTGGGTAACCGCGAGCCAATTGATCCAGTGTTGCTGCATAAGTACATGAACAACCTGCTTAAATAAATCACATGGCTCATTCGCTTAAAACCCGCAATCGTTATGCCACCGATTTTTTGGTGGCCCTGCAACAGGGCATCCAAGGGGCCCAAGCCACCCGTGAGCGTATGGCGCTGGACTTATCGGCAGCCTTGGCCGAGACAGCGGCTTTAATTGAAAAAGCCTGTGGCGGCGGTTCTAAGGTATTGTTTGTGGGTAATGGGGGCAGCGCGGGTATCTGCAGCCACATGGCCATTGATTTTTGGAAAAACGGTGGTCTCGAAGCCCTGGCTTTTAATGATGGATCTTTGCTGACTTGCCTGGGGAACGATTTTGGATTCGATCAGGTGTTTGCGCGGCCAGTGCAGTGTTACGGCAAGGCGGGTGATGTGCTGGTGGCCATCAGCAGCAGCGGACGTTCGCCGGATATTCTTAACGCAGTTGCCGCCGCCCGTGAAAAACAATGCCAGGTGCTGACATTTTCTGGTTTTGATTCTGCTAACCCGCTGCGTACACTGGGGGACTATAACTTTTATGTGGCCTCGCATACCTATGGCATTGTGGAGACCACCCACCAGGCGCTCATTCATGCCATACTGGATGCCAGCATGCTGGCGCGCGGACTGATGACGGCAGTGGAGGGTGTCAAGTGAACGTGGTGATTACCGGTGGGGCGGGTTATGTGGGCAGCGTGTTGGTGCCGCACTTGTTGACCCGGGGATACTCTGTAAAGGTACTCGACCTGTTTATGTATGGAAACGAAGTTTTCCGCGGTTTAGAAACCCATTCCCGCCTTGTCAAAGTCAAAATGGATATCCGCGATAAAGCCGCGGTTTTGCGTGAAACCAAGGGTGCCGATGCGTTGCTGCACCTGGCATGTATTTCCAATGATCCCAGTTTTGACCTTGACCCCGCTCTGGGCAAATCAATTAACTATGATGCTTTTTTTAATTTACTTGAGGCCATTCGCCAAAACGGGATCAAACGCTTTGTGTATGCATCGAGTTCCAGTGTGTATGGCATTAAAGAAAAAAGTGACGTGCTAGAGGAAGATTCGTGTGAACCGCTGACGGATTATTCCAAATACAAGATGATGTGCGAGGACGAGTTGCGACGGGCGGGTTTAGATGACCTGTGCACGTGGGTCATTTTGCGTCCGGCCACGGTCTGTGGCTATGGATCGCGCCTGCGTCTCGATCTGACGGTTAATATTCTTACCATTCACGCGCTGGTCAATCGGCGCATTCGGGTTTTTGGGGGTTCGCAGCGGCGGCCGAATTTGCATATCCAGGACATGGCCGAAGTTTATCAAGTACTTTTAGAAGCTCCGGCCGAAAAAATCCACCGCCAGGTCTTTAACGCGGGTTATCAAAATCTAGCGGTGTCCGCCATTGCCGACATTGTCAAACAGGAAGTGGGTCAGGATTGCGAGATTGTGGTGGAACCCAGCGACGATCCGCGTTCGTACCATGTCAATTCAGACAAGATTGCGCGTGTGCTTGGATTTAAGGCACGCCACACGATACAGGATGCGGTGCGTGGTATCGCCGAGGCTTACCAGGCCGGAAAGATTCAGAATCCGCTTCATAACCCGTTGTATTTTAATATTAAGCGTATGAAAGACATTAAATTAGAACAAACGGTGAGCCATGCCTAGCGAAACTGTGCCTCAAAAAAAAGTCCGGTATTCTTATCTGCCACAGCAATTTGCTGACCCAGAGCCTGTCTTTGAAGAAATTCGCAGGCTCATTCAATCAGGCAACTATACTTTGGGAGCGCAGGTAGCCCAGTTTGAACAAGCCTTTGCCAGGGTGATCGGTGTTAAGCATGCCATTGGTGTGGCTTCGGGTACGGACAGTCTGATGTTGGGGCTTAAAGCTCTGGGGATCGGTCACGGAGATGAAGTCATTACGGCTGCCAATACGTTTATCGCCACAGTAGGTGCGATTAATGCGGCTGGGGCCCGTCCGGTACTCGTCGACGTCACACCTTATTTTACAATTGATCCCGAGCGCATTGAAGCGGCCATTACGCCGCACACCAAAGCCATCATGCCGGTACACATTACAGGCGAGGCCTGCGACATGGATCGCATTGAAGCCATTGCCAAGAAACATCACCTGCCGATTGTAGAGGATGCCTGTCAGTCTATTCTCTGCGAATTTAACGGACAAAAAGCGGGCACGTTTGGCGCGGCGGCAGGTTTTAGCTTGCATCCGCTAAAGAATCTCAATGTGTGGGGCGATGCCGGGGTGGTGGTGACCAACCGTGATGATCTCAACGAAACATTGCGTTTGCTACGCAACCATGGTCTTAAAAATCGCGATGAAATTGAAATTTTGGGATACAACTCCCGTTTAGATACCTTGCAGGCTATTGTAGGCAATTCGCTGGTGGGGCAGGTAGGGGATATCACTGCCAGGCGTATTCAAAATGCAGCGCGCTATGATGCCGGATTTAAAAACTTGTCGGGTCAAATCACGCTTCCGCCACGGCGCGCCAACGTCAAAAGGGTTTATCACTTGTACATGGTACAGGCTTACCGGCGCGATGCACTTTTACGCTTTCTTGAAGAAAACGGCATCGAAGCCAAGGTGCACTATCCTATTCCGCTGCCATGGCAAAGGGGCTTGAGACATCTGGGATACAAACCCGGTGATTTTCCAGAAACCGAACGGCAGGCGCGCGAGTTCATTACCTTTCCGGTGGATCAACATTTGCGGCCTGACGAAATCGATTACGTGATCGAAAAAGTACACGAGTTTTACAAAAGCGTGTGAGCAGCACGGTTCTGCGTCAGGTTCCTTACGTTAACTTTAAGGCGCAGTACGCCGCTGAAAAGGATGTCTTGCTTGCGGCTGTCACCCGCACCATGGCATCGGGGCAATATATCCTAGGCCCGGAAGTCGAGCGCTTCGAAAAAAAGCTGGCCGAATTCTGCGGCGTCAAACATGCCATTGGCGTCTCCAGCGGCACGGCGGCGCTGGTGCTGGGACTCAAAATATTGGGAGTGGAGCCGGGTGACGAGGTGATTGTCCCGCCCAATTCTTTTGTGGCTTCGGCCACAGCAGCGGTGCTATTGGGTGCCAAGCCGGTGTTTGCTGATGTGCGTGAGGATCTCAATATCGATCCGCAAGCCATTGAAAAAGTAATTACTGCTCGCAGCAAGGTCATTATGCCGGTGCATCTGACGGGCCGTATGGCCGACATGGATGCCATCACCCAGGTGGCTCAAGCCCACGGCTTAAAGATTTTAGAAGACGCGGCCCAGGCCATTGGCGCTACCTGGGACGGAAAAAAAGCGGGCGCATGGGGACATGCGGCGGCCTTTAGCATGCATCCGCTGAAAAATCTTAATGCCATGGGCGATGCCGGAGCTATCACCACCCACGATGATGGTTTGGCGGCGCGCTTGCGGGTGCTGCGCAACCTGGGTCTTAAAAACCGCGATGAAGTGGTGGAATGGAGCGATAATATGCGCCTGGATGAGTTGCAGGCCGCCATTCTTAACGTGCGTCTTGAGCGCCTGACAGACGTCACCGAAAAGCGTCGGGCCCATGCCCAGCGTTATCGGGAGCGGCTCGGAGATGTGGCGGGCTTGCGTTGTCCGCAAGATGCGCCGCAGTGTTACGCGGTTTATCATGTTTTTATCATTCAATGCGAGCAGCGTGATGCTTTGCAGAAATTCCTTATGGAACAAGGCATCGAAACCAAGATTCATTACCCGATTCCAATTCACCGCCAGCCTTGTGCGGCCAAGTTGGGTTATGCGACCGGCAGTTTTCCGGTGGCCGAAGCCCAGGCCCGACAGATTTTGTCGCTGCCGATTCATCAGCATCTTGAAATAGCGGATATCGACTATGTGAGCGCAAAAATCCGCAAATTTTTTGGAGCGCAAGCATGAGCCTTGCAACCGTGGTGGTGCTGGGGAGCAACTGTTTTTCGGGTAGCCACATGGTCGACCTTTTGCTTGAACACGGAGCACAACAAGTGCTGGGGATCAGCCGCTCGCCAGAAAAGTCGGCTTTATATTTGCCTTACTTGGGAAAGGCTCCCGGGCGTTACCAATTTCACCAAATCAACATGACCCAGGCCATACCGGATCTATTGGCCTTGCTCGACCGGGTCAAGCCCGCAGTGATCATTAATTTTGCGGCTTTAAGCGAAGTGTTTCAAAGCAACGAAACCCCTTCAGAATATTTCCGTATCAACACGCAGGCCGTGGTTGACCTGTGCAGCGCCCTGCGCCAGCGGGCCTATCTTAAGCAGTACATTCATGTTTCCAGCGCCGAAGTCTATGGCCATGCCAAGGGTCATGTGCGCGAAGATGCTCCCGTAGACCCGACTTCGGCCTATGCGGCGTCTAAGGCGGCGGCAGATCTGTATCTTTTGACCTTGTTCCGGCGCTTTAACTTTCCGGTGCGCATCATTCGTTCCACCAATGTCTATGGCCGACACCAGCAACTGTTTAAAATTATTCCGCGCACGATCATCTATCTTAAACAAGGCAAAAAAATTCCGCTGCACGGGGGCGGCAGCGCAGTGCGTGTATTCATTCATATCCGCGATGTATGCGCCGGGATACTGGCCTGCATGCAAAAAGGGCGATCGGGAGGGATTTATCATTTTGCAACTGACTTTTCGCACGATATTGCCTGGGTGGTGCGCTTTATTGCGCAGCAAATGGGGCAGAACTTTCAGCAGGTCACCGAAATTTCGGGCGAACGTGCCGGGCAGGACGATGCGTACTGGCTTGACTGCCGCCTAAGCGCCGAAGAACTGGGCTGGCAGCCACAAATTTCTTTTACGCAAGGTGTCACTGAAACGATTGACTGGATCGAGGCAAACTGGCAGGCGATACGTGATGAACCGCATGTATATCGGCATGTGGTTTAGTTTAAATTGGGTGGGGAATAATTTCCGAGATCCTTAAGGCGTTGGCGGCGCAGGCGTTCAAGACCCTGCTGGGCCAGGGTATGGCGCGGGTTGCGTTCGAGCACGGCTTGGTATTGCAGCTCGGCATCGCCCAGGTTGTTGCCGCCAATTTGAATATAAATGGCCGCCAGGCTCATGCGTATGTCCAGCATGTCTGGGGCAAAATGTACCAGTTCAGCCAGTGTCATGGCCGCCATCCGTAAGTTGCCTTGCTGATAAAAAGAATCGGCTTTTTCGGCCAGAGCACGGGTACGATCATTGATTTCCTTGCGGATCGCCTCGGCCTCATGCATGCGTCCCAGAGTTCCCAAAGCATTGGCTTTATTCACCCAAATTTGTTTGATGTTGGGTTCGATGGCCAGCGCCCGGTCATAATACGCCAGCGCTTCGTCCAGTTTGCCGCGCTGATGCTTTAGGTAACCGGCATCTACTAAAAAAAGCGGGTTAAGCGGATCGGCATCTGAAGACCGAACGGAATAATTCTCGGCTTGAATCATCAAGTCTTCGTGTGCGCCGGGATCGGGTTCCAAGGCAGCCAGGCGTTGCATCACGGCCGAGATGCGCGTCAGATACCAGGGGTTTTGGGGCTGATATTTTAAGCACCGCTCGTAGGCGTTACGCGCCTGTGTCAGGGCACCTTGACGCAACTCATGGGTGGGGCTTTTTTTGTAAACCTCATAATAAATCCTTCCAAGCTCAAAGCGGTATTCAGTTTCAAGCGGAAAGAGGTCAGCGGCTTGAGTCAGGCTAGTCAGACAAAGCTGATAAAGGTCAGACGACCCGTAAGCGTTGGCCCGGGCATGCAGATCCAAGCCACGGTTGTAATACGCATCTGCCCGCCAGGGAATCCAGATTAAATAAAGCAGACCCAGGGTTAGGATGGCGATGACACACAATAATGCAATGCGAAATGTGGAATGCGGAATGTGGAATAACCGGTTTAGAATGGTTTTCTGTTCCGCGTTCCGCGTTCCGCATTCTGCGTCACCTTCCCCCCATATTTCCGGACGTATCGCACCGGCAATGCCCAGCGCCAGAAAAATATAAAACGTGCCCTTGGTGGCCGCAGTGCCAAAATTAAAATTGCTTTGCGCAAGAAAGACCAAAGAGCCCCCGAGCAATCCGGATAAGACCGGCCGTGCCGGCGTTTGCCAATGTTGTCCCAGCCCAGCGCACAGGGCATACAAGCCTAAACCAAGCAGTCCCAGCCAAAAGCACAGGCCTAAGATACCCCCTGTGAGCAGCGTGTTGATGTATTCATTGTGCAGGTTGTCGGCAATGCTTTCGTAATGTCCCTCGACTTGGTGGTATTCGGGACCTTTGTATTTTGGAAACACATAGCGGATGGTGCCTGGGCCAGTGCCGATCAGCATGTTTCGGGGCCCATCCATCCAGCCGCGAATACCGGTCCGCAACATGCTGGGACGGGATGAATGTTTGGCGGGGTCATCGCCAAGACTGGCACTTTTTTCCTGGATGGTGCTGGTGATGCTGCGGTTCCGAACCGATCCTTTTGCGAGGGGTGAAAGATCAGCCAGCCACTGCGGTAATGAAAAGATTGTTGGCGCAAGGGCAAGCACCAGGCCTAGTGCCAGCAGACCGTAACGTAGGCGTGCCTGCGGTAAGCTGTTTTTAGACAGAAAAATAACCGCTGCAAGACAAGCCAGATAGGCCAGCAGATAGGTCCACGACGAGGGAACGGACACCAATGCGCCGACCATCAAGAAAATACATAGGCGCAGTAACAGTGTGCGCTTGTCATTGCCCAGGAAAAACAATGCGGCACCATATCCCACCAATAGGCAGGCAGCCAATACCGCTAGGGACAGGTGACTGGTATAAATGCGAAATACGCTGATCAAAAACCAGGCGGCCAGAGCGGGCAAGGTTAAGACAAAGTCTATCCATACGTTTTGGCGCGTAGGATCACCGATGGCATGGGTGGCATGGATCCAAGCATAGGTGACCGACACCATCAGTCCCAGCCAGGCAGCTCGGCTAAAACTAAAGAACACCATCAAATAAGTCAGGGTTGCGGCCGCAAGGAGCAGGCTTTGCCAGGTCATGGCCCAAGGCCGCCGGTCATACAAGGCGGCCAGATACAAGCCTGCCAGCACCGGAAACATCATGGCAGAATAAGCCGAAAAATGTACCGGGTTGTTGATCAGGCCAAAAATACGTTGGGTGACTTCCAGCGTCCAGTGTGCGCCGCTGACGTCGTAACCAAAATATTGCGCCAATCCAAACAGCGACGACCCACTGGCCCCCAGCGCCAGGCTCGCAAGCATCCAGCGCAGGCTGGCCGGGCTGCGCGTGAGCCAGACAAAAGCACCCAGCAAGGCGGCATAATGCCACTGGGTCCATAGACCTTCCCAACGGTCATAGCTGCCGATCAGGGCCACCCAGGGGTTGGCGCCGAACAAGGTGCTTAGCAATAGACTGACGCACCAGGCCATCAAGAGGCCCACAAATATTTTGGGTATCCAGGGGGAGCAGTTTAGATGAGCAAGCTCTCCGGACGAAGGAGCGTTGACCGTAGATGGGGGCGGTACGGGTTTTTTGTTTTTCTTGTGCCGAGATGTGGCAGCGTACTCATGGATAGGGCGGGGATATATTCTTTGCCAGAGATATTCAACCACACCTAATGCCAACAGCAGCACGGTGCAAATACGTAGTAGAGTAAGTTTATTCATTTCAAATACCGAATGGGTTCTAAGTGTGAATACCAAAGGCAGGCCTGCGGCCAGCAGGCATTGCAGGCTGCGGATCAGGTAGCCCATGCTGCGATGCCAGAATGCTGCCGTCATTATTGAAACAAGCCAGTCACCTGCGGTGCGGACGGACGCGGTTGGCGATAAAAAGTTTCAAGGAGTTGGCGTGCTTCGGTATGGTCAGGCTGGCGACGCAGAATTTCCTTAAGGTGTTTTTCAATGGCCGCACGTTGTCCGTGATCGGGTTGGTCAAGCTGTCGCATGATGCATTTAACATTCAATAGGCGGGCGTCAATGTGGTCTGGGTCAAACAACAAGGCCTCGCCCAGAACCGTGCTGGCATAATGCCAATTTTCCTGCGCGATGAAAGCGTGGGCCTGCGTCAAATAATTTTGCATCTTATTCGAAAGTTCGGCGTAAATCTGATTGGCTTCGGCCACATGACCCAGTTGTTCATGGGTTTGGGCCAGTTTAATCCATTGCGTCTTGCTGTAATCGTCGATTTGCACTGCTTTTTGATAGTAGGGCAGTGCTTCGGCGGGTTTTCCCAGTGCCTGCTTAAAGTCGCCGGCCTGACTGACAAAGATCAGATTGTTGGGGGCGCAGGCCGCTGCTTTTTCAAAGCCTTTTTCGGCCTGTGCCAGGTCAGCGTGTTGTCTGGCTTCGTCGGCAGAAAAGGTGCTGCGCAGCTGATACATGACAGCCAAACTGTATAGGTAGAAAGAGTTTTCAGGCTGTAAATCCACGCAACGCTGGTAAAGTGGCATGGCTTCTGCCAGCAGGTGTTTTTTTTCGGCGCTGTCCGGCGCCAGGTTATAGGCCTGCTGGTAGATTTCCCCCAAATTTACCAGATACTGGGTTTCATGCGGTGCCAGGCGGATGGCCTGGCGTGCCTGATCCATGGCCTGGGCCAGCATACCGGCTTGGTTGATACGCGTCAGGCTGACAGCGCTGTCTTTGTATTTTTTGTCGGCCCACCAGTGGCGGCTGTTTAATACTGCTAAAACCAGGGCGGCCAGGGCTGCGGTGGTTAAGGCAGACGTCTTCCAAAACGG